>JAFGWT010000361.1 GCA_016937015.1 Deltaproteobacteria bacterium | reverse complement strand
GCAGAGGACACGGGTACGGGCAGTGCAGAGGATACGGGTACGGGCAGTGCCAGGGATACGGGCACCAGTGACCTGAACGGCGACAGCATTGCGGCGCAGATTGCCACAAAGCTGGGACGGCCCGCACGATTTTTGGTGGGACTGGGAAACGTGAGCTACACCAACTCGTGGTCGGATTCTCCCGTATTCGGGCTGCCGGTGACTCTTGATTTCCACTATGAATATCTTGTTGGGCTTCCAGGTGAAGGGGGATGGACCGAGTGGAATGACAATGGGAGATATCCCATATACATCGCAGAAGCTGATATTGCCAACGGCGTGATTCCGATGGTGACAGTTTATCAGATGGCCGCATGGGGCGATGGAAATACCGATGTTCTTGATGATCCGGAATATATGACAGGGTACTGGGACGCAGCTAAAATTCTGATGGAAAGATATGGCAATGACATTGATGGTCACCCGGCGGTGGTTCATGTCGAGCCAGACTTCTGGGGATACATTCATTTCGAATCCAATGGCAATCCCGCGAGCATGCCGGCCATTCTTCATCCGGAATGCGCCCACCTGCCCGATGATGTGACCGGTATCGGCAAATGCTGGGTTTATCTCGCACGCACGTACGCCCCCAATGTGATTATTGGACTGCATGCCTCCGAATGGGGAATTGATGCTGAAGACATGGCCAATACACTACTGGCCTGCGGCGGCGGAGAAGCCGATGTGGTGTTCCGGGAATTTCTCGATCGGGATGCGGGATGTTTTGAAGCGGGAGTACTGCCCCAATGTCAACGGAACGGGGAATTCTATCTCGACGAAACCAATCAGACCTCTCCCAACTTTCGCGAACATCTCGAGTGGACCAAAACGCTCTCCACAGTGATGGAGAAACCGGTAATGTGGTGGCAGGTACCGCTCGGCGTTCCCAGTGATACCCCCGGGGGCACGCCCGGACATTATCGCGACAATCGGGTAAAATACATTTTCGATCATCCGGACGAGTTTGTTGCGGCCGGTGGACTCGGGGTCTGTTTCGGCACAGGTGCGAGTGGACAGACCACTATAGAATCCGATGGCGGCCAGTTTGCGACGGCGGTGACCGGATACTTTGCCAATCCGACCCCTCTGCCCTGATTCAACTATGGATTGCGGGTATCGACGCATCGAGTGTGGGTGTGTAAACACAGGCGGGAATATCCCGACATGATAACGCATGGTGCAAAGGGGGGAGATGTCGGTTTCGAAAGGCGACGCTGATGCCGGACACAAAATTATCAGCCACTGTTTTTCGTTTCTTTGCGGCCTGGCCAGAACTGTCACGAATCCAATAAAGGCGGTTTTGGGGGGAATGAAGAGACTGTGTTTACGATCTGGGGCCGTCCATTGGTTGACAGTTTCGAACATGGGGGGCATCGTTGCGCCAAGCAGGAAACATTTCGTTCTGATTGGTGTCAATCAGGCAACGTAATGAAATCAAAACTGAATTGAAACGAAAAGTGACAAGCGATTGATGATGAAGCAACTGCCCGATTTACTGAATGCCACGCCAATTGTCCCCCCTGGATTAAAAACGTTCGCCCGAAGCCTCAGCTACGGGTTTACCACCGGAGATTCCGCCGGCGCGTTGCGTCATTTGCTGGACGATGCCCCTGTCGCTGCAAGCACCTTTAATGCCGCGAGTTTTTCAGATGATCTGTTTTTAAATGATCTGATTCAGCATTGTTTTCATTTCCGCCTCGAAAAGGACCTGTCGTCCTTTAACACCCGCTATTTCAAGCGCATTCTGTGTCACCCCCCTCAGGACCACGAGGCCACCTTGTTTCGGCAGCATATTCAGCGTGAGCTGCAGGAAAACAAATCGTTTCGAAAACAGTTTAAGCAGCTGTACCGCGCCATGGTGGAGTTGCGGGATCAATTCGACACCCAGGGTGTCATGGGGCCAATGTTTTTTACCCGGCGCCGTATCGACATTCTCACCGATGTCAGGGATGTGATTGATCTGGCGGCCGACTGTTTCCAGGGGGCAATCTCAGGACTTCAGCGCATCCGCGACTGGGCCCGGGAACTAAAGGACACAGAGGGATACAGAAAGCTCCATGACTTTTTAAACTACGAGAATAACCTCGCGACGGTCAACCTGGAACTGGGGGTCGCCGCCGACGGAAGCGTGCGGCGGTTCAAGGTGCTCAAGATAGAGGAAAATAAAAAAACCCGTTACTATCAGCATCCGGTCAAACGGTTTTTCGTCAAGCTGGGTATGGTACTCCGGGGATACCGGGTGAGCGGCGAAGGGCTGGTGGCCCGATGGGTGGAAGACGTTTTCGAAGCCATCGGCAATAATTTCGCCCTGTTCATTTCCCTCATCGGCGACATGGAATTCCATTTGGCGGGGCTGTATTTTGTGGACAAAGCCCGTGCCGAAGGACACGCCTGCTGTCTCCCCGATTTTATAGAACGCCGCAGCGGCGAGGGGCGATGCATTGAAAACCTGTTTAATCCGTTGCTGCTGGGAGAATCCGGTCCAGCGGTGCCCTGTCACCTGTGTGCCCAAAAAAGTGACGCGGTGGTCATCATTACCGGCCCCAACTCAGGCGGCAAGACCCGACTGCTTCAGTCGATTGCCATGTCTCAGCTTCTGGGTCAGTGCGGGTTGCCGGTGCCTGCAAAAAAGGCCCGGATTCACCGGGTGACCGGTTTATTTGTGACGCTCCTCGACAACAACCGCGCGGATCAGAAGGAAGGGCGGCTGGGTACAGAGCTATTGCGTATTAAAAGCGTGTTTGAAAATGCAAAGGAAGGGTCGATGGTGGTTCTCGATGAGCTGTGTTCCGGCACCAATCCGGAAGAGGGCGAGGAAATTTTTCTGCTGGTGGTTTCACTGCTTCGGGAACTCACGTTTGAATCGTTTATCTCAACCCACTTTCTTCGCTTTGCCAAAACCCTCCAAGCGGATGAGACCCAGCTGGAGCTGGAGTTTTTGCAGGTTGCGCTGGACGAAAAACACAACCCCACTTACCAGTTTATTCCAGGCGTGGCCGACACGTCGCTGGCCACCCACACCGCCGTGCGTCTGGGCATCACCCGAGACGAGCTGCTCAAACTGATAACCAAATAAATTTACGCCATGACGATGCCGGTCATCAGCAGGGCATATGGACCAGGTCAGTGGGGACGGTTTGAAAAATGCACAGTGCCCGTGGTGACTGACCTGCCTGACGCATTTGGTTCAGCGGGCTACTCGATGCCCATGTGCACGATGCAGAAGTGGTTGCATCCCCCGGTTTCCATACGGCTATGGCGCATTTAACCTTGCGTGGTGCTTTAATCACAGCATGCAAACCGCACACATGAGTCCGTACATGTATCGCCGCCTCGCCCGTCAGTCAGTGTATCAAAACCCTCATCGCATTCTTCATAGGGAGACTGCACAATACCATCCCCACAGTGGGGTCCCATTTTGCAGTTCGGGCCACATTCCCCGTAGTTGCCCAAATTTCGTGCGTCTCCGGCATCACATTCCTCGCCCTCGTCTTCCTGAACTTTTCCATCACCGCAGCGGGGGGAAAACAGGCAGCCTGCCGTGCAGCCACCGTAACTGCCGTCGTTATCATCCGGACCGTAATCACACTGCTCACCCGCTATTTTATCCACGACGCCATCTCCACAGAAGCCGGCAAACCGACACTCATCGTTGCAGTCTTTTCCATCCACCGGCGCCCCATCGCAGTCTTCTCCCCATTCACTCTGCACAATACCGTCGCCGCAGCGGGGGGCTTCTTTGCAGTCAAGGCAGGCATAGATGCCTTTACCGTCGCTACTCACATGAGTCCCGGCGATGTCGCAGATTTCGTACTCGGGATTGATTCGGCCATCCCCGCAAAATGACGCCATTTTGCATTTTGCAGTGCAGCCGCCATAGTCGTGGCCATATGAGGATGCGCCAGCGCCCGCATCGCATTGTTCTCCGTATTGAGGCTGAAAAATCCCGTCACCGCAGTAAGCGGGCAATTGGCAATTGGGAGTGCATGAATCTGAATCACCGTCACCATACACCGTGCCATTCACGCCGTCATCACACCCCTCTTCTCCGTTTATGATACCGTCTCCGCAATGAGGACCAACAGCGCATTGGGTGGTGCAGCCATTGTAGGCCGCGTCGCTGTTTTTATCTCCAAAGTCGCACTGCTCGCCCGGTTCCACCACGCTGTTGCCGCAAACTGACACAATACACTCGGCGGTTTCGGCGCCATCTGTATCCACCATGTGCTTGCAGGCCGTTTCGTCGGTGAACGCGCAATGACTGTCACAATCATCCGAATCGTTGTCATTGCCATCGTCGCAGGCTTCACCGGCGGTAACGATGCCGTCGCCGCAGACAGCAATGCATGGCACCCCTGGCCACGGACATTCGTAACCGGTCTCAACCGCACACTCAGCGCTGCAGCCGTCACTACCCGTAATGTTGCCGTCGTCGCACGTTTCGTCCCATTCCTGTATGGCGTTCCCGCATTCCGAGACAACAAAGGTGCAGGGACCACCGGTTACGGGGCAGTCGAATCCTTTTTCAACCGAAAGGCAATCTGCGCTGCAGCCATCATCGGATTCGGTATTGGCATCGTCGCATCGCTCGCCAAGGTCATAACGCGTGAGCCCGTCTCCGCATCGCGGCAAGGGCGTACAGGAATGCAGTGGAATGGGGCATTCCCATCCGGGCTCCACCTGGCAGTCCGCGCTGCAGCCATCGTCGGATTCGGTATTGCCATCCTCGCAGCTTTCGCCCGATTCAATGAGGCCATTGCCACAGGCATACATCAGTAAGGGGAAATCTTCTCCGCACTCCCATCCGCATTCAATCACGGAACAGGTGGCATCGCAGCCGTCGTCATCATTGGTATTGCCATCATCGCAGATCTCTCCGGGCTCAAGCTTTCCGTTGCCACAAACAATGGCGGGGCCACAGGTGCACGGCTCCGCGTCGGTGTCGCAAATGAAATTGGGTTCAACGGCGCAACTGCCATTGGCCCCATCCCCTGGGGCCAGATTGCCATCGTCGCATACTTCCCATTCCTGATTGCGAATGCCGTCGCCGCAGCGGGCCCGACCGACATAAAATTCGGTATCAATCAGCACTTCGCCGGTATCGCTGATGTCTGAAGTGTCCAGGGTGTCTGTCTCCACTGTTGCGGTGTCCGTAGCAGTTTGACTGGCTGTCTCATAGTCGGGCAATTGAGAGTCCGCTACGTCGGTGGTGTGAGCGGGAAATTCGCTGGCGCTGTCAAAAATGGCAGTGTTTGAATCGTCTGCTTCGTCAGGCAGCCCTACCTGATGACACCCCCATGCAGTGAACGCCAAAATGGGAATATATAAAACAAGCTTACGCGTCGTTGGTTGTTTCATGGGGAGTCTTTCGTTTTGCTGTGTGTTTAGCTCTTAGTTGCCCAAAGCACGTGCTATTTGCCAACGCATCGTTTCGGTTGTCGGCAAAATATCGACCAGATAATTGACCAGACTAGTCAGAAAATTTACCCAGGGTGTTGGAATAGCTGAGAATAACTTCCTTTTTGTGAAGGCAGGGTCCAGACAACTCCAAATTCTCAATGCTTTTTGCATTTCCGCATGCAAGGAGATGATGGGATGTGATTACGTATTTTTCATTATGCCATGCCGTTTTTTTAATAACGCATATGCTGATTTGCGAGGAATTGAATGGTCAGACTGGTCAGTTGTATCTGTAACTATTTGAAAATAAATAGTCAAGCTACTGAATATAACCGGCGTTGCGCAGGGCTTCCAGCATTTCGGGGGACATTTGATTGTCGTTCTCGGTTTCTTCTTTTTCGGGTGACAGAGCGCGCAGAAGATCTTTGTAGATGGGCTTGTTTTTCATCTGTTTGCTCAGATCCTTCATCTCTGAAGGGTCGTCTATCAAATCATAAAATTCGTAGTACTCTCCTTTGAGGGACCTGGCCAGGGAGGGCAGGTCGTGGGGGTCCGCGTGGGGCAAATCTTCGTGGAGCTGATTGACCCGTTCCAGCGCATCCTCGTAAATGCGATCCACATGGATGAGTTTGTATCGGCCCTTGCGCACGCTTTGTCGCTGAATCCCGTGGGCATTGTACTGTGAAAAGTGAGTGCGGTTGGCCACCTTGTCATCTCCTATGGTCTGCAGCATGGATTTGCCTGTCATCTGGTCAGCCTTGCTGTTGGGAATGGCCGCCAAATCAAGCAGAGTGGGGAGAATGTCCACATGGGTGGTGAGTTCATGGGTCATGCGACCGTCCGTTTCGCTCCAGGGCAGGTACATCACCATGGGTACCCGCAGCGCATCTTCCCACATGTGGTATGCGTGGGTGTAGCAGCCGTGCTGACCAAACATTTCCCCATGGTCTCCCGTGACAACAATCGCGGTTTTATCGGCCGCACCTATTTTTTTCAGCGTGGCCCGCAGTTCGCCGAGCTGTCGGTCAAAATAACGCACCTCATCGTCGTAGGCGGCGATGGTTTTTCTCTGCAGGGCGGGGTCCCATGGTTCTTTGTATTCCCGGAACGGGTACTCCACCACTTCGCCCTCTTTTACCTGGTTGACGAAATGTCTGGCCGAGTAGACAGGCCGATAGGGCGCATGGGTCGAAGTGAAGAATATTTTAAGAAAAAACGGGTTGTCCCCCACAGTGGCCAGCCAGTCCTGGGCGCGCTCGGTGAGCCACTTGTCCGGTGGAAAGGCCCGGTCCATGGTGAAGGTGTCCTCGTAGGTCTGATATCCCTGTTCAAATCCCCAGACGCCTCGGGTCAATGGATTGCCCGTAAAGCCGGCGGTGCGATATTTGGCCATGCGAAAGTGTTCGGCGACAGTGATGATTTCCGATTCTATGTCACGTTTCCGCAGTTCAACCCCATGCTGCTTCTTGGTCAGACCGGTCAGGATGGTGGTAAAACTGGGTCTTGTCCAAGAAGAATTGGAGATGTGATTGGCAAACACAATGCCCTCATTGGCCAGTTTTTGCAGATTTGGGGTCGTGTTGCGGTGATAGCCAAACGCACTCATGTGCTTTACGTTGATGGCGTCCAGCACCACCAGCAGCACACTGGGTTTTTTTGGGGCCGCTTTCGGTTTGTAGCGCAATGGCAGCTTTTTGTAAGGAAGCGAGCCAAAGTGCTTTTCAGATGCAAATGCTTCTTCTGTGCGGGCTGAGGCCGTAGCGGTGTCAACCCGACCACCGCTGTCCTGGGTGACTTTGGGTCGCTCGATGTGACCAGTGTCGGTATCGTTTGCCGGACCGGACGGTTTACAGGCACTGACACCCAGCACAAGTCCAGTTAAAATTGCCATCCGACGTATGGATTCAAGTGCTCCCCCACGCTTTTTTTCATGACCCAAAACGGCCTCCAATCGAGTCCAAACCCTGTTTTTCCAATCCCCCAATGTTTCACCCCTGATGTTGCCTACCTTAACGAGTTGAAATCGTGTGTCAACCTGGAGACTGGCAATCATTTGGAAAAAAGATCTATCCTGACTAAGTTGGTCATAATAACCCGAGGAAAAGGTATAACGTTCTGCATCAGGCTGTTGTCCCTAAGTCCATGCCAAACAAAGGGACACAGCGTTTCTTCCAATGCAAATCCGAAAGCCCGGTGTGGTTTCCGGGCTTGGGTTTGGTGTGATGGCTAAATCGTGCACGCCAGTGGTGTCGGCACATTTTGCACATTGACACTTTTTGTGCCGCCTGGCGCTTGCTTCAGCGAACCGCGACGTTAGATTGTGACTCAATCATTCATTTCAGTAACAGACCAAACGCATGCAAAGGGCATGCAACAGAGGAGAAACACAATGGGTAACAATGGTACAGATGCGGCAGCCGGAGACCTGACTGCGATGGTGACACAGTTTTTTGAGGTGCTGCAGAATTTTGTGGTGGCTTACGGCATGCGGGTACTGGGTGCGCTGGTTCTGATTATAGTTGGGTATCTCACTGCGAAGATCGTCAGCGGTAAAATGGAGAAACTGGTGCTGCGCAGGCAGTCCATTGACCCTTCAGTGGCCGCCATAGTCCGACGCGGCACGTTTGTCACCGTCATGCTGATGGTGTTCATTGCGGTGCTGGAGCGGTTTGGGGTGGAGACCACCAGTTTCATCGCGGTGCTGGGCGCGGCGGGTCTGGCGATTGGGTTGGCGCTGCAGGGGACGCTGAGCAACATTGCCGCCGGAGTGATGCTGCTGGTGCTTCGGCCCTTTCGCGCAGGGGACGCGGTACAGGTGGGGGGCGGTGAGGTGTATATTATCGATGAAATCGGTCTGTTTGTTACCCGTGCGCATAAGCCGGACTGCCCACGGGTGATGATCCCCAACGCCAAAATATGGGGGGATACCATTACCAATTTTTCCAATACGTTCGACGGCTTTCGCCGTTTCGATATCATTTTTGGCATCTCGTACAGCGACAGTATATCGGACGCGCTGGTGGTGCTTGAAAAACTCGCCGCAGACGATGATCGCGTCCTTAAAGATCCCCCTCCCTTTGTAAAAGTGGACAGTCTTGGCGACAGCTCGGTGAATATTCTGTTTCGGGTTCACACCAAAGCGGCGGACTGGTGGGATGCGAAACTCGACCTCACCAAAAATGGCAAGGAAGCCCTGGAAGCGGCGGGCAAGACCATCCCATTCCCGCAACGGGACGTGCACCTCATTCAGAGCAATTAATTCGCCCGAATTCGCACGCATCAGCGACGACATTGAGCTGAAAAACATCAAGTCAGTTTGTCAGTTTGTCTGTAGTTGGGAGTGATGGAACCTCTTCAATTTTGATGACCTTCGAGAAATTCAGATAGGGGTTCCGTGCGTTGGCTCCAAAAAAAATTCCGGGAGACTGAGAACCTTTTTGGGGACGGCGCATGGGGTGCTGTGGGGCAATTATGTTAGACTATTTTTGTTGTTTGCCAGACATTTGTATGGCATTTAAACAATCAACACAGGAGGGGGCCATGAGTAGAGAAATTGCCTGGTGTGGGTTGGATTGCACCGCGTGCAAGGGGCGGATGGATGTTATCCGTGAACGGGTAATATTGCTGAATGAGGCGTTTGCAGCAGCAAATATCGGCGAAGTGGCCAAGGAAATTCCGTTTATGCGATTAAACTATCGCGGATACACCAAAATAACTGAATTTTTTTCGACACCGTGCAAGGGATGCCGACAAATGGGTGGAAATCCATTTTGCAGTATTCGAAAATGTGCCCAAAAACAGGGATATCAGACGTGTGCCGAATGTGATGACCTGTGCAAAAAGTTCAGGCCGTTGCTTCGAATCCATGCAGATGGCGAAGTGCAGCACAATATTGAGGCCATCCGAAAAATGGGGCTGGAAGCATTTTCCGATCAATGACGGAGGCATTTGGGGACGTTTTTTACGCAGATCCCAGGGCACTGACACTCTGTGCGAAACCGTTCAAATCGCGGTATGCTGTTTGCGATTAAATATGCGCCCCTCGACCCCTTCGGATTTATGTTGATCTTTGCAGCACTCTTCGTCCTGCCGATTCCATTCCGGCGACACCGGCGGTATTCTGAAATACGACTGGGTCACCCCCCACGACTGGAAAATGGAAGCCCTCACCCTCCACCTTTCCCCCATGATGAAGTAGTCTAAGCAGTTGGTTTTCGTCCCCGTTTCCGCACATTGAAACGTTATTGACAATATATCGCATTATGATAAAATCGATGGACAAATTTCCTGCAACAGAACGGGAGCGATATATGAATCGGCTAATAATAGTATGTGTGCTTGTGTTGGCAATCGGATGCGGCAATTCAACTGCGGTTGACACCGATGACACCAATGGCACCGATGGTACGCGTGTCTGTGTGTCCGGGGAACTGCAGCACTGTCCTTGTGCGGGCGGACTCCCGGATGGGGTGCAGGCGTGCAATCCCACCCTGGATGGCTGGCAGGAATGCAAATGTGATACAGCGTATGGCAACACACCAGACACATCCAGTGATACTGGTACAGTGGCCGACAGCGTCATTGACAGCGATACAATCCACCAGTCTGACAGCGCCACATCGGGAAACAGTGACAGTGATGTCAATACTGAAAGTGACTCATCCGACATGACCGATAGCGCCACCACGGGGAACAGGGATACAGACACTGAATATGAGACGGACAGTGATACCTACAGGGATACACCTGTCGATACAAATTTTTATTCGGATATGTTTTGCGGTGACGGTATCTTCAATTCGCTGACAGAAGAGTGTGATGACGGCAATCAGTTATCGTCGGATGGATGCGGTTTCAATTGCGAGATTGAGGAGTTTTACGAATGCACCATCGATGTGAACCCAAATGTATGTACGCTTAGATTCATCTGTGGCAACGGCATTATTGAACCGGGGGAAGTGTGCGATGACGCCAACACCAATGCCGATGACGGCTGCAACGAAACATGTACCAGCCAGTCTGCCGGCTTTGAGTGTGAGGAAGGGGAGCCGTGCGTTGAAACATATGTCTGCGGCAACCTGATTGTTGAGTCGGGGGAGGCCTGCGAAGACGGTAACGATGTTGACCACGATGGCTGCACTGAATGCCAGCTGGACTCCGGGTATCGATGTACCATCCCCGGTGGTGCATGTGCACCGCTGCCTGGCTGTGGTGATGGGATTATTCATGTGGATAAAGGTGAACGTTGCGATGATGGCAATACAGTCTCCAATGATGGCTGTGCGGCGGATTGCGGTACGATAGAGGAAGGGTACGAATGCATCACGCCAGGCAGTGCGTGCACCCTTCTTGCCACAGCGTGCGGGGACGGCAAACTGGACTGGAATGAGGCATGCGATGATCACAATTTTAAAGACGGCGATGGTTGCAGTGGATCATGCGAGATTGAAACGGGATATATTTGTCCCTACCAGGGCGGGCTTTGTATCGCAGACTGTGGCGATGAGATTGTGACCGGAGGCGAAGAATGTGACGATGGAAATGACGATATGTCGGACGACTGCCATGAGTGCCGTTTTACCGACCCGGATCAGTGCGTATTTAAGGTGGAAAATGGCGTTGTTACCGATGAGTGTGAGATTTTCGAATGCGGTGACGGCGTGGTCAACCCGAACGAATGGTGCGACAACGGAGACGCCAACCACAATCGCGCCTATGGTGGCTGCACTACCACATGTCAACTGGGCCCTCGCTGCGGAGATGGCATATGGCAGGAGGGTTATGAAGATTGTGACAACGGCTTAAACATAAACGCATATGGACTGGCTGGGGATGACCCCTGCGGGCGAAACTGTCAGCTCCCGCCCTATTGCGGTGACAAAAAAGTACAGTCGGCGTTTGGTGAGGCCTGTGACGACGGGGTTCAGAACTCCGGCGCTTACAATGGTTGCAACCCTGATTGCACCCTGGCGCCATTTTGTGGAGACGGGGTTATCAATCGCGGTGAGGAGCGCTGCGATCCGGCTGCTGACATGAGGGATGTGGATGATCATGTCATTTACGCCTGTATTGACTGTCTCGCTGCGCCCCGTTGCGGGGATGGTATTGTGCAGCGGGAATGGGGAGAGGACTGCGATGGCGCTGCGATTGGTCAGCGGGAATGTTCCGATAAATGTCGGTTTGTGGGCCAGTGCGGTGATGGCAACGTGGATGTGGGTGAACAGTGTGACTATGGAACCGAACTGAATGACGGCGCGTACGGCGGCTGCACCCCAGGTTGCCGATTTGCCCCCAGTTGCGGCGATGGCGTGGTGCAGTCATCAGAGGGTGAAGAATGCGATTTGGGAGATGTTCAAACCACCGGATTGTACGGTGGATGTACGGCAGACTGCACGTATGGTCCCCACTGCGGCAATGGCGTTATTGAGACACATTATGAAGACTGTGACGGTGGCGATGGTTGCCGCGCCGATTGTGTCTGGCTGTGAGCCTGCTACCGTAAAGCTACAGCAATCCCAGTTTTTTCAGTTTGGAGCGCAGGGTGTTGGGGTTCATCCCGGCGATGATCGCGGCGCCTTTGGGGCCGGAGATGCGGCCGCTGGTACTTTCGAGCAGTTTCTCAAAATATGCGCGTGACATTTCTTCATACGTTGTCATCGAAGCCGGCTGCGTCGGCTGCAGCAACGGTGCGGCATGACTGATGTTGTGGTGCACTGATGCGAGGTAGGGAAACTGCAATGGTTCGCCGCGACTGAGAATCAGTGCCCGTTCAATGGCGTTCTGTAGCTCCCGCACATTGCCTGGCCAATCATACTTGACTAGTCTGTCCAATTCAGATGCGGGCAGGGTGGGACGGTATGGCAGGTTCAGTTGACGGCTGCGGGTCTCAATAAAAAAATACGCCAGCGACGGGATGTCCTCCCGGCGTTCCCGAAGTGGCGGAATGGAAATGGGAAACACATTGAGCCGGAACCACAGGTCTTCGCGGAATTCGCCTTTTCTGACCATGTTGGGCAGGTCCCGGTTGGTGGCGGCGATGAGCCGGACGTCTGCCTGTATGGGCCGACTGCCACCGATGCGTTCAAACTCTTTTTCCTGCAGCACCCTAAGCAGTTTGACCTGCGCCGACGGGGGCAGCTCGCCCACCTCATCGAGAAACAGAGTGCCTCCCTGGGCCCGTTCAAATCGGCCCAGTTTGCGCTCGTTGGCGCCGGTAAACGATCCTTTTTCGTGGCCAAAGAGCTCGCTGTCAATCAGGGTTTCGGGAATGGCGCCGCAGTTGAGGCTAACAAATGGGCCGTCGCTCTGCGCTGATAGCCGATGAATTGACGTGGCAATGACTTCTTTGCCGCTGCCGGTTTCTCCCATTAGCAGCACCGGACTGGGAGTTTTTGCAACCTGACTAACCAGGTCCATTACATGCTTGAGTCCCTGATGCATCCCCACCACCCGATCCCCCACCTCTTTTTGCAGTTCATTTTGCAAGGCTCGGTTTTCTGCCTGGAGTCGCTCGCGAATGCGCTGTAGCTCCTGGTAGCGCATGCCGTTGATGATAGCGCCGGAAAACGGTTCCTTCAGTTCCCGCAGCAGCCTCACATGGTCATCATGATAGCTTTGTAGATGATGTGATACCAGACCGATGCCCGCATTCAATGTTTTATTGAACAGCACGAGGTAGTCCGAATCCGGGGGAACGCCAACGCGGCGCAGACTCTCTTCGAGGTGCTGGCTTGAAAACTCAATACTCAATTCACTCCTGCGCAGTACGATGAAATCTTCCGTGGTGGCTGCAAAGCGGTTGTTTCGCTCGGAAATCTGTTGATCGGTCAGAGTGATTAACGATTGGCGGTCAATGTTACGAACACCGGTTTGATCAATATGACAGATGAGGAAGACATCATTGGTATTATCCGACATCTGAAACATGAACATTTCATCGGCGGGCATCCATTTATTGAGCTCTGCGCGGGTGTTTTTAAGCGATTCCCCAAGATCAAGGGAGCCAAACGCTTTGAGGGTAACAGCCTGAACAATACGTTCCAAATCCATGTCAGTCTCCAATGCGTGATGTGATTTCATAGCGTCCCATTCCCTCGTGATATGCAGCAGAAAATGTGCCACTCCTTAACAGATTTCTGAAATATCAAAAAAAATTGGCGTAAAATTATGCACAATTTGTTTAAATTAACGTTTTTGCGAAATGTCACAAATTAATTTTACGAAATATAACAAATAATTGTTTTAGACCTCCCATCCAACTGCAAAACCGCAGGCCAGCTGACTGGCATGGCGCATGCTTATTGCACGGCCGGACGGAGGTAGCAGATGAACCGGATTTCTCAAATATCCATATACACTCTAATAATGTTAATGCTTGCGATTGCGGGAGGGTGCAATGTGAGCGCTGTGACGGCGGATGATTCCAGCACGCAGACATCCGTAGATTCAGCGGCGGTTGAAGATTCGACCGACGATACGGTAACCCCCGTCAGCGTCCAGAAGCTTGAGGCGGTACCATGGTCAAGGCAGATAGAAGTGACCGGGAAGGCGCTGGCCAGACAGGAAAGCACCTTATCCCTTGGCGTTTCCGGAATGGTGAAGGATATACCGGTCAGACGCGGTGATCGGGTCAAAAAGGGCGATGTTCTTTTAAAACTGGATCGTTCCGGGTATCAGCTGGGGATTGAGCAGGCCGAAGCGGCGGTGGCAGGGGCCGTGGCACAGCAGGAGCTGATGCAGACCGAAACCGCGCGTCTGAATCAGCTGCTCAAAGAAGGGGCAGCGCCATCTGCCTCCAAAGATGAACTGACTGCGCAGCGGCGCGGCGTGGATGCCCAGGTGGATGCGTCGCAAACAGCGCTGAAGCGCGCCAAAAAGGCTATGAAGGATTCGGTGCTGCGCGCGCCATACCACGGTGTGGTGTCGGATATTCTGATTGAGCTGGGTGAACAGGCCCACGCCATGCCGCCCACCATGCTGATGACCATTGTGGATGCGGACACCCTCGAAGTGCAGGTATATGTGCCCGAAGAAGCCGCCAGCCAGGTGCGCACAGGTGACATGGCCAAAGTGGTCATCGATTCTGCCGAGGTGGAAACCGAAGGCAGGATTATTTTTGTCTCGGACATTATCAGTCAGGGCGCCCGCACGTTTGAAGCCCGGATTGAGGTGGATAATAAAGACCATCACATTAAGGCGGGGGCATTTGCCAGAGTGCAGCTTAAGCACCAGGTGGAAGGCCAAACCATTTTTGTGGCGGTGGACAGTATCCAACGGGACAAAATCAATACGCCGTATGTGTTTATAGCCGACAGGGAAACGGCCAGACAGCGCTTTGTAAAACTGGGGAGAGTTGAAGGGGCACGCGTGCAGGTCACGGAAGGCATCAGCGCTGGCGAGCAACTTATCCTAACGGGTCTGGAGACACTCTCCGACGGTCAGAAAATTTCCATTGTGAAAGACTGAGGAGTGCCATGTCTCTTTTTGAACTCTCTATTAAAAGACCGATTTTTATTGCCATGGTGCTGCTGGCGCTGGTGGTGTTTGGTGTGGTGGCGTTTCCCCGTATTGGGCTGGAGATGTTTCCGGGGATTGAACCGCCGGTCGCCACGGTGTTGACCATTTACCCGGGCGCGGGCCCTGAAACGGTTGAAAAGGAAGTAAGCCAGAAAATTGAGGACGCGTTGAGCGAGCTTTCGGGGATTGACCAGTTAAAATCCGTGAGCGTCGAAAATGTGTCCCAGGTGGTGATTGTGTTTGACCTGGGGATGGACGCGGATAAGGCGATTCAGAATGTGCGCGATAAAATCAGTCGCGTGGCGGCCACTCTGCCAGCCGATGTCGAAGCGCCAACGGTTGAAAAGTTTAACCCTGGATCAG
>JAFGWT010000360.1 GCA_016937015.1 Deltaproteobacteria bacterium | reverse complement strand
GATGATGTCGCCGAATGCACTTGCGTTAAACGCGTTTATCGACAGTCTCGAAGGCGGGAATCCAGTCTGGTCTGCGGTTCCCGGCCTGCGCGGGGAAGTCGGATTGGGTTACTCAAGTGCCTTGCCAAGTGTTCTATATCGATGCTCTCCTATTTAGAGTAAATCCGCTGCCGCGCGATCGAGGAGTTCGGTGAGTTTTGAAAGGGTGGTGGTATTGCCTGCCTGCGTATAGCGTGCAAGGTTGCTTTGAAATTCCGGCAAACGTGCCACAAACTCATGTACGGTCGCATCAGTGTTCAAATCCGGCGCGGTCAGGCCGAATCCTTCCTTTTGCAGGTAGCGCGCGTTCAGTATCTGTTCAAACTGTTGATTCAGCGGCACAGATAGCATGGGCTTTCGCAGATACACCGCTTCGCCCATAAGTGTAAATCCGCCACCGGCAATCACCCCGCGCGCGGTGCGTAAATCCTCAATAAACCCGGTTTCGCTAAATGGCATGTAGGTCAGATTGCCGGCCACTTCCGGTTCAGTAATGTCACGTCGCATCCCATACACCCGGCATGGCATTTTAGTCTGATGCAAAATGTCCGCAAGCCGGTCATACCCTTCACCCGTTTGATACACCAGCAGATGTTTGCCGTTTTCGGGAGTCACTGCCAGTATTTCCGGACGTAAAATCGGCGGCACCAAAGTGGTCTTTTCTTTTCGAATCTCAGGCGTGAAAAAGGTGGTTACAAGGTAATGGGCGCAAAATGGCAGCTTGCTTTTCACAAACCCTTTAGCCAATCGAAATTCATCCTCAACGTCAGCGGTAATCTCTGACGGCAGGGTGCAACGATTGATGATTTGCATGTTGTCGATGGAGATAACGGGCAATCGGTGCATGATGCCATACAGATACGTCCACGACTCAAAATCGCTGATAACCACCTGCGGTCTGAAGCCATCCACCCGTTCAAAATATGCGGCGATATTGTGAGGCACACCCGATATACCCGCCTGGACGTTGGTCCACAGCGTTTTGCCCCGTCGCACCCGGTTTTCTTCGTAAATCAGGTGCAGGCCGTGGATGCGCTTCACCTCATCCCCGTAACGTCCCTTTAAAAAATCACAGGCCCTGCTCGAGGCCATGACTTTTATCTCATGCCCCTGTCGCAGGAGTTCATCAATCAATACTCTGGACCGAATGGCATGACCCATTCCTTCGCCAACAACACCATATAGAATTCGCATAACCCGTTTCCTTTGGCTATAATTACGCAATCGTTGCACACATACTCGAACAACAGCAACGGCCTGTCAACAACCTCCATTAACGATTTTTAATAAATGTAATCGCAGTCTTTTTGAGCCATTCGCGTTTTCCATTCGCACAATATACTTGGAACGACCGCAAATCGTTATCAATTCGGCAAGGAGAAACACATTATGCTCGTGCACACTTTTTTTATAAACCGTTTAATACTTTTAACGCTCGTCCTTTTAATGCTTTCCGGATGTGCCGCTAAAAAAAATCACTCCAGCAACACCGACTCAGACACTGTTACTGACACCGACTCCGGCACCAAAACCGGCACCGACGCAGATACTGTTTCTGACATTGATACCAGCGATACAAACGCCGGCGATACCGTGTCGTCATCGGACGATACAGACACGTCCTTTGCCGAACAGGATGCCGACGTGCTTTTTAATTACAGCCATGTGCCAACATTTGACATCACACTGCCTGAGGACAAATGGAACGCCCTGATAGCCAGCGCCATGGACGAGGAATGGGAGCAGGCGGATGTCAGTTTTGAAGGATACCCCATTGGCACTGTCGGATTGCGGTTCAAAGGATCTTACGGTACACTGTACGCCTGTTTTGATGAATCCGGCGATATGATTTGTCCCCGCCTCAGCATGAAGATCAAATTCAGCAAATACAATGAAGACCTGCGATTCTTTGGTCTCAAGCGTCTTAACTTCAATGCCAACCGCTACGACGACACTCGCATGAAGGAAAAACTCGCCTACGATGTGTACCGCGAAATGGGCATTACGGCCCCGCGATCGTACTGGGCCAATGTGCGCGTCAACGGCAAATCATACGGCCTGTATGGCATGGTTGAGGAGATTGATGGTGCGTTTACCAAAAACCGCTGGCCCAACCATCCCGATGCCAATGTGTACAAAGAAGTCTGGCCCACGGACACACGGGAACTGGATATCAAAGACGGCCTTCGAACCAACGAGGATAACGGCGATGTAAGTGGCTTTGTGGCATTTGCATCTGCCTTTACCGCGGCCACCACCGCTGAAGACGCACTCACGGTTCTCGGTCAATACACCGATCTCGACCAATGGGCGCGCTATATGGCTGTTGACGAAGCCATTCTCAGTTATGACGGTGTCACCTACTTCTACACCGATGATGGCACCTGGAGCCACAACCACAATTACTGCTTTTACGAAGATTCCCCCGGCCATTTCACCCTCATTCCCTGGGATGTGGAGTCCACCTTCTGGATAAACCCGGATCACGCGCCGCCGCACTGGACTGAGCAACCCGAAGACTGCACCTCCACCTATCCCTATTGGAGCGGGCTGGCCACGGCGCCAGGGTGTGACCCGGTCTTCAGAGCGCTCACAACCAATCTCGCACCATTTTATGCCGCCTCCAGAGAACTGCTCGATGGTCCATTTGAAGAGCAAAAGATGCTGGATGCAATTGACACATACACTGCCCTCATCGGCGAGCACGCCCGCACCCCGGAAACCCCCACCATGTACAATGAATTTGACGGTGCCGTCAGCTACCTGAAGAGCGAAATTCCCAGGCTAAGAGCACGCCTTGAACAACTGATCGGCGCCCCGCAGAATACTGGCAGTGATACGCAGTAATGCTGTTTCGCTTTTTAAAATACGCCAACACCACAGATGCCGCCAGTGCCAGCACACCAAACATGAAGCACACTATTCCCAACCGATTTTTCAATCGTTCGCGTTTTTCATTTACCTGTCAGGTTTCCACTTGAGCTGATGATGTAAAACAAATATTAATCGGTCAGATACTATGCCAACTCTTTTTGTGCAGTCACACTCGTTCTGCCACTTTATCGAGATAATACTGGTAGCTGCCTTCGTAGGCAGTCATCTGACCGTGATCGATTTCGAAGACGCGGGTGACCAGAGATCTGAGAAAGTGACGGTCATGACTGACAATCAACACAGTGCCGTCAAAGTTTTGCAGTGCCTCCAACAGGATTTCGCGGGATTGAATGTCGAGGTGGTTGGTGGGTTCGTCCAGCACCAGCAGGTTGACGGGACGTGACAGGAGCATCGCCAACACCACTCGACTTTTTTCACCGCCCGACAGAGCTGCTATTTTTTTATCGGCTTCTTCACCCCGAAACATAAATGCGCCGCAAAGACTGCGCACACTGCCCTGGGAGGCTTCAGGAAGCTTTTCGTAAAGTGTTTCGAAGATGGTTTTGTCCGGATTCAACAGATCCATGGCATGCTGACTGAAATACCCCACATGCACATTGGCGCCGGTAGTGATTGTACCCAACGTGGGCGCGGTCTCTTTGGCCACCACTTTCAAAAAGGTGGACTTACCGGCGCCATTCACACCCACCACCGCAACCTTATCCCCCCGTCTAATCATCCCGCTGAGTCCACCAAACACTGATTTGTCGCCGTTTTCAACCGACCACATTTTCCCAAGTGTTTCAAATTTAATGACATCGTCGCCACTGCGCGGCGGTGCATTGAATTGAAATTTTGGCGGTTTGTACTCTGCCGGAATTTCGATTCGATCAATTTTATCAATTTTTTTCATCCGCGACTGTACCTGTGCCGCGTGAGACACCCGTGCTTTAAATTTTGCGATGAACTCTTCTTCCTTGGCCAGCATATCCTGCTGTCTGCGATAGGTCGCCAGCAACTGCTCCCGGCGTATCTCCCGTTCCCGTAAATAAAAATCGTAGTCGCCGCTGTACATGGTGATAGTCTGGTTGGCCACCTCGGCAATGGATTTCACCACCCGGTTCATAAATTCGCGATCGTGACTGGTCATGGCCAACGCGCCTTTGTAGATTGTGATCAGCCACTGCTCCAGCCAGATAATCGATTCCACATCCAGATGGTTTGTTGGTTCATCAAGCAGCAGCACATCGGGATTCAACGTCAGTATTTGCGCAAGGGCAATGCGCATCTTCCATCCGCCACTGAACGACTCAACGGGGCGATTAAAATCATTGGGACCGATACCCAGCCCCGTGAGCACCGCCTGCGCCCGGGCATCCAGATCATAGCCCCCCTTGTGTTCAAACTCCGCCACGGCATCCCCATAGCGTTCCAGTAAACCGGCCATGGCATCGTCGTCCATCGGCTCAGCCATTTCGGCTTCCATCTTTCGAATCTGTTCGCCCAGCGCCATCACATCTCCCACCGCAGCCTTCACCTCCTCAAGCGCGCTGCGTCCGGACATCTCTCCCACATCCTGGGAAAAATAGCCCACCACCGCCTTTTTCTGCCGGGATACTTCCCCCGCATCCGCCAACTGCTCCCCCATGATCAACCGGAACACCGTTGACTTTCCTGCACCGTTGGGCCCCACAATACCGATGCGCTGTCCCTCCAGTATCTGAAAAGACGCATCTTTAAACACAATCTGACTGCCATGCTGAACCGCAACATTCGATAAATAAATCATTGAACCACAGCTTCCGTTTTTGCCCGGTGCCAACCGCACCCACATATTGCGCCCGCAGCGCTACCACACCCCACTCCCTGTGTACAGGGCAAACGCGCCATGGCGTCTGTGACAGCATGCCTTATTAATTAAGTGTTCGATTTAAAACAGCTGCACATCCAGCTGAGTGTCCCCCGGGTTTCCGCCGGGGATTGGGGCGAGGTGCACGAGACGGGCTTTTTTGCCCAGATTTTTTTCGGCAATGGCAATGGTCAGCGCCGCAAACGGACACCCAAACGGCGGGATACCGTCCGCCTCGAGATGTTTGGTTAAATCATGGAAGGCACAATTGGTTATGTTTGCAGTCAATTTATCACCGTTTAGCGTCATTTCCATTTTGTCGCACATTCCGGTTTTTTCCATGGTCTCTCCCAGCTTCGACGACAGCTTCTGAACATCATCCACGCAATCAAAAGAGACGCCCAGCTTTCCCAGTTCCGCCAGAATGTCCGGTGCCGCCTGACGCATCACAGCTGCCGCGCTGGAACCGGTTATGTTATATAACGCTTTATACAGACCGTATAAAACACCCTGTGCTGCCCGGGAATCCACTGTTCTTTTCATCATTCACCCCCATATGGTTTACTGCGCCCATCGGCGCCATTTCACTTGAACTGACCCATTGCCTACAGGGCCTGCTCCAGCTCTTTAATGCTCTTTTTCACTACGAATCGCACTCCACCCAGATTGGCAGACTCATCAGCGACAACGCCAAGCACCGCATCGTTCCTGATGGGCGCCGCAATCACCACGCCGCCATTGTATTCGGCCATCACTTCAAACAGATTTCCCTGTCTGCAATCCCGTCCCATCGCTTCGATGGCACCAATCGCTGTCGATATGACTGCGCCCACCGAATCCGCCTCCATATCCCCAAGATGACTAATCACAAAACCGTCCCGTCCCACAATCAGCGACTGATGAACCCCTGGCACATCATTCAGTTTTTTTAGTATTCCCTCCGTATTAAACATGCAAATTCCCTTTCTATACCCCGTCGGGCTATTTGTGATGGCAACAGCGCTATTCGTCCTGCCGATTCGCTGTATTTACAGTCTGATACAGCTTTCAAACAGGTTTCGAATCGTTATAGCCTTCTGCGCGCGACTCAGAGTTGCATACCTGTTCTGGGCTTACAAAATCATAATATTCTATGAAATCCAGAGGCGTATGGGTCAAGACGCTGCCCGCGCATTATTGGCGACATCGCCGGTAAACCGCCAATATCAAAGAGGAATTATTTTTTTAATGATAAAAAAAGAGCGACTCCCAAACACGAAAGTCGCCCTTTAAGACTACTGACTCACGCAGAAACTATTTGCGCGGATCGTTTTTAATGAGGTCTTCCACCACAGATGGATCGGCCAGTGTGGAGGTATCACCAATGGTGCCGGTGTCGTTTTCGGCGATTTTACGCAGAATACGGCGCATGATTTTACCGGAGCGGGTCTTGGGCAAACCGGGCGCCCAGTGAATAATGTCCGGACTGGCAATTGGGCCGATTTCCGTGCGCACATGCGCAACCAGTTCTTTTTTCAAAGCGTCGGAATATTCCTCGCCCACAATCAGCGTCACGTACGCATAAATGCCCTGACCTTTAATATCATGGGGGAAACCAACCACTGCGGCCTCAGCCACCTTGGGATGAGATACCAGTGCGCTCTCAACTTCAGCGGTTCCCATACGGTGACCGGATACGTTAATCACGTCGTCCACCCGGCCGGTAATCCAGTAGTAGCCGTCTTCATCACGACGGGCACCGTCGCCGGTGAAGTAAAACCCTTTATACATATCGAAATAGGTTTCCTCAAAACGGTCATGATCCCCATATACGGTGCGCATCTGCCCCGGCCAGGGCTGACTGATGGCAAGCACGCCGGATGCCACGGTGTCGGTAATTTCCTTGCCTGTCTCGGGCTCAAGAATAACCGGTTTGACGCCAAAGAAGGGCAGCGTCGCACTGCCGGGCTTGGTACCCCAGGCACCGGGAAGGGGCGTAATCAGAATACCACCGGTCTCTGTCTGCCACCACGTGTCCACGATGGGACATTTCTCGTTACCCACGTTTTTGTGGTACCACATCCACGCTTCGGGGTTAATCGGTTCGCCCACGGATCCGAGCAGTTTAAGGCTGGACAAATCGCGGGTCTGCGTCCATTTGTCGCCCTGCGCCATCAGCGCGCGAATGGCGGTGGGGGCGGTGTAGAACTGATTAACTTTGTGTTTTTCGCAGACTTCCCAAAACCGATCGGGCTCCGGATATGTGGGCACGCCTTCAAACATGATGGACGTGGCGCCATTTTGAAGCGGTCCGTATACGATATAGGAGTGACCGGTTACCCAGCCGATGTCCGCGGTGCACCAATAGATGTCTCCATCGTGATAATCGAAAATGTATTTGTGGGTAATGGCGGTGTAAACCATGTAGCCACCCACATTGTGCTGCACGCCTTTGGGCTTGCCGGTGGAACCGGAGGTGTACAGAATGAACAGCGGGTCCTCCGCATCCATTTCTTCACAGGGGCAATCCGCAGCAACTTTTGCCATTTCGTCTTCCCACCACAGATCCCGACCGTCCTGCATGGCCACTTCAACGCCCGTGCGTTTCACCACGATGATTTTCTCAATGCAGCTGGCTTTGCCAGCGGCTTTGTCGGCGTTGGCTTTCATCGGCACGTTGTTTTTGGTTCCGCGCAGACCGGTGTCCTGAGTCACTACGATTTTACAATCCGAGTCGTTGCAGCGATCGGCCAGTGCGTCCGGCGAAAAGGCGCCAAAGCAAATGGAATGAATCGCACCGATACGGGCACAGGCCATCATCGCCACCGCCAGCTCAGGAATCATCTGCATGTACAAAGAGACACGATCGCCTTTTTTAACGCCATTCGCCTTAAGCACATTGGCAAAACGACATACCTGCTCATGCAGCTCTTTATAGGTGATCTTCTTTACTTCAGAGGGATCATTGCCTTCCCAAATGATGGCCACCTGGTCGCCACGTTTTTCAAGATGTCTGTCAAGGCAGTTGTAAGTAATATTGGTCTTTGCGCCGGTGAACCACTCAATTTTGATTTTGCCTTCGCGCCGATCGTAATTGTAATTCCATACCTTGTCCCATTTTTTGAACCAGTGAAACTGCTCGGCCTGCTCCGCCCAGAAGCCTTCCGGGTCGCTGATGGATCGGTCGTACAATGCTTTGTACTCGTCCATGCTTTTAATCCACGCGTTCTCACGAAATTCTGCAATCGGTTCAAATTTATCTGCCATGAGTCGACTCCTCTTTTGTTGCAGGGAAATCCCCGCCTATTAACAATGTCGTATCGCAGCGTCCTGCGACAAAATTATACGTAGAAAAATTATGCCGTCTTATGAGCGGGCTTAATCAGTGCGGCCACGATAGCCGCCGCAACAACTGCCACACCACAAATCGTGAAAGCCAGCGGGAAATTACCCATATCGCCAAGCTTGCCGCCCATGATGGGACCGGCAATGCCACCCACACCATATGCGAGAAACACCCAGGGATAGTTCTGACCAACGAATTTGTTACCAAACGTATCTGCCGTAATGGAAGGAAACAGCGCAAAGTTGCCGCCGAAATTGAATCCGATAATGGTAGCGCCCAGATAAAGCAGATATTCGCTGCCCGCCATCATGGGGAAAGCCAGCACTATTGCGCCCTGAGTTGCCAGCATAATAATAATGGATAATTTGCGCCCCAGTTTGTCGCTGAGCGCGCCCCAGCCAATGCGCCCCATGCCGTTGGCCAACGAAAAGAAAACCGCCATTGCCGTTCCCGCGATACCGCTCGCCGCCGCTTCGCTGACACCGTTTTCCATCAATGCCTTCATTGGATAGAGCTTCATTAAACCAATGCTCATCAGGCCTGCGCCGCCGCCAGCTACGAAACAAAGAAAAATCATGTAAAACTGAGGTGTTCTCAGCATCTCCCCGGAAGTGAAGTTCAACGCGCCGGTTGCCGGTGCGCCGCCTTTGGCTTCGGGCGGATTCCAACCGGCCGGTTTCCAGCCGTCGGGCGGGAATACCATGAACATGCCGCCAACAACCACCATTAGCAGAAAGGCGATACCATAGATGGCAAACGTATTTGACAGCCCAACATTTTCAATCAGATGTCCCCATGCGCCAGCGCCCTTCACCCAGCCCATGGCGCCAAAACCAAATCCTGCCACGGCCAGTCCCATGATGAGACCTTTTTTGTCGGGAAACCAGCGTACCCCCACGGCGATTGGCACCACATACGCCAAACCGATACCGGCACCACCAACCAGGCCGATAAGCGCAAACACCGGACCAAAATCAGTCGTCTTCAGTAATCCGGCGAGCGCGTATCCGATACCGAGAACCACACCGCCTGCAATAGCGAGCCTTCGCGGTCCAATTTTGGGCATCATTCTGCCGGCAAACACCATCACCACGGCAAATGCCGCCAGTCCGGCTGAAAACACATACTGTGTCTGGGCCACTGACCATCCGGCTTCCTTGAGGGAGGGAGTAAAGACTGACCAGGCATAAATCGCGCCCAGCGCCAATTGAATCAAAATTGCCCCAACCACCGCCAGCCAGCGGTTCATCACTTTTTCCGACATTTATGCGTTCCTTTCGACTTGGAATTTAGAAAACAAATAAGGTGTGTATGAACGGAATCCATATCGCTTTAGACCTGTTCGATTCTCTGTTGGTATTGTTCGGTCTATTCGTTTAACCGAAACAATTTGCCGGAAGCCTGAAAATTACAAAGTTGCCTGAAAACTGCTTCGGTCCAGTACCGTGAAAGCACTGAAAAATTTTTCATGAACCTACTCCTAAAAATGCTTTCTATCAAACGGTAATCAGCGTTTTTTAATTATTATTTTTCATCGATGCATCACCCTGCGTGTAACGGAGAATCAATCAGTGCATTACTGCAAAAATGTTCACTGATAGTCACCGGAATGATACACAAATGAGACATTAAATTCGCTGTTTCAGAGAATTACACCCCACGAGTGCACTTGGACAATCAGAATACCAAATCGATCCCGTCAGTTGTCTGCGGTATGTCCTGTCGAAATACTTGTGGGCACAACAACAGCGTTGGTCTGTGTCTTTTCTGTAGCGAGAAGCCAGGCCACCACACCAAGCAGCGCAACAATTATCAGCAGCAGGGCGATAACCAGTCCTTTGCCCTGCCCCTGCTTCGAAGACGATGACGGCGCTGCCGACGTACTCAGGCGTCGTTCCTGTGGCACAGGCTGCGTGATGGCTCTTTCCACGCGAGGTACCGCGTGCATCGGCCCGGACTGCTCCTCCACGGGCAGCAGCACCTGCAATGCCTGCGCAAATTCCGCAGCGGACTGATAGCGATTATTGCGATCCTTTTCCAGTGCCTTGCCAATGATGGCGTCCAGCTCTTTGGGAATATTCAGCTCCGGCCGCCGCTCAGTGACCGGAATGGGCGGCGTGTTAATCTGATGGGTAATGTACTCCATTGGCTTGCACCGAGGAAACGGCAAGCGACCTGTGAGCATCTCATACAAAATAATGCCTACGGAATAAATATCTGACCGGGCGTCGAGCTCTTCGCCCCGCGCCTGTTCCGGCGACATGAATTCCGGTGTTCCAAATACCATGCCCTGTCGGGTCAGCACCATTGAACCTGGACGCATCTTCTGGTCCTGCACCTTGGCAAGTCCAAAATCGAGCACCTTGGGCGTGTCTTCGATGCCGCCCTGACATGTAAGGAGGATGTTTTCGGGTTTCAAATCCCGATGAATCACCCCCACGTCGTGCGCTTCCTCAAGTGCGCCGAGCACCTGAATCATAATTTTGGCGGCCCGCTGTGGATCCATGGGACCTTCGACCCGGGTATTTTTAGCCAAATCGAGCCCATTCAGGTACTCCATCGCAATGTATAACTGCCCGGTGTTCTCGAGTTGACCGTAAAGAAACACCCTCACTGTATTGGGATGCGACAGACGGCTCATGGCGCGGGCTTCCCGGCGAAACCGGGATACGAGATCCTTCCGTCCTGCAAGCTTCTCGTGCAGTATCTTAATCGCCACCACGCGATCCATTGCCGGTTGTTCCGCCTTGTATACTGCCCCCATCCCGCCTCTGCCGATTTTTTCAACGATGCGAAACTGCCCAAGAATTTCTTTGCCGATCAGCTCATCTGTCATAGTTGATTTATATATGCTAGCTTGACAGGGGGCAAGAAAATCGGTTCACATTTGCCTAATAATGCGGAATAAAACGGACTTGAATCAACGGAGGCTGATATTCATACCCCGCAATCTCATATTCAACTGGCAGATCCGGCGCAGACTTCCGCTGTTTCATCACCGGTTCCCAGAAAGCTGACCCAGTCCGTCGCGGAACGGATATGTCGACTGCAACAATACCTCACAGGCGGAAGGGGGCCATATGCGCTGCCTGCCCTTGCCGCACTCTGCCATACTACCCACGCCGCAATAACCATCGACCGCATCGGGCCCTCGCACCCGGCACTGCCATCCCATTTTGTAGCCCTGGCCATCGTCGATCGGTCACACCAGGGACGCATTGCCATCGTACTGCCCACGGACGGCTTCCAGCGCGTTGTAAATACAGCGCTACACCGAATAGTTCCCGGCAGCGCCGCGGCACTGAGATCATTTGACAGGGGTGTGTTTATTCAGATTGCCGCGCTGGTCGCTTCCGATATGGCTCACCGAAGCGGTTGGGATGGCGAAATAAGGGGCATACTGGATACCCCCAGACAACTTCGTCTCTTTTTCTCAAATGAGCCCGATAGAATCCATTATCTGGCTGCGCGGCTAATGATCGGTGAACAGTCTTTCCATTTTCTGATGATAAACAACGACACATTCTCCGCCCCACTCCCCTGCCTCGCACCCATGGCCACACGAAATCCCGATACACTGCCAACGGTGTTCAGCTGCATTATCGGCCGAACGACGCTGACATCCGCATCCTGTCTTACCCTTGCAACAGGTGACGCCGTCACCATCGACGAGCTGTCTTTGCCGCCCAGACTTTTTTCAAAATTGCCGCGCACAGACTGCACCCTGAAAAATGATATCCATCTGTACAGTGGTTACTTTGCGCTAACCGCGGAATGGACTGACTCGGATGACATTCAGATAAAGGACAGATTTGCCATGAATGACTCAACAGAACAGACTCAAACCCAACTGACCAGCAATCGTCAGGATGTCAGTAATGCGGAAGTTCCCTGCACCATTGAGATCTCTGGCCTTAGAATGACTGTCGCGGAGGCATCATCACTGGTTCCCGGGCGTATCCTGAAACTGAATCGCACTATCAATGATGCGGTTTGTCTGATGGCCGATGGACAGTTACTTTGCAGAGGTCAGCTGGTTGAGATTGGAAAAGAGCTCGCACTGGAAATAACGGAGGTGCCATGAAAATATTATTTTTTGTTCATAACATGAAGGGATTCATTACCGCGGTCGTCGCACTGCTCATCGCAATACTCGCTGCCGGGTGCGGCAACGACGGCCCCAAGGCCACTGCGCAATCAGAACGAACACCGGCCGAGACGTCCACAAAAACAGTCACATCGGCGGGGACACAAAAGCGGCGCCACGCTACCAGAACCATCAACGCAAACGGAAACACCAGCGACGGCCAACCCACATCGCTTGCCCTGACTGTGGACCAAAACCGCATCACCGGAAATCTGATTGTCGACGGTTCACCCCTGCAATTGTCCGGAATGATGGACGGTCAAACAGTGCGCTGCTGGATTGAAGGCGATAACAGGGACGGGTTCCGCGGCAATCTGATTGGGCTGGAATCCAATAACACACTGCGTGCCGAATTCACTGTTTCAAACAATGCCGGTGAAAAGGTCATTAAAGGAACACTGACCAACTAAACCGAAACAATGTTTCAGTTGATCGAACAGACTGCACTGAAAGCCAGATGTTTCGGTAGGACGATGAGTCGCAACAAGATCAACTGGAGATTGAATGGGACTTAACCGACCCCCCACGTCACGCATCGGTCGCATCGCTCTCCACAATCTGAATCTGATTGCGGCCATTTTCCTTGGCGCGATAGAGGCATTCGTCCGCAATTCTGAAAAGTTCATCGAAACGGGAGGCGTTGTCAGGAAAAGTGGCGACGCCCGCCGAAAAAGTGACGCGAAATTTTTCACCGCCATCTCCGGTGAATTCCATTTTACGAAGTGCTTTGAGCGACTCGAAAAGCAGCCGCCTGGCGTTCGACGCCTCTTCATTGTAAAACGCCACCGCAAATTCCTCACCGCCCCATCGACCCCGCACATCGGTATTTCGATACCTGGATAGCAGCAGTTTGCCCATGGCCTGCAACACGCGATCGCCCGCCAAATGACCATAGGTGTCATTTACGTGCTTAAAATGGTCCAAATCCACAATGCACAGACTGAGCGGTCGGCTGAAACGTGCCCCTTCATTCATCCGATCCGTCACCTGTTCAAGAAATGCGCGACGATTGAGCAGGCGGGTCAAAGGGTCTTTGTCGGCCCGTTCCCGAAACATGCGGATTCGCTCCAGCCGCACATTGATACGTGCCAGCAGTTCCTCCTTAATAACCGGTTTCTGGATGTAGTCATCACCGCCGACATTGAAGCACTCAATACGCGCCTGAACATCAGACTCTCCAGTCAGGAATAAAACTGGCAAATTGCGCCATTTCGGAATCGAACGCACCATGCGGCACACATCAAACCCACTTAGTCCAGGCATCTGCACATCCAGCAGCAGAATGTCGGGGTTAGCCATATCAAGGGTTTCAAGCACCCGCTGTGGCTCCTCCAAATCCTGTACATCCAAATGCTCTGATGCCAGCAGATTGCTGATATGTTTCCTAAAATACGGATCGTCGTCCACAATCAGCACTCGCGCATCGATCTGAGCCCGCTGAGTTGCAAATTCCCTTGCGACCTCAACCAATGCCTCTTCAGTCAACGGCTTTTCCATAAACATCGTCGCACCGGCCGAGGCCGCCAGTACCCGTTGCTCAACCGAATCCACCTTTGACATAAACGCCACCTGCAGATTCTCCCGGCCTTCCAGAGCCCTAATATCTGCCACCAGCGCAACGGGATCCAGATTGTTCATATCCAGACAGATAATCGCGCCATCCACATCACCTGAATTAATTTCAGCAATCGCTTCCACCCGCGTACAGGCTGGAATCACCTTTACATGATTTAATTTTCCAATTTCGTACAATTCAGTCAAATGTGAGCGATCTTCACCAATAATCAGCAAAGTGGATTCGTCCACCGCCGCCGCCGCCCCCATGGGCACAAGTGAACTGCGTTCGGGCGTACTGATCGCCCGATCAATCAGATACAGCAGTGTTTGCCACTCATCGTCCGACCCTTTGCCCTTTTGCTCCACCTTTTTAATCTTCTCATTTATCTGATGCACAATTCCGCTAATCTCATTGAATCCCAGCGTTCCGGATGTGCCGCTAATCGTGTGCGTGATGCGTCGTATTTCAAGAATCATTTCCTCAAGGTCTTCTCCCTGCCTGGCTTTTGAAAGCAGCATTCGCAGGTTTCTAAGTTCCCCGGGTAATGTTTTCTGATATTCCCGCGCCAGCGCCAGTATCTCCAGCTGCAGGGGATCCTCCACGAACTTACCGCGAGATGACGGCATGATGGACATTTCAAAAGAGTTATCCATCTGATACGGCGACGCAGAGGGTACCGATGTGGCGCCCCCGGGAATACGCGTCATCGGAGGCGCACTGCCAGCAAGTCTTGCGGCAATCAGTGATACCTCATCCGAGGTGTATCCTGCAGAGCAGATGTGATCAATGCCCTCAGCTTTGCAAATGCGCTCATAATCCACTTCATTCAGCACCTCGTCATTAAGCACCACAATATGCGTTTCTGCCCATATTGCACGAATACGCGCAATCAACGCATCTCCGTCGGTCATGCCAATACGCGCCGGCAAAATTGCGACCGCATACACCCCCGCATCAATGGCTTCAATTGACTGCTTCTCGCTCGATGCGGAAATGACAAAATAGCCCCGCTCGCCCAGTCCGCGAATCACGGCATCACAAAACGATTCTGAAGGATGAATAAGTAGTATCGGGTAGTACATGACACCTGCCACCATCCGGCCTGCAAAATATCCGGCGGAAAATTGACACAACCAACAGGTTTAACGGCTTCAACCATAATAATTTTATTAAAAAACGATCATGGAAAAATCTATTTTCGAACAGATTGCGATATTGACACATGCCGAGGCATATTTTAAAAAAAGAATACATAGACTATACGAATTTTCGATATAGACTGATTGATGGGGGGCTGAAATGAAATCAACAAAGCGCAAAGGCGAATTGATCTTTTTATTATTGCTGCTGTTTATCCTGTCACTGCTTGTCACTCAAATCGTTATGGCAATCAGGCAGTCGCAAAGCGAAACTTCACCAAGACCGTCAACCACCGCCTCGACGACTCAGGCATCCATAGAATAAAAATTTTTAAAGGATTAACGCTGGCGAGATTGGACGGTATTCACCAGCCCCTTTAAAATCTGAAATCCCATTCGTAACTGGTAATCATCCAGCTGAATCGCAGACTTGTCGTCCGCAGATTTTTTCTCATTTCCCAGGTGTCCCGGCAAGTCGCCTTCGGCCGGCATTTCGCTGATTGCCGCCGTCATTTCATCTGGCTCGGGCGCATTCAGCGATTCCACCGTCACATCAGGCGCAATGCCTTCTGCCTGAATGCTGCGACCGGATGGCGTGTAATATCTGGAAGTCGTTAATTTTAGGGCACCCCCATCCCGCAACGGAATAATTGTCTGCACCGACCCCTTGCCAAAACTCCGCATCCCCACAACCATTGCGCGGCCGTTATCCTGAAGTGCACCGGCAACAATCTCAGACGCTGAAGCACTCGCGCCATCTATAAGCACCACGAGTTTAATATCATCAAATGTCCCTGGTCGGTGTGCCTTAAAAGACTCAATCGTCACGCCGCCCCGTCCTTTGGTAGACAGCAGCAACCCATCCGAAACAAACAGATCGCTCACTTTAACGGCCTCATACATCAACCCGCCAGGATTGCGCCGCAAATCGAGCACCACCCCCTTTAGTCCGCCACTGATAAGATTCATATGCCGCAACTGGTCGCGCAGGTTGGCGGAGGTGCCTTCCTGAAACGCCTTAATGCGAATGTGCGCATACCCAGGCTCAAGCAGATCTGATTCCACGCTTTGTATCTCAATCTCCGCACGCGTCAGTACCAAATTGATGATGTCTTTATCTTCCCGCTTTATCGAAATCTTCACCTCGGTACCAGCGCGGCCTCTCATTTTCTGCACCGCAGCCATCAGGTCCATGTTCGCGGTTGGCTCCCCTTCGATTTTGACAATACGATCGCCGGGCAGTACGCCCGCTTTGATGGCAGGGGAATCCGGCATAGGGGTGATCACCGTCAGATGCCCATCCTTCATGCCAACTTCCATTCCTACACCGCAGAAATTGCCTTCGGTGTCCTCCTGCAGCATCCTGAAGTCCTCCGGAGACAAATATGAACTGTGGGGATCCAGTGCGCGCAGCATTCCGCGGATGGCGCCCTCCATCAACGCATCCTCATCAGGCGTCGACACATGACTCTGCTCAATCAGCGACAAAACCCGCGAAAACACATCCAGTTTGCGATAGGGTCCCTGTTTCGACTGCGCCGCGACCGGTTGAGTCAGCATCATTAAACCGATTAGCACACCGATAAGCCATCCCAGAACCCTTAAGGAAGTTAATGTAAGACTCCGTCGGCTTATTGCAGACCTTTTTTCCAAAATGAGAACCCCCCTTGGCGTGCACCGTCTTTGGGTCCATGCGGGATATTAAATAAGCGTTTTAATGAACGTCTTTTTACGCAATTCGCGCAGCCAAAGCCCCTGCTGACGCTCCATTTCTTTTTGGGTCAACTGCCCGATAATCAGATTCTTTACCTCGGCAAACGGTTTGACCCCCGTGTCTTCCCGGCTGACGAGCTTGAGAATATGAAATCCGGCGGCACTCTTGACCGGCCCGGTAACCTCGCCGGGTTCCATATCGAGAAACACCGAATCCAGTGCATTGGGAATATCCCCCGGCAGGCGTCTTCCGAGATGTCCGCCCCGCGGCGCAGTCACCGCATCTTCGCTCTCACCCATGGCCACCTCTTCGAAGGATGCACCGCCGTTGATTCTCTTAACCAGATTCAAAGCCTTTTCGCGGAGTCTGGCAACGTCTATGGCACGAGAATCCTGAGGAACGCGAATCAGAATATGAGCCCCTTCAAATTCAGCGGAGCGACGTACGTCACGAACCTGAGCGTTGTAAAATTCCCGGGCACGTTCCTCGGAAACGTTCACCCGAGCCCGAACCCGCATATTCATCACTTTGAATTTCAGTAAGTCACTGCGCATACTGATTCGGTACTGCGCCATGTTTGTGCCCTGGGCCTCCAACGCGGAACGGAACGTTTCCAGGTCCATATTATTTTGAGCAGCCATGTTGGCAATCGCAGACTCCACTTCCTGGTCTGTTATCGAAATCTGCATTTCCTTCGCCTGCTGAGCCACCAGGCGGTCATCAATAATATCGGAAAGCGCCTGTGCCTCCACTTCTGTCGCAGCCGGCGGCTCCTGCCGGGTCGGAGACACCTGCATCTGCTGAACAGTTATTTCCATGCGGGCGTGAACCTCACTCAGCAAAATAATCTCGTCTCCAACAATTGCGGCAATACCGTCAGCCGGCAGCTCTTTACCGTTCGCCACGCCCGCACTCAAAGTCAGGCCCAATAAAAAAATCAAAATTGTGCTTCGAATCATAATAAATCAGTTATCCGCGTTATCCGAATTGGGCGCACCCGCCGTATCGGCCGATAGCGTCCCGGTTTCTTCTGTCTCGTCGGTCGATAACTGCAACGCGCCATCCGCGGAATCAGTGTCGGACGTTGAAGACAGCGCCAGTTTTACTTTGTCGAGATTTTCCCGATATATTTTCACCTTCGCCTTTTTTCGCAGGCTGGCTACAAATGCATCCATTTTCTGCCGCTTGATTTCACGCAGCACCTGATTTTCCAGCAAGCGTTTGACGCTGTTGAACGACCTGTTCAATGCGGGCTTGACAGATGACAGCATCAACACGTGATATCCGACGTCTGTCTGAACAGGGCTGGGATACAGTTCGTTGGGCTTGCTCAGTGTCCATACCGCCTCTGCCACCGCATCGGCGACGCCAGGCGTCTGCTGATACACATGGTCCCCACCATTTTTTTTGCTCTCGGCAATATCCCTGGGATTGGTGACATACCCAATATCCCCTGCGCGATTGCGGGAATCACTATCGATGGAGACCGTTTTCGCCAACTCCCGAAATCTGTCCCGAATCGCGGGTGCGCTTTGTAAATCTGTCAGCAGCTGCCTGGCCTCCGCCTCGGTTGCAACGACAATTTGAGACACCCTGTACTGTGCCGGACTGTGATATTTCAGCCAGTCCGCCTCGTAGGCGTTCTTCAATAGCTGTTCATCCGCAGTTGTGGGAAACAGGCCGTTTTCCAAATCGTTTTTCACCATCAGTCGAACCATCACCTGCTTGACGGCGCGCTGCACTTCCGGAGAATTATCCAGACCGTTACGCATCGCTTCCTGAGAAAGCAGTTCAATCTGAATCAGCTTCTGTAAAAATTCTCTGCGTTTTTCCGGGGTTGCCCAGCGCCGCTTTATATAGGGAGACAGGCGATTGATCTGTTCGGTCACATCCCCCACCGTAATTGTCTGATCGCCGACTTTCGCCACTACCTTTGCGGCCTGCTCCGCCGTCAACCCATTGGGAAGGTCATCCCCGGTTTTGCCCGCTTCATTTTTTTGGGGTTCCGGAGCGGCGTTTCCGCACCCCCACAGACCAGCCAAAAGCAACACAATCATAAGATATTTTATCGAAAGCGGCATGTTTCCACTCCTCAGGCAACGCCCTTGGTGACCTTTAAAACACCCGGTTTATCGCACATGAACTTCCCAAGCGCAAGAATACAATTAACATTGATTTTACAATGAAAAACCCAGGGGCGACAACTTAAGCAGCGTTAAAAAATCACCTGGGTTGCCAGTGGTCACAGTGCGGGTCGAATCACCTATTCACCTGTGCCCCGGTTTCAAATGAATTGTGCAAATAATTGCACTCTATCCCGCCACGGAATCGTTTGTGGCACATGTGACACACTAATAACAGAATACGAAAAAATCATAATCGCTTAAAATCAAACATAAAAACAAACCGTAGCGAGTCATGGAACATAAGTTGCTCTACCGACAGTACCCAAACTCGGGACTATCTGGCACAACATGGCTCGTCCCCGAAAACAATGAAAAGGAAGAATGCGATGAGAGTGAACAAAAGTAATACATTTAGTAATACATTTAACGTGAGCATGGCCGTATTTCTTGCCATCACCGTGATTTCATGCGCCCAGGACGGTCCAACGCAGAACGACGACACATCCGGAGGCGAAAACGAAAATGTGACACCCTGCATTTTTGGCGAAATGGACTGTGATAATGATATTCTGATTCGATGTGACAGTGGTGTGTGGAAAGATTGGGACGACTGCGCGCTACAGGGACTGAAATGCGGCGTGGTACAGGGCGTATATCAGTGCGTTGAACCATTCAGCGGGAGCGATGGTGACACGGATTCGGACAGTGATTCCGACACGGATGCGGATGCGGACTTTTTTGAAGACGATACAGAACAATATGTCGACTCGGGAGGCCTGGATACCGGCGGCGATACTGTAACCGGGGGAGAAGATTCGGAGGTTCCGATTGACAGTGACGTAACTGTTGATACCGCTGCAGAAGAAGATACCACCTGGGGTGAAAACGTGGATCACGGCGCATGCGAAGACTGTGCCCTCAACTCCGGCGCGCTCTGTGCCTGCAACACCGATCAATGCGACGACGGCACCCATTGCGCCGTGCTGAACAGGAGCGATCGCACCGGACAGTGCCTTAGCACCTGCACCACCAACGCGGACTGCACTTCCAGCTCAACTGCCTGCGCGGCCACATCGGAATGCAAACAAATCAACGATTTCCAGAAGGTTTGCGTGCTCACCTGCCGCACGACCGCCGATTGTCCCGCTGATATGGAATGCGATAATTCTTTCAGCGCCGGTATTTGTTACCCCAGGCAGGCCAACCAATATGGCGACGCCGATAGCGACTCGGATACTGACTCGGATACTGACTCGGATACTGACACAGATACGGATACTGACACAGACATGGATTCAGACTCAGACAGTGACTCGGATTCTGACACGGACTCTGATTCGGACACTGACTCTGATTCTGATGACAACAGCGATACTGACAGCAATCCCGTAGCGTGCGATCCCAATGCCCAATATACCTACTATATGTCAGCAGATGATTCCAATTCGATGGCATCACCTGTGATTGCCCGCTGGCAGATTCAAAATGGCGGCCTTCCGGACATGGAAATCCGAACCTACGAGTTTCTGAATTACTACGATTTCGAATACCCGCACGCCACCGCCGGAAATCTGGTGGTGTCACCACAGATGATATACGACGCTGCAAACAGCAACTATCTCATGCAGCTTGGTATCCAGTCCGAAAAAGTGGACAACGTCTCCCGCAGACCGCTCAATCTGGTTTTCTCAGTGGATACGTCCGGCTCCATGTCCGGGACCCCCATCACTCTGGTGCGGGAATCATGCTGGGCAATGGTACAGAATGTGCGCCCTGGTGACTATGTGTCCATGGTGGCGTGGAACACCTCAAACGCCGTTTTGCTCGAGGCCCACGAAGTCACATTTGCGCCGCCATTCCATGACTACAGCATGGCGGTCTCGATTGAGAATCTCATTGCCAACGGCGGCACCGATTTGCACAGCGGTCTGGTGACTGCATATAACCTCGCGAAACGGTCCTTTGATGCCACCCGCATCAACCGGGTGATTCTCATCAGCGACGGCGGCGCGAATGTGGGGGTAACGGACATTGATCTTATTGCCGAAAACGCGGAAGACGGCAACAGTGAAGCCATTTACCTGGCCGGTGTGGGGATGGGCAATCGCTACAGTTACAACGAGAAGCTGATGAACGATGTCACCGATGCCGGCAAAGGCGCCTACATGTTTGTGGACAGCATCGACGAAGTGCACCGTCAGTTTACCGCGCCTTCCAAATTTCTGGCCAATATGGAAGTCTCTGCCAGAGATGTGCAGGGGTTTATCACACCACCCACAGGTTGGTATGTTGAGGAATTCCACGGCGAAGACATCTCCACCAATGCCGCCGAGGTGGATCCCCAGCACCTCGGTCCCAATGATGCAATGATCTTTCACCAGATTCTCAATACATGCACTGGCGCCGGCGCGTCCGGGAGCGAAGAATTTATTGTGGGCGCCACCTGGGAAGATCCGTTTACCCGGGTTCCAAGGCAGACTCAGGTCTCCGTGGATATAAACACCCTTTTGTCACAGCACAACCTCGAACTGATTAAGGGCAACGCCATCGTGGCGTATGCCGAAGCGCTTAAACTGGTCCAGGAATACAGGCTCGGCGGCAGTCTCACAACAACCGAAATGCGCGCTGTCATTGATGCCGCACTCACCAGTGTGGCCGATGCGCTCGATTCGCTCACTGGTGACAACGACCTCATCGAGGTTCAGTCTCTGCTGCAAACAGTCCGTAATCGCATCTGATACGCCAAACGCGCCATCGCCTCATCAACGCTTCGAAATAAAAAAGTAACACATATCGCGCCAACCGGTGTTCCAGGTTTAGAGATGTGTGCCAAAGCCAACATATATTTGTTTCACCCGAAAAAAAAACGGTGGTCACACAGATATGCCGTCGGTTTTACAATGCTCGCCATCGGCGCTGTGATACTGACTGCTGCTGTGTTCAAGGGGATATTTGTCATTCCGTCTCAACCCCGGGTCCATCAGCAATATTTCCTCACCCAGTCGCCAACCATTGAATGGGTGTACCCGAAACATCTGTACATACCATCCAAAGACGATCGCGCGCCCAGGTTGCGGTTATATAAAAAAATTGCCGACTACCCCGAACTGCTTCGCTCAGGCGACTCGGTTTTCGAAGGAGATGAGGTACAGCTCCAGTACACGACCGAAATGGCATTTGCGGTCATTCTGTCAGTCGATGGTCGAGGGGTCGTCTCTCAGCATTTTCCCGATCAGGGGTCCACCGAAGCACGCATCAAATCCGGCACACACGTGTTGCCCTTTGCCTTTGAACTGGATGATGCCCCGGGATTTGAAATATTTTTCATGCTGGCTTCGGACGCGCCGATTCCACTTAAACAGGTATTAAAGAGCAGCAGGCACATAAAATCCATCGCGCAATCGCTGCCAGCATCTGAAAATGTTCAAATCGACAGGGTTGTGTTACACAAGCTGCCCAGACCAGTTCAAAAAATACACCCAACGGAGTAGCGGGAATGAAATCAGAAACAGCCATATTCAGACCTGGCACTTTCCAGTCATTAATCGCCGGCAGCATATTGCTGATGCTGTTTTACATCACTCCGCCTGCCACGGCCGAAGACGAAGTGCCCATTCGCCGATTCGCAATGGTGGTCGGCGCCAATAATGGGGGCGCTGAACGGGCAACGCTGCGATATGCAGATACAGACGCCGCGGCATTTGCCAATGTGCTGGTACAGCTGGGCGGCGTTCAAAAAAAAGATCTGCTGCTGATTACCAACGCCGGACGTCAGGACCTGGTCAATGGCTTTACCCGGATTACGCGGATGCTGAAGGCGTCGCGCAGCCGCGGTGACAGAACGGAACTGATCTTTTACTATTCCGGTCATTCAGATGAACTTGGACTTCTGCTTGAAAACGAAGTGTACACTTACAGGGAAATGAGACACCAGATCAACACCCTGCCCGCGCGGGTGCGGGTGGGTATCCTTGATTCCTGCGCTTCGGGTGCGCTTGTCAGAGTTAAAGGCGGGGTGCGCACTGCCCCATTTCTGGTGGACGCCTCTGCGGAGGTGGAAGGAGTGGCCATCCTGACCTCATCTGCCGCAGATGAGGTGGCTCAGGAATCCGACAAGGTCGGCGGTTCGTACTTTACTCATTTTCTGGTATCCGGCATGCGGGGCGCCGCGGACGCGGACCGGGACGGGCGGGTGACCCTCAATGAATCCTACGCGTACGCATTCGATGAAACCCTTCACCGCACCACGGACACCCAGGCGGGGGCCCAGCACCCCAACTACGACTTCAGACTGGCCGGCGCCGGAGATTTCGTGCTGACTGATCTGCGCACCACCGAAGCGGCAATCATCTTTGCCCCGGAGGTCCTCGGCCGTATTTATGTCCGGGACAGCAAGGGCAATCTGGTTGCCGAAATCAACAAATCATCCAACCGCCCTATCCGTTTGGGCGTGCAGCCGGGAAAATACATTATCACCATCGATTCAAAATCGGAACTGCGTCGCGGCAAAACAACCGTCGGCCGCAATCGGCCCGTCCGCATCAACGGTGACTCTCTGCAGCGGATTTCCAGGGGGGCGACGGTTGCAAGAGGCGATGGCGCCTCAGGGGCTGCGGAACTGGACAATACCGAAGCCGCCCCAGGGTATCGTCCAGTGGCAGTGGGATTTGCCCCCCAGCTCTCAACCAATGGCCGGGCGCCAACCCGTAACAGTTTTGCGCTCAATTTTTTTGGTAAGGGGCATTCTCTTGATGGACTGGAGATTGGCGCCTTTGTCAATGTACGCACCCATCATGTGAATGGGATGCAAACCTCGGGCTTTGTCAACCGCGCCGGCTCCCTTCGCGGTGCTCAGTTTTCGCTGGTCAATGTCAGCATACATCAGACCGCAGGCTACCAGGCCGGACTCGTCAATACCAGCCACACCACCATCGGCATGCAGAACGGTCTTGTAAACATTAACGGCGACACCTTCACCGGCTACCAGGCGGGGCTGGTAAATGTCACCGCGGATATGCAGGGGGCCCAGCATGGTCTGGTGAACATCCAAAGCGGCGACATGAAAGGCTGGCAGGCCGGGCTCATAAATTACTCGGCTTCTCTTGATGGCTGGCAGACCGGACTGGTCAACCTTGGCGGATTCGTTACAAGGGGCGTGCAGATGGGTCTGGTCAACGCCGGCGAGGCCACCACCGGCCTTCAAATTGGACTGGTCAACATCGCCAAAGGTGAATTCAAAGGATTGCAGCTGGGTCTGGTCAACTACGCCGGTGACGGCATTTTTGCCCCCACCGCCTGGGTTTCCGATCCGGGCGCCCTGAACATGGGACTCAAGGTGGGCAGCCGCTACACCTATGGTATCTTCGGCAGTTCTCTGGCGGAGTGGGGCGCGCACGCCTTTGAGAGTGCCATCTTTGGTATTGGCGTCCATCTGGAGTTTCATCCGGTCTGGACTGAAATTGATGCCATTTACGAATGGAAACCCGGCGACAGTGGGAGCGATATGCCGGATACCGACGCCATTGCCAGACTCCGCAGCTCAGTCGGCTACAGGTTATACGACCAGGTATCCGTATATGCAGGTATTTCCCTTAACAATCTGATCTCGGAGAACCGAGACTCTGTGGCCATCAGTCCGGGCCTCAGCTTCATCAGGCACCATGGCGAAAAACTGGATTACGAGTTGTCCCTGGGCATGTTTGTGGGGATTCAATGGGAACCCAAATGGGGGCAACACAATTCCTGGCGGGGCAAGAAAACATCGTAACCAGTCAAATAACTCATGGGACCCATTGAAGCTTCACCCCACCCGCCATATCCGGCACAAAAACCGGTTTTGATCTTTCCCGGTTGTTAGCGATAACATTTTGTGATAAATCGCTTCGAGAATTTGTCTTTTCAATTGCAGCTTGGTCAGTCTTGAACAGTAAAACTTACGTATTGCAAAAATAGGTAGGATGACGGCAGCGCAAAAGGTCACTATGCCCGGTGAGTGAACCTCGACGAAAGACAAACACAATGATTTCCAAAGCAAATCTAAACAGGAGAAGGTGAATGACAACTACATTTACAGCGCTTGATTGGGTCGTGCTGGCAGCTTTTGCAGCCGGTCTGGTTGGCATTATTATCTGGGTGTCGAAGCAGAAGGAAGAGAACTCACAGGACTACTTTCTGGCGGGACGCGGGGCTGGCTGGCTGGCAATTGGTGCATCCATCTTTGCATCAAACATCGGTTCGGAGCATCTGATTGGTCTGGCCGGCGCCGGGGCATCAAGCGGCATGGCCATGGCGCACTGGGAAATCCAGGGCTGGATGATCCTCATTCTGGGTTGGGCATTCGTTCCTTTTTATTCGCGCAGCATGGTCCTCACCATGCCGGAGTTCCTCGAAAAGCGCTACAACTCCCAATCACGCACGATTCTGTCGCTGATTTCGCTTATCAGTTACGTTCTAACCAAGGTGGCAGTGACCGTTTATGCCGGCGGACTGGTATTCCAGCAGGTATTCGGCATCGATACATTGTGGGGCATCGACTTTTTCTGGATTTCCGCCATCGGTCTGGTGGTTATCACCGCCATCTACACCGTCCTGGGCGGTATGAAATCCGTGCTTTACACCTCAGTGCTCCAGACGCCGATTCTGCTGCTCGGATCCCTGATTATTGTGGTTCTGGGGCTGAGATCGCTGGGCGGATGGGACGAAATGATGGAAGTGGTTCGCGCCACACCGGTCAACGAATACGGTGACAGCATGGCCAACCTGATTCGCAGCAACGAGGATGCCAATTTCCCCTGGCTCGGCGTGCTCATCGGTTCCGCAGTGATTGGCTTCTGGTACTGGTGCACCGACCAGTTCATCGTCCAGCGTGTACTTTCCGGCCGCGATCAGACCCAGGCGCGCCGGGGTGCCATTTTCGGTGCATTCCTTAAAATGACACCGGTGTTCCTGTTCCTCATTCCCGGCATGATCGCTTTCGCCATGTCCACCAAAGGCATTGAAATCAACGGTTCGGTTTATCAGTTGTCCACGCCGGATGCGGCGTTCCCGTCTCTGGTGGCCACGCTGCTTCCGGCGGGCGTCAAGGGGCTGGTTGTCTGCGGTATTCTCGCCGCCCTGATGAGCTCACTCGCATCGCTTTTCAACTCCTCAGCCATGCTGTTTACAATCGACTTCTACCAGAAATTCAAACCCGAAGCGTCTCAGCGTCATCTTGTGCAAGTGGGTCGTGTGGCCACGGTTGTCATCGTTGTGCTCGGCATTCTCTGGATTCCGATCATGAAAAACATCGGTGATGTGCTTTACGCCTACCTGCAGGACGTCCAGTCCGTACTGGCGCCCGGCATCGCTGCGGCATTCCTGCTCGGCGTCCTCTGGAAACGCGCTTCAGCCCTTGGCGGCATGTGGGGACTGATTTCCGGAATGATCATTGGTCTAACCCGTCTGGGGGCCAAAGTGTACTACACCACACAGGCCGGACAGGGGAACGATGTACACGAGTGGGCGGCCGCCAACGGTGTCGACAACTTCTTTTACAAACTGTTTTACGAAGTCAACTGGCTCTTCTTCTCCGGCGGTATGCTCATCTTCTGCATGGCAGTTGTGGGCATTGTGAGTATCCTGACCCAGGCACCGGACGAAAACAGAATCCGTGGTTTGGTATTCGGTACGGAAACCGAAGAGCAGAAAGCGGAAACCCGCAACAGCTGGAACAATTGGGACCTGCTTTGGACAGGACTGATCATTGTCGCGACCGTGGTATTCTACTGGTATTTCTGGTAATACCACCGAAAAGAGATTCTTTTGAGTAACAGAACTACCTCCAGTGTCGGTGTAACCGACTTCGACGCCGTCGGTGTGTACACATTAACCAACAACAGCGGCGTGATTGTCCGAATAACCAACTATGGTGCGACAGTCACGTCGATTGTTGTTCCCGACCGCAACGGCAATATGACTGATGTCGTCCTTGGTCACAACTCCCTCGAAGGTTACATTAACGCCATTGACCGTCCCTATTTTGGCGCTGTGGTTGGACGCTATGGCAACCGCATCGCCAGGGGCAGATTTTCAATTGACGGCACAGAGTATTCCCTTTCCACCAACAACGGTGCGAATCACTTACACGGCGGCCACATGGGCTTCGATAAAGTGGTGTGGGATGCCGACGTGGCCGGTAACGGCGTGACATTCTCCTATCTCGCCAAGGATGGTGAAGAAGGCTATCCAGGCAATCTGAAAATCAGCGTGAGGTACAGCCTGACCGAACAAAATGAGCTTGTCATGCATTATACAGGCATGACGGATACGCCGACGGTCGTGAATGTGACCAATCACGCCTATTTTAATCTGAAGGGGGAGGGTGAGGGAACAATCAGTGATCACGTTCTGCAGATTAATGCATCGACGTTCACACCGGTTGATGCCGGACTGATCCCGACCGGTGCATTTGCGAACGTTGCCCAAACCCCATTTGACTTCCGTGAACCGAAGCCAATCGGCAGGGACATTGATGCCGACGATGAACAGATCAGGAATGGTCCCGGATACGATCACAACTGGGTACTGGATCGCAAAGGTAACGATATGGCACTGGCAGCGACAGTATACGAACCAGCGAGCGGCCGCATACTGGAAGTATTCACCCAGGAACCGTGCATTCAGTTCTACAGTGGCAATTTTCTGGACGGACGTCTGATTGGCAAATCCGGGCGGGCATACGGTTTTCGAAGCGGCCTGTGTCTGGAAACCCAGCACGCCCCTGACAGCCCCAATCATAGCGGTGAACCTGGTTGGCCGAGTGTCATCCTGAGTCCAGATGAAATTTACGATACGACCACCAGGTATAAGTTCAGCGTAAAATAGGCGGTAACTCATGTCGCGCACAGACATTTTGTTTCACTACCTGAACCGAAAGTATTTTGCCCGGAGATCACCCGTTTTTAAACGACAAGCGCACTGCAGCTTGCTTAGAGGTTACTTTTTTGCTTAAGAACATGTTGTAATTTTTAAGAAAAATAGATGGAACCATTTCGCGTGTCCATAGAGGGAAGCATATTGATAGCAATGACGGATTCTGTTTTTATTTTGATGAGAATCGCAAATGACAAGGTTTACAAATTTTTTCCTTTCCAGATCAAAGTGAATATTTTGGAGGTTTCGCTATGAAGAGAATTAAATCAATTATTATCGCCATGTTGATGCCCAGTCTGATGACATTGGGCCTTTTTGTCGTTGGTTGCGCGACATACGAATCCGATGCCGGAGACACTGGCAACAGCAGTGATGCGGACAGTGACTCAGATAGTGACTCGGACAGCGATTCAGATGGCGACGCTGACGCCACGCTGCCGTGCGATCTTTTCGAAGACGCCGGCGCCCCGTGTGTCTCCGCACACAGTACAGTCAGGCTGCTCCGCTCCGGGTATGACGGCCCGCTCTACCAGATCTGCAAAGGGCTATCAGTGCCCGGTCCGGGATCATGTCAGGGCGACACCCTCGATATTGATGCCAAAGACGGCTATGCCGATGTGGAATCCCACGATGAGTTCTGCAAAGGGGCCCTGTGCACGATTTCCATCGTTTACGATCAGGCTGAACATGAGGACGGACCCAGCAATGATCTGGAGCCCGCTCCGCTTGGCGGCGCCAAAGCAACGCCGGACAAACCGGTAAATGCGTCGGATCTTCCAGTTAAGATAAACGGAAACGATGCCTATGGTATGCTTTTCCGCCCCGGCATGGGCTATCGCGCCGGTTGTGAAGGATGCAAATTCGAAATCGGAACTGATCTGGCGACGGGCGACACCCCTCAGACCATTTACATGATTACCAGTTCCAACGGCTTGAATAACGGTTGCTGTTTCGACTACGGAAACGCTGAAACCACCTGTAACAACGACCACAACGGTACCATGGAAGCCATCTACTTCGGCAACGGCGTCATCTGGGGAACCGGCAGCGGCGATGGTCCATGGGTAATGGCGGACCTTGAAGACGGCCTGTATGCAGGCTGGGAAAATGGTCAGGACCAGGGCATTTCCTCCAATAAGTCCCTCACATCCGAATTTGTCACAGGCATTCTGGTGGGTGACGTCGAAGATGAAAACGACGGCAAGGGTCGCTTCGCACTGTATGCCGGCGATGCGGCAGACGGCGGACTGACCGAAATGTATGACGGCATTCGACCCGAGAAAGTTGGCTATGTGCCCATGCAGAAGCAGGGATCGCTCATTCTTGGCATCGGCGGTGACAACAGTGGCGGCGCTTCTGGATATTTTTACGAAGCCGCCATCGTTAACAAACCCTTGGACAGAGATGTTCTTGACGACCTTCAAAAAGCGATTGTCGCCGCAAAATACTCAAATTAGGGAGCAATAAACCATGTTGCGAATATTAAAATCGTGCCTTGTTTTAGGGGTGTGGATTACGGCTGGTGCCGCCGCAGGCCAGTCATTTTCAGGAGACTTCAATGCGGATGCAAACGGGGATGCCAGTACCAGCGCGACATCGGCTGATACGTCTGACGCATCCACAGGCGGAGACGACATTCGCGCGGAACTGGAGGCCTTAAAGGCCGAAGTGGCTGCCCTGAAGGCGAACGGCAACACAGCGCCCCCATCCGATTCCGGCGCCTCAGACGACGGTTTAAAACTCAACAGGAACGCCGGCGGTTGGGAACTTGGAATGAACGGCTATTTCCGTGCCCCCCTCATCATCGGCATCAGCAAACGCGAGACGCCCGATGATTTGGATGGCTCCCCCCAAACCCAGCTGTCATACGGACCAAACCGACTGGTAGACACAAACTACTACAGCTTTGCCTACACCCGACTGCAGGAACTGGATTGGGTGCAGCTCTCATTTTATGCACGTAAAAAGCATGTGGAAGCCGAAGTGGGCTGGATGGGATATTGGCTACAGGCGGCATCCGGCTACAGAAACCCCGATGCGGGCTGGGCGCCAGGTATCGCGCGCCTGACTCTGGACACAGATATTAAAATGGGGAGCATCACACCCAATGTCGCACTAACCGCCGGGGCATGGTGGCCCAAGTTTGGATATCATGAAAAGTACGATACGTTCACGTTGGGGCAATACCGTCAGATGGGAGAGCAACTTCAATTGACATTTCCCTTCGCCTCCGGTGTCAAGCTGACCCTCTTCCAGGGATTCGGTAGCGGCCGGGACGGTAAATTCGACTATCTCGGTGCTGGTGCATCGCCTCTCTACGCATCCAAAACCTATCTCAGCCTGGTTCACTACGAGCACGTCCGATTTGAATATCGCGATTACGTTAAAGTTGGGTTCCATTACAGTAATCAATGGTCCCGTGATCCCAAAGAATTCTACCAGGGGGAAGGGAACGCCTACGTATACAGTAAAGTCAGAGATGCAAAGTTAAGGGTTATCGGCGGCGAAGTGGGCCTCCATGCGCCCCGCGCCGGTCGACTGTGGGTTTCTCCATCCTTCATTTCAATAAAGAATGGATGGGGACTCGGAAACAGCGGCACAGAGGTCATGCATTCACTGGGTGGTGCGGGAATCAGCCGCAACTACATGGGATATTCAACATCTCTCGATGCCAGCACCGGTACCGGCGGCATGCTCAATCTCGGCTTCATGTATGAAAACGCGCTCTCTGAAATCCTGAATAAAAAACGGGGAGAAATGCTTCCGGATGTTGCCTTCAGCGCGTTTGGTTTAATGGCCCTCGCCAGCTGGGATTTACCGGAAGCCTCCACACTGCCACAGGATAAACTTAAACAATTCAAATGGGGCGCGGACGCCGAAGTTCAGATTAAAAACTGGCTGGGTGTCATGCTCCGTTACGATTCAGTGAACTATGATCTGGATCACGCCGGATACGTTTTCTCCGCCATTACCGGTCGCCTGACATTCTCTTCCCACTTTCTGTCCGGCGAGCGCATTTACCTGCAGTATTCCCGCTACATTTACGGTGATGAGATGACCATCTCCGGAAAATGGCCCTGGGGCACGCAATTGATTGAAGGCAGCGACGCCACCCAGAACACGCCCCCGTTATACGCTGACAAAAAACCCGATGTAGACGTAATTAAAATACAGGCTGAGATCACTTTCTAAGCCAGGACAGGAGATTTGTTGATGAAACATTTCATTCGTTTCCGTACTTTTATGGTCATACTTGCCGCTGTTGGTCTGGCCAGTTGCGGCGGTTCAACGGCCTCCGGGTCAGCACAGACAACACCTGATGCGGCAGCGCCAGATGCTCAACAGGCCGGAACAGTGGTGGCCGAAGCCACTGGGCTCGCGCCAATTACCAGCGCGCCCTTTGGAACAGTTGACGGTAAGGAAGTCAGTCTGTACACGATGACCAATGCCAACGGTCTGATACTGAAAGTCACTAATTACGGAACTATCGTTACCGAGTTTCATGTTCCTGACCGGGATGGAAAGCTCGCGGATATTGTCGGTGGATACGATAACGTTGAAGGCTATGTTGAAAAAACGCCGTATTTTGGCGCAACCATCGGTCGTCTGGCCAATCGCATCACCGACAATGGTCGCTTCACTATCGACGGTAAAGAATATCAGCTGGCCACCAATGATGCCCCCTATCACCTGCACGGGGGAAAAAAAGGCTGGGACAAGGTCGTTTGGGAGGTGGTTGACACCGAGGAAACAACTGAGGTTCCATCAATCAGGTTTAAATATCTATCTCCCGATGGGGAAGAAGGATACCCCGGCAACGTTACCGCTTTTGTGACCTACACACTCACCAACGATAATGAGTTTAAAGTGCACATGGAAGCCACGACGGATCAGTCCACAATTATTAACATGGCCCATCATTCCTACTGGAATCTGGCTGGGTACGATTCGGGAACGATCAAAGATCAGGTTTTGACGATTTACGGCGATCAGTATACGCCAGGCAACCCGGTCGTCGCAGATGGGACGGTCTCTCCCGTGAAGGGAACGCCTTTTGACTTCACCACGCCCAAAGCAATTGGCAAGGATTTGATGGCGGTTTCCATCGAGGGGAACCCCGCTGGATTTGACCACAACTGGGTTATTAACGGCGATCCCCACACCCTTCGTCCAGTTGCCCGGGTTGAGGACCCCAAATCCGGTCGCGTGATGGAACTCGAAGGCGATCAGCCCGGCCTCATGTTCTACGCTGGGCTTTTCCTGGATGGCACGATTACAGGCAAAGGCCACACATATCAGCAATACGAGGCATTCTGTCTGGAAACCCAAAAATTTCCCAACTCCATTAACGTGCCTGCCTGGCGTGATGAAGTCATCCTTAAGCCAGGACAGACATACACCCACAATATGATTCATCGATTCTCCGCAAAATAGTCCTGATTTTCCAGGAACGTCACCTCGAATAGAACGTCCTGATCCTGCTGCAGTAGCAAGACAAAACCGTTTATGCGCTGTTCCCGAACAGTCCCGTTGTTGTTTTGCAAAATGAATCTTTTTTTTTGCCCTTAATGCACCCGTTTATTGAAGAACAAATACACTCACAAATGTCAGGGACTATGGACTCATTAACCCGGGAACAGGTTTGTGCTGCATTGCCCGACTCACGGGTTGGCGAGTCCGCAACGAATAAGGGAACCAAAATGACGCAATTTACATTGAGTGCTCGAGTGTTACTACTATTGGCCATGTTGCTCACGCTTGGCTGTTCCGTAGAATCCGCCAATACCGATTCGGATTCGTCCGGAAATTCTGATTCCGATTCGGACACCGATTCGGACACCGATTCGGACTCTGATTCTGATTCCGACTCCGACACTGACTCTGACTCCGACTCAGACACCGATTCTGACTCCGACTCAGACACCGATTCTGACTCCGATTCCGATACGGACTCTGATTCTGACTCAGACACCGATTCTGACTCCGATTCCGATACGGACTCTGATTCTGACTCAGACACCGATTCTGATACCGATTCCGATACGGACTCTGATTCTGACTCAGACACCGATTCTGATTCTGACTCAGACACCGATTCTGATACCGACTCAGACACCGATTCTGATACTGATGCAGATTACCAGGCCTGCGAAGAAAGCACCATTGGGGACAGCAGCAACACCGTTGGCGTTAATGTCAACGGGGCGGAACATGTGGTCGCCAAGGAAATCTTTGGACTGCTGATGGAAACCCTCGGTAACAATGTCAACAACGGTGTTTGGGTAGGCAAAAACTCACCCATCCCGAACACCGAAGGCGTTCGCAACGACATCATCGAAGCTTTCAAGGATGCGGGCGTGGGCGCCATCGAGTGGCCCGGGGGGTGTGCTGCCAATAACTTTAACTGGGAAGCCAACATCAATCCCTCAAATACCATGGGTGTAAATCGATTCATCGAATTCGCCAAAGAGGTTGGTGCAGAGCCCGTTCTGGTGGGGCGGTCCCCTGCTCAGTACGCGGCAAGCAACCGGGCATGGATTGACTACGTGAAAAATGATTTGGGGTACGATCTCAAATATTTCAAAATCGGCAACGAGGTGTGGGGCTGCGGCGGCAATCTGGGTCACAACTATGCCTCATCCGGCTACGAGGCCATGTTCAATGCCAACTATGATGCCATTGACGGCCAGGTTGAATATCTTATCGCCGCCACAGCCGGTATCTGGACCACCGGTTCAGACCAGTGGACAGGCCCGATGCTCGACAGCATCGGCAACAAAATCGACGGCATCGAAGTTCATGATTACAACTACTTCCCCGACGACGTCCCCTGCGTTGGATTCACCGAAGAGCAGTATCACGATGTTATCTATATGGCTGATGAAGGTCAGATGGCGCCGCGTATCCGAGACATTCGGGGAATTATCGAAAAACGCGATCCCTCCGGCCGAATCAAAATCATTGAAGACGAATGGGGTGATTGGCTAATTGAATGGAAGCCTGCGGACAGTTGGCTCCAACAGGGTACAGTAATGGATGCGCTTTCTGCGGCCCTGACGCTCAATGTGTTTATCAAGAACGCTGACATTGTCCAGATGGCCGGGCTGGCCCAGTCCGTTAATGTGATTCACTCACTGATTCTCACCAACTCCGTGAGCGGTGGCACAGACATGGTGAAGACACCCACGTACTACGTGTTTAAAATGATGAAATCCCACCATGCCAAAAACGCGAAATATGCACCAGTCAGCATCAGCAGCGAGAAGGTGTCCGGGGGCGGGCACAACTACAACGTGATTTCTTCAGCTGCGACGGTTAACGATGACGGACAGGTCAATATCAGCCTGGCAAACGTGGATTTGAATGCCGAGCGGGAAGTAACAATTACAATCGACAGCGGTGAAGCCAATTATGGTATCAGAAGCGCCCAGGTCGTTACCGGCCCGCAAAAGGACAGCTTCAATGACTTTGGACAACCGGAAGTCGTGACCCTCAAGGACCTTGATGAAGGAAGTGCCGTGGCCTGTGGCAAGAAGATTAAGGTTACCTTGCCTTCCAAAAGCGTTGTCATGCTCACATTGGATGCATTTTAACCGACACGAAGAAATATCAAACGTTTAACCAGCGAACAAAACACCAGAACAGCCTTTATACACCACAATTTGCAAAATAATGGCTGGATAGGAGAAGTATACATGAACATCTTTGAAAGACTACTACTGATTGGCATTTTACTGTTCTCAACCCTGATCGTCTCCTGCGCCACTGAGAGTGGCGACACAGGCGACAGCTCGGATTCAGATGCAGACTCGGATAGCGACAGTGACTCCGACAGCGACTCTGACAGCGACTCTGACAGCGACTCTGACAGCGACTCTGACACTGACACGGACAGTGATACAGACAGTGACACAGACTCGGACAGCGATACCGATTCGGATACGGACTCGGATGGGGATTCGTTCACATCTCTCAGCGGTTCGACTGTCCTCAACACCCTGACCGATGATGAAGCGACTCAGCTCTGCGATGAGATTTGGACCTACTTTGCAACCGCCATCAGCGAAGACGTTTTCTGCAAGTACAAAGGGCTCTCTTATGCGACATCAAGCAGCCCCCACTCCGATGAGCAGCTCATCGAAAATTGTGCCAGCTCAGAGGAAGCCTGTTTGAGCGACGTGGCTGGCGCCTGGACCAACAACCCCGGCTGCAACGCCCCCACGTCCAGTTGCGAGGCGACAGTGGCCGACTACGTTAAGTGCATTGAGGATATCGCCGTGGACTTCGTCGAACACGTCGATGAAATGTCGACCTGTGACGATTTTACAATGGCGCTGACTCAGGAGGTTTGGGACCTCAAAAGCGCTGACCGTTTACCGAGCTGTATCCTGGAAAACTGCACGATTATGTGGCCACCGGATCCTAAAAACATCTAAACGAATCAGAATCTGACGTTATCTCTTTCACGTTTATCGCACACCGCTTCTAATTTTTTCTCAGCATAATTGAATCGAAATTGAGTTGTTTTGCATTTATTGACGAACGCCCCAGCCCCATAGGGCGTCACACTATCTCCTGGGCGCTGCTGTCGAATCCCGAACCACCAGCTCGGGATCCACAACCACCCGGGTGGGTCCGGTCTTTCCCTCGATTTGGCAGAGAAGCGTATGAAGGCAGCGCCTGCCCAGCTCTGCGAAATCCTGACGGATGGTAGTGAGGGGTGGCGTAAAGTATGCGGATTCGGGAATGTCATCGAATCCCACCACGCTCAGATCCCGGGGAACGTTCCGTCCCGCCTCATGAAGCCTGCGAAGCAGTCCCAGAGCCATTTGGTCGTTGGCAACAAATACCGCTGTCAGATCTGCCATCTCCAATATTTTTTCACCGATCTCATATCCGGAACGCGGCGTCCAGTCCCCGCGCAAAAGTTCTGGAACCCTCGCCCCCACCGACTCAAGTGCGGCCTGCCATCCTTTGATGCGCTCGTCCGCCTCCTTCCAGTCGCATGGTCCGGCCAGATGCCAGACAGTTGAATGACCGAGATTCAGGAGATGTCTCGTGGCAGCCATCGCCCCTGCCTGGTGGTCCACCGTGGCAACGGGAATGGATGCATCAGGGCCAGCTTCGACTGCCACCACGGCAAAATCGGATTGAACGTGTCCAAGCGCATCAACGCCCTCCTGCAGCGGTGCTATGACCGCGACACCGTCCACCCCCTGGTCCCGCAACTGCTGGATAGCAGCCTCAACTGTCGAACGATTCAGGGAACGGAGACTGGAAATGCTTACCGCGTAGCCGGCGTCGTGAGCGGCTCGCTCGATGCCAAACAGCGTGGAGGCCGGGCCATAGAGTGTGGTATCGAAGCTGACCACCCCGAGCGTGCGGGAACGTCCGGTAACCAGCGCTTTTGCCATGGAATTGGGGCGGTAATTGAGCCGACGGATAGCGGCCAGCACCCGCTCCCGGGTGGCCCCGCGGACATGGGGACTGTCGTGCAGTACCCGTGAAACTGTCTGGTGTGATACCCCGGCCAGTCGCGCAACATCCACCATTACTGCCGGTCGGCGTTTCTGTGAAATCGTCATTGCTGCATGATAGCATGAAACCGGTATTGACTCACGCAATGTTATCGTTCACAATGCAGAAAACGTCGGGAAGCACAGCAACGCGTCCATGCTCTCCAGCCGGAGTGTTCATCGACGCCAGTAGCCATCCGGGAATAGGAAAATAGTCATGAATAAACAAAAAGTACAGGAGATCTGGTTCCTCACCGGCAGCCAGCATCTATATGGTGAAGCAACCTTAAAAAAAGTCGCCGAGAATTCAAGACAAATTGCCGAGGCCCTCGACCAGTCCGGCAAGCTGGCGGCCAAAGTCATATGGAAACCGGTACTGACCGGGCCTGATGCCATAACGGAGATTTGCGTTGCGGCGAGCGCGACACCCGAGTGCGTGGGCGTCATCACATGGATGCACACCTTCTCTCCGGCCAAAATGTGGATCGCGGGACTGACTCGACTCACCAAGCCACTCGCTCACTTGCACACACAGTTCAATCGGGAATTGCCGTGGGGTGATATTGATATGGACTTCATGAATCTGAACCAGTCCGCCCATGGCGACAGGGAATACGGCTTCATTGGCGCACGACTTCGCATTAATCGCAAGATTGTGGTCGGATACTGGCAGGACTCGGAAGTGGTCGAAGAATTGGCCGGATGGGCCCGCGCCGCGCTGGCCATGGCCGAATCCAGGAGACTCAAAATTGCCCGCTTAGGTGGCATGAATATGCGTGAAGTGGCGGTTACCGGTGGGGATCGAATCGAAGCACAGATTCAGCTGGGCTGGTCCACCAACGGCTATGGGGTTGGTGACCTGGTGGCCCGCATCGCGGAAGTG
>JAFGWT010000359.1 GCA_016937015.1 Deltaproteobacteria bacterium | reverse complement strand
GGCCTTCGCGGGCATGACGATATATCTTCGCGGGCATGACGATATATCTTCGTTGTTATACCGCGCTCTGAGCGCGTTCCAGACCCGTGCAACTTCAATGCGTTTCAGTTTAGCTGGCAGAATAGTCTTAATAAACGGTTATATAAAGTTTACAATGCGTAAAGCACTGTCTCGATCGCTGAGATAACAGAGTGGTGTCTGACATGAAGCTGGTACGGCTTTGTGGCCAGTGAAGCAATCTTAAATGGAAGGTTAATAAAGTCTTCCATTTCATGGTAAAGACATACAGCAAGCACCGGATGTTTTTGGGCAATGGTTTGTCTGGCACCATCGAGGGCATTGGCTTCTGAGCCCTCAACGTCCAATATGATCATGGAAACGGTGTCGTCATCAATTGCATCGATAGTTGTCGTCTGAACCGCATCAAGCCCTGTATTTCCAATGTCCGCTGTACCAGCCACATGAGCGTCCAGCCCGTGATTCAGGCTGTCGCCATCAAAGGCAAGGGTGGTGGTGTCTTTCCAAAGAATGCGGTTGTAGATGTTTATGGCATTGTTGTTTCTGAACTTATCACAGAGGAATGTATACCACTTTTTATTGGGCTCAAACGCATGAAAGCGCGTGGAACTATTGTTTCTCAGTGCGCGTTCGATGTGCTTTCCGTTAAAGGCCCCTGCAAAGGCGACGGTACTGTTGTTTGGGAGTGTTGCAATCAGATCATTGCCGAAGTAGGCTGATCTGGTATAAAGTGATTGGCGAATAAATGACCCATCGAGAATCGCATTGAAAACGTTCTGATAGACTTCTTTTGATTTTTCGTCCGCAAGCATGCCAAGTACTTCTTCCAGTTTTTGTTTTTCATTTTCCAAAAAATGGAGCATTTCAAACGAACGCCTGTGATAGAGAGGAAAATAGTACAATTCGGACGGTATAATCTGGGCTTGCAAATCGAAAAGACCGGCAGTGACAATAATAGTTGTCTGCTCCGGATTCATTTCAATGAGTTGCTCGAGTGTTACAGATGGAATGACATACTCAGAATCACCAACTGTTCTCGTGCTGTCACAGATAAAATCGGGTTTAGGCAGAAGTTTTCCTGGCCCGCAATAGGTATCTAAAAAGTGTTTGAGCCGTCTGCCAGCTCCCCAGCAAACAACTTTCTGTGTCTGCATGTCTTCAATAGCTTTTTTTAAGTATCTCATATTTTGCTCACTTCTATTCAGACAAAAATGCTTGCAATGTACAATTCAATTTTGATTCCAGCATCCTGAAGTCGTCATCGCTTATATAAAAATTTGGTAAAAACCGAATGGTTCTTCCATTGTTGCAATGCTGCAGCAGCAGTTTATTCTCCAGAGCCAGATTACAAAAACGTGTCCCAGTGGCGCGATAGTCGTCGACCCCTTCAACGAAGAGGTCGAAACCGCCCATTAACCCAACTCCGCGCCCGTTACGAATACAATTGAATGATTTTTCAAGTCGATTAAATATTCCGAGCAGCTTCTGACCCTTTGCAACATTTGATTCGAGCAACCCCTGCGATTGAATCGTATCAAGTCCAAATGCCATTAATGCCGCTGCAAATGGTTCGTTTTGATGCGAACTGTAATGCTGCATCAAAAAATGTTCATGGGTAACGGTATGTCCGTTCGCCAGAACGCAGGCGACCGGATACCCAAGTCCAATCGCTTTGGCTGCAACAACAAAATCGGGTACGACACCGAGGTTTTGATAATGAAACAATTTTCCTGTTCTACCAAAACCTGTCTGACATTCATCAAACACCATGAAAACATCAAACTGATTACATAATTCTCGAATTCTTTTAAAAAACCGCGCATCGGGGAAGATCATGCCACCTCCTGATACAATCGGCTCAAATATGGCTGCGGCAATTTGATCAGCGTATTTGGCCAGCACATCTTTAAACTGTGACAGTTGCTCTTCGATTTGGAAGTCACCAGGTTCAGTACCAAAATGTTGTGGCGCCGAAATTGTATAAGAATGCGGCAAGGGTGGGCGTATTCGATGCCTGGACATAGAGTATCCCGCTGTGCCATGAGTCAGTCCATGGTACCCCTGTTCAAATGCAATTATTCCCGGGCGTTCCTTAATATGTTTTGCATATCGCAGAGCGCATTCATTGGCCTCAGCACCGGTTGAAAGAAAAATGATACGACTGTTCATCTCTGGCGTGAGATGGTGAAGTTTTTCAGCACATAAAAGTACTTCTTCTGAGAGTGTGGCAGTATCGGTATCCTGAATTTTATTTGCAATTTTTAAAAGCAAAGAGGCCACTTCCGGGTTTGAATGGCCCAATGCTGCGCAGTATTGTCCGCTGTTCACATCCAGATACGTGTCTCCGTTCGCGTCAGTAATTGTTGAACCTTTACCTCGGGTAATGACAATATCTCTGAATGGGAGCACAGGAAGTAGAAATTGACCGTATTTTTCAAGCATTTCCAAATTTCTATTCTGCACGGCTTATCCTTGTTGTGATCGGTGTCAGCACTATTTTGACGCCAACTGAAAAAAAGTCGTTGTTCACCGACAAATATAGCGGTTCACCAGTATCGATTCTACCCTGTTGGCACGGTCTCCCCTGCGCGAATTCTCCCCGGTGAAGTCTACGTTTTGCTGGTGGATTAAACATGGCGATGGAATCCCGAATGAACCAACTCCTTGAGTTGATCCACTGACAAAAATAGCGGATTGCTGTCACTGCTGTACTGGAATCCGGATGGACAGATTGAACAGGTTCGTTCAGACTTTTTCTCGCACTCCGCCCACTGTTCATTCGGAATGATTTGAAAGTGGTCTCGCATATCCAATGTATGCCACGATTCATCCGATGGGATAATTACTTCGTGAAGTCGTTCTCCTGGCCCAAAGCCAATGAAATCCACAGATGCTTCGGGAGCGATGGCTGTCGCCAGATCAGTAATCCGGAAGCTGGGTGTCTTGGGGACAAAGATCTCACCGCCATTCATAGTGTCAATTGACTTAATAACAAATTCAACGCTTCCATCTATTGAAATTGAAAAGCGAGTCATTCTTTTGTCAGCGAGTGCCAGGGTTCCCCTTTGTTTCTGTTCCATCAAAGCGGGCACAATACTTTCTCTCGAACCAAATACGCTTCCATACCGAACAACAGAAAATCGTGGACCGTTTGCCCCGCTCATTGAATTTGCTGCAACAAACAGTTTGTCTGAACATAGTTTAGTTGCCCCGTACAGGTCCGAAGGGGACGCCGCTTTTTCTGTCGACAGCGCGATCACCTTTTTCACCCCACAGGCAATACTGGCGCTGATTACATTCTGAGCCCCCAACACGTTTGTTTTGATTGCTTCAAATGGATTGTATTCCATCGCTGAAATTTGTCGCACCGTGGCGGCATGGATAACATAGTCCACATCCCAGAATGCTTCGCGCAGCCGCTGTTCATCGCGAACATCGCCGAGAAAATATCTGATCTCCGGGTGTCTTTTAGGCGAAAACATATTCGCCATTTCGTATTGTTTGAGTTCGTCCCTCGAGAAGACAATAAGCTTTCGAACGCGATACATTGAGAGCATGGTCCGTAAAAAATTGTGACCGAACATGCCGGTTCCACCTGTAATTGCAACACTACTGCCATCGAACATGGCCGAACCTCTTTTCGCTTATTTTAACAGTCGTGTAGAGTTACGGATTGAGCTGGTAAAAATTAACCCGGTAGTGCAATTTTGACCCCATTTTGCAAAAAACCTGCTCAGAAAAAGCTAAACAGGAACGCATTGCCAATGAATCAAAGAATTGCTGTTCGTCAACTCCGCGCATGCGGAGGTCCCTGTTTGTTCTTTCAGGAATTCCGGTGACGCGGCAATGACGGTGTCTCGTATCTGGGATATGGGCCAACTTCAATGGTTTCTTTTTATTTTAGTTGTCTGAGCGCTTTTTCAAATAACTCAGCGGCCTCCCTGCACCCGGAGGTTATCTTATCGAAGAGCTTAATACTGCGCATCAAAGAATTGGCCATTTGCACCAAAGGGTCGATGTGTTTGTCTTCATGACGCTCAAGTCGAATGGTCGTGGCGGCCTGTTGACTGATTTGATTCAATATCCTCGTTTTTTTTGAATTTGCACCCAACTCCTTTTCAATTGCGCCAAGTGAATCCAGTAGCTTTTGTACCCCATTGACTTTGTTGGCCCTTATTGATGAAGTCGCCTTTGACGCCAGGTCCCGGCACCGTATTGTCTGCTGTTCAACACTGCGAATCAGCCTGAGTTCGCTTTCAATTTCCTGCCGCAGGGGAGATAAGTCAGGGGGCGTGTATGTTTGACAGATTTCATCCACCCATTTCGAGACTGGGTAGTCTTTGTTCGTGCATTTCTTCATGACCTCAGAAAGCGGTAGTTCCCTAAATCCAGTTATTCTTGCACCTCCTTCAGTTGAATTAATCAGTTCTCTGTCCCCTGCCCATGTATCCGCAGCACCTTCCAGCCAGGCCCGGTATGCAGTAAACGTAACATCCGAAAACACCTCGCGATCTCCCCCCCAGGATTCACACCGCATTGCTTCCCGGAATCCACGCACTTCGCCTTTTCTAAGCTTTTGACCCGGACAGGCAAATTTTGAAAAGTATGGGGAGTCCGGGTCTTTTACAATATATTCAAGCCGTTTCAGCTCTTCGTTGTATCTGATTTCCTCCGCTGCGCTGTCCGCACCCTCAGCATGTGTCTGTTCGTCTGTAAACGCGAGGTCCATTCCCACAGCAATGATTGGATCGCAGCCAATGCGATGCAGAGTACTGAACGCGGCAAGGGCGACACTGCCCGCAGTGAGCACAGAATCCACGCTACCATAGGCTCGGGTCATCCAATCATGCGTGGGACTTGGATGATTAAGCAATGGCATAACTCGCTTAACAGGCAATTTGAAGTTTTCGGGATTGGAATACGGCGTCGGCGACAACACCAGATCATTCAGAAAACTCAATCCTTCAAACTGATAATGGGATGGATTTGATTCGATTACCATGGCGATATCCGGTTTCACGCCGGCAGCGTCCAAAGGACGAAGGGCTGTGGCCGCGGCAATTACAACAGCATGATTTTTGAATTCTTTAAGCAGATGAATATTTTTAGAAAGAGAAGGACCGGCACCCACAAAAATTCCTGGCGCCTTCCGGGCATACCTTTTCAATGCAGTAATCGGCGGCAACAAAACAGTATCCCGCATATTTTCGATTTCATATTGGGCCCACAGGCTGCCGCGCGCCAGTGTATTGTGACGGATCAT
>JAFGWT010000358.1 GCA_016937015.1 Deltaproteobacteria bacterium | reverse complement strand
GGCGGCGTTGGAGATGCCGATGTCGGTCTGTTGAAAGCGCAAACCAGGCAGTGGAACTGTGCTGTCCCATGGGACGGTCGCCTGGTTGCCGCCAGTGTAAGCGATTCGAATTTGAATTGGCCATGCAATTCTTTTATCTGCCTGAAGGCTTTCAGCATCAAGATAGATTTCTATGGAATCGCCGCGTGTCAGTGTATTCCGGGTCGCGGTCTGGAGACTGGCGTCATTGCACCGAATCCCAATGTACAGATTTTTCGAATCCCACATTTGTTCGAATGTGCAGAATGGATCCGTTTCAACATCTGGCGGCGCGTTTAGTGGCGAATTCTCTTTTTGTAAAATAATTCGATGGATACTGTTGGGAAGCGCAATACCGTCTGATGTGGGCCAATCTGTGAATTTTCCGTCAATCTGGATAGCATTTGTGGGTTTCCATGCGATTGTGTTTCGGTGCATTGGCGCGGCGGTGCTCATGTTGGTATCAACGAGTATCGTATCGGTATCCACAGGGACACTCTGCGTGTCACTCGGGGTTGATGAATCTTCCGGGTTGCCGCTGTCCAGTGAATTATTGGCGGATTCAGTATCACTGGCAGTATCGGTATTTTCGCCCCGAGGCATGAGTACACCAAATGCATAGCGTTGAGGGTACATGCTGCCGTCCGGTGTATAGACACGCATGGAATGCATATCCCGCGTGAGGCGCGCGGTGATGAATTGCCTGGACAGATGCGCTTCAAGACACTGAGTCTGCCAATTCCATCGCACATCAGGTAGACGAATCCACCTGTCATCAGTGCGATTGAATATTTTTCGCACGTCGACTCTGAAATTTTCCCTGGTTTCAAGTGTCGATTCACCACAGCCCATATTGCGTTTGACCAGGGGTTGAATACCTTCCCCGCAAATTTCAATTACTGTATCTTCGTAAGTCTCGATTGTCCGTGGCGAGACGGTGTATACCTCGGAATTTTCGTTTCTGCATCCAAAAGACAGGATGATAATGCAGACTCCAACAGTTTTAACAACTGAAGAGATGATGAAATGTAACCGCATGTACGGCATTATAAGACAGATGTGTCGAAGAAATTCCACAACAAAATGGGGGATACAGCAAAAAAATCAATAGATGGAAAGATGCGCATGGGAAGATTTATTTTGCGGATGCTGGACATGGGAGTGGCAGGGTGGGCTGGAAATTTCGCGATGGGGCAAAGGCTTAAACAGCGAAACTTACAGTTCCATCCGGAGAATGGAGCAGACGTCAGTGACCGCCGCGAGTTGCCGTATGTGTTTCACCGCGTTTTGAAACCGGTATTCCTTAACAGAGTGCGTCATGATATTCAGTTCAGCGTTGTTTTTACCTACATTACCCTGTTTAACAAGCCGAATACTTACATTGTTGTCACCAAAAACACGGCTGATTTCTGCAAGCACACCTGGTTCGTCCTTCACTTCCAGGCGCAGATAAAACTGACTGTCAATCTCTCCCATTGGCAGCAATTCCTTTTCACTGCTACCAAAATTAAGCGCGGCACTGGTCCTGGGATAATCCATCGATCGCGCGATTTCCACTGCATCGCCCATGACAGCGGACGCTGTTGGCAGCTCACCGGCGCCTCGGCCATAAAACATGGACTCATCGACGTTTTCACCGTCAACAAAGACGGCATTAAAAGAACCATTCACTGACGCCAGCGGATGCGTATTGGGCAGCATGACTGGATGTACCCGAAGTTCAACCTGTTCTCCATGGGAGACACCGATGGCGAGCATTTTGATAACGTACCCGTATTCTTTGGCAATTTCTATATCCCGTTTGGAAATCGCTGAAATTCCCTCACGGTAAATCTGTTGAATATCGAAAAAGTGGTCAAATACAATCGTTGCCAGGATGCACAGCTTATATGCGATGTCGTGTCCCTCCACGTCCGATGAGGGGTCTGCCTCTGCGAAGCCGAGCGCCTGAGCCTCTTTCAGGACATCCTCAAATTCAGCTCCCTCCTGATACATTTTTGTAAGGATGTAATTTGTTGTACCATTTAAAATGCCGTAAATCTTTCTAAAGGAATTGGCAGCCAGTGAACAGGTGAGGGCGTTGATTATTGGGATGCCGCCCCCGGTGGATGCTTCAAAAAACAGATTAACGTTGTTGGCCCTGGCCAGTCCGAACAGTTCTTCGCCCTGTTTTGCAATTAGTTCCTTGTTCGCCGTAATCACGTGTTTTTTTGCTTTGAGAGCATCGGCGATAAACTGGCCAGCTGGCTCCACACCACCAATCAGTTCAATTACAATATCTATCTCTGGGTCCCTGATTATATCGTTTGCATCGCTGGTTTGCACAAATGCCGAAGTGTCAATTCCTGCCTTTTCAGTGAAATGCAAATCCGCCACTTTTTTCAATCTCATCGGGCGGCCACTTTTTTTCTCCAAAAGGGCGGCGTCCTTTTGGAGAATCCGGACAACTCCTGTGCCAATTGTTCCAAAACCGATAATGCCGATATTAACTGAATGCATTCATATCTCCCTGTTGTCATTGTATCGCGGACATTTGTCTCAATGGTATAGAGCCGGTTACGACAATACACAACGCTTTGTTTCAAAAAAAGCGGTTTTTTTCAACCCGGTAAATATCAAAGGAGTGGCGGAAAAATAAAAATCGATTTTGATGAAAATATTACTGAAAAGCAGTAAATCAGTCTTGACATTATGTCAGATTGCGGGATATTGCGACGTTTCGTTATTTTGAGCAGATTCTGCTTTAAATTTTTAATTAAATAAGTTTATACTAGCGCATCATCTTAAAACATGCGCTGGTAGTTTACGGAAGGAATATGTGAATATGGCTGTTAAAATTCGACTTACACGCAAAGGTAAAAAAGGAAAGCCGTTCTACAGAATCGTAGCTACCGACGAAAGAAGTCCCAGAGACGGACGTTATCTCGAAGTTCTGGGAACCTATGCACCAACTGTAGAACCTGCTCAGGTGACTCTTAAAGCGGACAGAGTTGATTTCTGGAAAAACAACGGTGCGCAGGTAAGCCAGACTGTCAGCGAGATTATTAAACGTCAGCAAGGGCAGAAGGCGTAAAATTTTAGCCGACCAGTAACAAAACCCTGTGTTTGTTGCCTCCATCACAGGGGGGTCGAGCTAGTTTGGGGGGGCACAATCTATCAGCGATCCAAAATGAGAGCTGATGCGCACTGGCGCGACGAATGTTGATGTTGGAGGTAGTGATATGTCGACAAGTGAATTAATCGAGTATATGGCCAAAGCGTTGGTCGATAATCCAGAAGAAGTCGTTGTTCGCGAAATTGAAGGTGAACAGTCCTCTGTGATCGAGTTACGCGTTGCCCGGGAGGATCTCGGAAAAGTAATTGGTAAACAGGGGCGTACCGCTCGCGCAATGCGTACGATTTTAAGTGCCGCGTCTACCAAGCTTCAAAAAAGGTCCGTACTCGACATCATTGAATAGTTCGAGTGTAGGTCATCTTGAATCAGGATCCTCGCATATCAGATGACACCTGCCAGTTAATCGAATTGGGTAAAATAGGTCGCCCCCACGGTGTCAACGGCGAAATGCGTCTGTTTCTTCATAATCCGTCGTCCGAATCGGTGTACCAGCTGGATTCGGTATTCCTCCGTCACCCGGAAAGCAGTGGCAGTGATTTGTCGCCGTTTAAGGTTCACAATGTAAAGCAGGGACCCAGGTTTCACATATTGTCATTAAAGGATGTTCGAAATCGCGACAGCGCTCAGGCACTCAATGGGATGTTGCTGCTGGTGCCGAGGGATGTGTTGCCCGTGCTTGACGAGGACGAGTTCTATGTGGCCGACCTGATGGGAATAGAGGTTTTTTGCGAGGGCCAATTCATAGGAAAAATAGTGGACAGTCGCGCGCAGGGCGGTATTGAGGTCATCTCGGTGGAAAGCGATGAACGCGAAATCCAGATTCCTTTTGTTGATGAATATGTGGAGCGAAGGGATATCCCCGGAAAAACCATTGAAGTAAAAAACATTGATGATTTGCCGATATATGCAATTCCCGGGAAAGGACAATGATGTATCGGTTTATTCTTGCCACGTTGTTTCCCGAACTGTTTCGGCCTTTTGTGGAAACCAGCCTGATTGGAAAAGCGGTTGAGCGGGGACTGCTCGGTTTTGATTTTTTAAATGTGCGGGATTTTGCATTGGACCGCCACCGAACGGTTGATGATTCACCTTATGGCGGTGGCCCAGGCATGGTGATGATGGCGGAGCCTGTAATTAGGGCAATGGTCGACTTGCCGGTGTGTCATAAAGTCTTTTTGTCCCCCCAGGGAAAGCCGTTTACCCAATCAACGGCACAGCGCTTTGCTGCGCTCGATAAACCCTTGCTGCTGTTTTGCGGTCGTTATGAAGGGCTTGATGAACGAGTTGTGGAGCGCTTTGACGACCAGCTGAGTATTGGTGATTTTGTACTAAACGGTGGCGAAGTAGCCGCCATGGCTGTCATTGAAGCAGTGTCGAGGCTGATTCCCGGGGTTATCGGAAAGCTCGACTCCACTGTTGAAGAATCCTTTTCGAATGGGTTACTGGAATACCCGCAATACACACGTCCCGAAGAAATTGATGGGCAGCGAGTGCCGGACATTCTGCTTTCGGGAAATCATGCGAAAATCGCTGAATGGAGACGTGGCCAATCACTGCTGCGGACGTATCTGACCCGTCCTGATTTATTCGCCGTATATGAAATGAGTGATAAGGATCGGAAGCTGTTCAACGATGCGTTGAAAGGACATCCTGAAAAATGAAACCGGAAATTCATATTTGTCTATTGCATTATCCTGTTGTCAATCGAGCTGGCGATGTGGTTGCCACTGCTGTGACCAACCTTGATATTCACGATAATGCCCGCAGCGCGCGAACGTTTGGTGTAACCAGTTATCATGTGATCACTCCTTTAGACGCACAGATTGAACTGGTGTCACGGATTGTGGCCCACTGGCAGGAAGGGTATGGCGCCACCCGGATTCCATCCCGCGCGCTGGCCATGAATTTGCTGCACATCAGCCGTACGCTTGATGAGGCGGTTGAAACGATTATCGCCGGGAGGGATGTTACGCCGGTAATTGTTTCCACCTGCGCCCGGGATTTGGGACAGGAGTACACTTACCGGCAGCTTCGCGAACGCATTCACACCAATACGGATGTGCCTTATATTATACTGTTTGGAACGGGATATGGACTCGCCAGTGAAGTGCTTGAACGTTCGGATGTGCTGCTGGAACCCATTGGCACCCCCGCAGACTGGAACCATCTGTCAGTGCGCAGCGCCGTCGCAATCACCCTGGACAGGTTGCTCTCGGATTATTAATTTCAACATTTCGAATTCCTTTAAATGTGGTGCACATTGGTGAAACAATTTGCAACGTATTGTTTCAGGTGTGGTGAAATGAACACTGTCGACTCTGGTAGCCCAGTGGATTTTCCCTGGTACACGCTTTGCGTTCCTTTTTTAAGCAAATTGCGAAATGGCCTGAACGGATCATTTCTATTCTGTAGCTGATTGACTTGAAAATGAAGAGAGCAGGGAAAATGGATGCGAAAAAGATTGTTGTAATTGGCGGGTCCGCAGCGGGCCCCAAAGTGGCAGCGAAGGCAAGACGTCTTGATATGGACGCCAAAATCACACTGATTCAGAAATCCCCGGATTTGTCTATGGCATCGTGCGGATATCCATACTACGTGGGTGGATTTTTCGACGACAGGAACATGCTGCTATCCACACCGACCGGTGTTACGCGGGACCCCGGATTTTTTAAAAAAGCCAAAAATGTCACCGCTCTGACGAGCACCGAAGCCGTTGAAATCGATCGGGCTCAAAAGCGCGTTTGCTGTCAGCATTTGCCGTCGGGCGACACGCAGTGGATTGACTATGACAAGCTGATTGTGTGCACCGGCGCCACAGCAAAGAAACCGCCTGTCTCCGGAATTGAACTTGACGGCGTCACGACTCTGGTGTCCATACAGGATGCGGATTATCTGCGTAGAATTCGTGACGAAAAAAAAATTCACCGGGCGGTTGTGGTTGGTGGTGGTCTAATTGGAATTGAAACCTGCGAGGCATTGCGACTGGCTGGAATTGAAGTGACCATCGTTGAAATGCTGCCGCAGATTCTAACATTTTTATCGTCAGATTTATCTCGACTGGTTGCCAATCATTTACAATCCAAAAAAGTGCATGTGATTCGGGATAATGGCGTCAGCGCATTTATTGGCGAAAATGGCAAATTGTCCGGGGTTAAGCTGCAAAATGGCACCGAACTCCCCTGTGAACTGGCGGTTGTAGCCATTGGTGTGACACCCAATGTGGCATTGGCGCAAAAGGCTGGTCTGAAAATTGGCGATGTCGGCGGCATTGTGGTGGATAAATACATGCAGACCAGTGACCCCGATATTTATGCGGCAGGAGACTGCGTTGAAACGAGACACATATTGACTGGCAAACAGGTGCATGCGCCGTTTGGTGATCTGGCAAATCTGCAGGGAAGGGTTGCCGCTGCAAATTGCATTCACGGCAATCATGCGGAGTTTAAGGGGACAATATTAACGGGGATATGCCAGGTGTTTGATTATGCAGCGGGCGCCACCGGCATCAATGAGGCAACGGCCCGGGCCATAGGTCTGGATGCGGAGACCATCATTAACGCCAGCCCGGATAAACCCGGTTTTATGCAAGGTAAACTGTTGGTGAGTAAATTGATTGTCGATAAAAAAAGTCGCAGGCTTCTGGGATATCAGAGCATCGGCCCCGGTGATGTCAGCAAACAGATTGCCAGCGCTGCGATGGCGATAACAGGGGGGATGACAGTGGACGATATTGCCGTGGCGGATATGCCATACGCGCCGCCGTTTTCACTGGCCATAGACCACTTCATTGCATCTGCGCATATTATGCAGAATAAACTGGATGGACATATGCAGGGGGTGACGGCTGCATATGTGAAGGAAAGACTGTGTTGCAACGAGCCCCCATTTCTACTGGATGCGCGTGGTCCCGATGAGTATGAGCAGATGCGTCTGGGCATTGGTGAAGTCCTGATACCGTTGGGGGCGTTGCGACAGCGTCTGGATGAACTGCCCCAGGACAGAAGCATCGAAATAATATGTTTTTGCAAGATTTCACTTAGGGGATACGAAGCGGCGCTGATTCTGCAGCACGCGGGCTACACCAATGTAAAAGTCATGGAAGGCGGCATCATGGCCTGGAGTTATCCGCGCGAACTGTAGCCTTCACTTTCCTCTCTGCCGTTACAGAATTTTTATGGGATTACTGCTTGTCGCTGCGGCTGAATGAATAGTATCATTACTACCAGTGCATTCGTGCCAGCGACTGGATGCATGGCGCAAATCATGAAACCGGCAATTATTTTTATAATTTCAATTTTGAATTTGTTTGTGGCGACTGGATGTCATTCAACTGGCAACGGTGGTGACAGCGCTGCGACCGGTGATGCCGATACAGATAGTGACAGTGATTCGGACGCTGATGCCGATACAGATAGTGACAGTGATTCGGACGCTGATTCCGATACAGATAGTGATACGGACTCTGACAGTGATAGCGATTCTGACAGTGATAGCGATTCTGACAGTGATAGCGATTCTGACAGTGATAGCGATTCGGACAGTGACACTGATTCAGATAGCGATACGGACAGTGATGCAGACAGTGATTCGGATACGGATACGGACAGTGACTCCGATACAGACAGCGACGCGGACACTGATGCTGATAGCGATACGGACACTGATGCTGATAGCGATACGGACACGGGTGCAGATACGGGGGATTCTGATACCGAAACGGAATCCGCATCCGACACTGGCAGCATCGAGCCTGTGGCGCCTGGCGTAGTCAAAGACGCCGAAGGGTTGATCACGTATTCAGGGTTAAGGGTGGTTTCCTATGGCGGGTATTTAAATGGTGAGTCCTTTCAGCAGGACGGCGTGCTCACTTACAATGGATATCAGTACACCGCATTTTGGAATGAGAATCGAAATGTTGTGATGGCACGGCGAAAACTGCCGGATGATGAATGGCAAACGTTTGGTTTTACCGACTACAGAAACACAGCGGATGATGCGCACAACACCATTTCACTTGGAATTTGTCCATCGGACGGCACGCTTCATCTGTCATTTGATCATCACGGCAACACGCTGCATTATCGACGTTCTGATGAAAATCTGATAACCCGACCGGATACCGTGGATTGGCTTGCCGCTGCCACGCGGTTTACCGCGGTGACAGACAGTCTGGTGAGGGGACAATCGGTCCCGCTGGTGACCTATCCCAGATTTGTGACCGAACCTGGCGGGGACAAGTTGCTTTTTGATGTTCGGCTGGGCGAAAGCGGCAGCGGCAATGAGGCAATCTGGGAATACGACGCCAACACTCATCAGTGGCGCGAATTGGGTGTCTATATCGATGGCATCAGTGACAGCGTCAATGCCTATCTTCACGGGTTGGCCTACACTCCTTTTGGAACGCGTCTTCATGCGGCATGGTGCTGGCGCGAGACCCCGGATGCCACCACAAACCATGATCTTTTTTATGTGTACAGCGATGACCACGGCCGCACCTGGATGAATAATACTGGGGAAGAAGTGGCTGTGTCCGGACAGCGTCAGATTACCAAAAACACGCTCAGCGCCAGAGTGTGGGAAATTGGTCAAAACCGGGGTCTCATTAATCAGGAGCACATGACAGTTGATTCCGCCGGCAGGGTGCATGTGCTGCTGTCCCATATGCCCGATGGCATCGCAGATGATACAAACTTCACAGGCGCCCGCACCAAAACAGAGTATTTCCATTACTGGCGTGACGTTGACGGTACCTGGAATCGCGAATCCATCGATGGTCAAAAAGTGATATTGAACTTCCGCGGTAATATCGCGGTATCCGCGTCGGGCAATGTGTATGCCATTTTGCCCGGCCTGCGCATCGCCGCCGCCTCTCTCGAGAGCGGCTTTTCCGATTGGACATTGCTGTACACCGATACCGACCACACCTATTTTTCAGATCCACTTATCGATACGTTCAGGTTGCTCACTGAGGACCGATTGACGGTCATTTATCCTGAAGCATCGTCGTCCAATATCTGGGGGTTGGAGTATACGCTGCAGTAACACAAGGGGGAATCAAAAACGGTGCGAATGTGCCGGGCCCTCGGCGTTACGGACGCACCTCAAGGTCAAGAGCTGGAATTTCAGCGATGTCCGCATTTTCCGCTGCGGTTTGCAGCCAAACGGCACCTCCGCTAAGGCCGGCAAAGGGCGTGAAGTAACCGGTTACCGTATCCAACTGAAAACCATCCGAATCATACAGATTCACAGTCATCTCCTCGCCGGAGGGCGCGGTCATCATTTTCATTTCGATGCCCCATTTTGCGGAACCATCGGGGCTAATGAGAATCTGTCGCCACAGTGTGGCAGTGATATCAGGGGGCAGTGGGCTCATCGGCGCCGCACCGAACATGGCGTTGACGGCCGTAACCATATCGAACAAGCCACTGTAGGTGTACGCACTTATCCATTGGGGCTGATCGTATCCCATGAGGTCAAAATAATCATTCGCGCCAGCGAGTACCCCCTGTGTGAGGCTGTAACCGATTACATCCAGCTTTCCACTGGCAACCGGATAATTGGGATCCACGAAATCAGCGCCACCGGAAGGGGAGTGACCGCGACCGTGCGCATGGCCCAACTCATGGGCCACTGTATACGCCGTGCCGGGATCATCATATCCAAGGGCAATACTGGCTCTGGACCAGCTGTCACTGACGCGAGTGGTTTGCCAACTGAGTCCTGTGACGCACCCCCAGTTACAGTACGAATTTTCGTTGTCGTTATACGAAAAATACTTTTCCTTCGGATTGAATAGTCCCATGTAATAAATATTGCCCCCGACACGGTCGGCATCCCGGCGGAGGGTCACCTCATTGAGCAGCGTTTCCCAGCCGACCCCTGATGCATCCAGCACCTGATTCCAGTCCAGTGGGTTGTCGGAAATGACTATATTCACGGTGTCGATAGGATAAAACGCCATGATAGCCGCTTTAATATTGGCCATATTGGATTCGTTGGTGTCTGGCATCCGGTTGGAGCCGTCTGTCATCCAGCGAATGGGAAGGACCACCACTTGCAGCGGACCACCGGTATTTTCCGCTGAGAGCTGGACGCTCCCGGTTTCAGGCCATCGGGTTTGGCCTGCCGGTCCGGCCGGTGTATCTCCAGCAACCAATTCCACGGCATAACTCATACCCGGCATCATGGCTGCGGCATCAATATTTACATTGAGCGTACTTTCCAAATCCATCTCGGTTGAACTGTTCCGAATTTGCGCCGACGCCCTGAATTCACTGCTGTTTCCATCCGAATGTGTGATTGTGACCCGTGCGGTGACATTCCGGTTGACCCAGCCATTTTGTGTGGACAGGTATATTCGCATCATTGCCGCCCGACCCGCCACAACAGGCGTGCCGGAAGGTGCCGCCTGACGTCCTCGCACCAGGGGAACCTGCACGGACTGAAAGAGATCGATATCCTGAATGGAAATGAATTGCCACTCCGCAGCGTTGGCTTCGGTTTCTTCGTCGGAGTCCGTGTCAGTGTCCGTGTCTGTGTCGGAGTCCGTGTCGCTGTCTGTATCGGTATCGCTATCGGAATCCGTGTCGCTGTCTGTGTCACTATCTGTATCAGAGTCTGAGGTGCCGATGATCTCACAGCATATGGGTGTCTCGGTGGTGCACGTGTAATCCGGCAGATAGGTTCCGTTCAGTACCCGGCATTGCCCCTGGGCCACACAGGATTTAGGACAGTCGGAATCAGAATCCGAGTCGCTGTCGGAGTCACTGTCACTGTCAGAATCCGAGTCGCTGTCGGAATCACTGTCACTGTCAGAATCCGAGTCGCTGTCGGAATCACTGTCCGAATCACTGTCGGAATCACTGTCCGAATCACTGTCCGAATCACTGTCCGAATCACTGTCCGAATCGCTATCCGTTGCTGTCACGTTTTCATCTGCCTGTGTATCCTCTTGTGAGCCTTTGTTTTTGTCGGAACATGCCGTTGCACCTATGCCAAAGAGGCAGCAACACAAAATGGCGAGGACTGGTAAAATGTCGTTCCTTTTCATGAATTACAGACCTTTTTCAGGTTTTGGATGCCAGAAACAACCAAAATTGATTTGTTAACTTTGTAAGACCAATCGGTTTGCTAAGTGATAAGGACACATCTGGCCAGTTCTCAACGACATGGGACATCGCATTATTACTGACTAACTTACTATAATACTAAAAGGTTCACTGTTTCAGCTGAAAATTCACATTTTTGTTCGTTGTTTTATATAAATATCATATCATTAAACCCTGAGTGCAAAACCCTGAGTGCAAAACCCTGAGTGCAAAGCCTGGGTGCAATATGTCGGCGCGACGGCCTGATAGCGCCGATGAATTGGGCGGTACAAAACCAATTTCAAGTGTAAACCAGAGGTATCGAGGCCAGTGATTCAATTGATCAAAAGCGGGATGGAAGGCCAGTTCTCAAAGGGGAAAGTATGGGAACCATCTGAACCGGACCGTTTTGGATTGCGCCTGATTGTGTTTACAGACAAGACAGAACATGACGGGAATCGGGACGAAGAGTGCTGACCTGATTAACTGGATTCAGAAGGGGCTAGAACTGGGAGAAGAATTCCCAGGATACGACAGGTATCCAGTTGCTGGAGGTGGAATCGCCGCTTTCAGCCTGATGCCCGCCGTTGAAGGTACACACCTTAGTGGGATGGTTTTCATCACATCCTTCAAAGTCGTAGCAAACATGGTCGCCATTTTGCCAGGTCGGAATGTCCGCAGGAAGGGTGCAGTTGTTGTCTTCGCCTTTCTCAAAGCCAATCCATTTTGCGCCTCTTGAGCTACCGTCCTGATCCCACGGACACGTCCCATCACCCATACCGGTCGTCTGCATCCATGCTATCGGCTCGCGGGTTTTTTGCGGAAGCCAGATATTGTAGTTGGCAGGCGCAATGCCTACGGCAGCGCGAATATCTTTCTGGTGATTTGTTGAGAGAGAGTATGTAATCATCCCGCCGAAACTGAACCCGGTTGCAAAGACACGTGATGTGTCAAAGCAGAGATTTTCTTTAGCGAACGCCAGCAGGTCATCAAACAGCGCGTGGTCTTTTTCCTGCCAGGTTTGACCGTCGGAGCTGGGTGCGATGAAGATGGCGGGTTCTCCCGCAGCCTCCGCCATGTCCTTGAGATTGTAGAAGTGATTGTTGACCATATCCTGGTAGCGGGAGCCAATCCAGTGGGATATGTAGAACAGGCGGTATGGCTTGTTCTCATCGTAATTGGCGGGAATATCCAGGTAGTAAACACGATTCTGGTTCGTGCTGTTAATTGTTCTCTCGCCAGTCGTTAAAGTCGTTGGGGTGCCACATGCGGCACTCAGCACAGGCTCATTGCCAATTGGATAATTGCCTGGCTCGCCGTTATCAGCGTCCGTGTCCGTGTCTGTGTCAGTATCGGTGTCGGAGTCGGTATCTGAATCGGTGTCGGAATCGGAATCTGAATCGCTGTCGGAATCGGAATCTGAATCCGTGTCACTATCGGCATCGGTCACGATGACTTCCTCACCGCCCACCGCAATCAATTCTTCCAGACAGAAATCATAGGGAATGTCGTTCACGTTGTGTCCGGGAACCAGCAGCATCACCGACGAAATGGGATCCTCGCCGTTATAGGACGGATTTCCGGATTCCCAGCAGGCTTCGGTCAGGTCTTCCCATACCACTTCGTTGGCGCCGTCACTGATGGCGGCGCAGTATTCCCCGCCACTTGATGTTTTGACCTGCAGCCGCAACGTGAAATCGCCGTTTTTGGTGACGGTGACATTAATCCCGGTGTTATCGCTGGTGGGCATCCAGGCGCCTTCTTCCGTGGAGTCCGGGGACTGACTCGCATTCAATCCCAGAATACCAACTGAGCCCCAGGATTCATCTCCAGCTGTCAGCCCGGTGACACAGAGTTGGCTTTCACCGCCTTCAATCGCCTCAAAATTGGCGGGATCAATCTCAGCGCCTTCGATTTCACCCGGGCTGGTCCATGCGTAGCCGTGCATGTCACCGGCACATACATATCCGCCGGTCATGATTTCAAATGTAACATTATCGCAGGGATGGGGCCCTGTGTCCCCATCGGAATCGGTGTCGGTATCGGTGTCTGTGTCAGAATCGGAATCGCTGTCTGTATCGGAATCAGTGTCGCTGTCCGAGTCACTGTCTGAATCACTGTCCGAATCGGAATCACTATCGGAATCGCTGTCGGAATCCGAATCGCTGTCACTGTCCGAATCACTGTCCGAATCGGAATCGCTGTCCGTATCAGTGTCCGAATCACTGCTACCATCGATGCCATCTGTGGTCACGGAGCATCCTGCAAACGCACTCAGCAGCATGACGGCTATTAGCCAAAGAAAAGTTTTGCTCATAAAATTACCTCTTTTTCAAAAAAACGAAAATTCAACCAGACAATACCGTGGTGTATCTGATTCACTTGTGACTTATGGTGTTTGTGAGGGGGGCAAACCGGGTACAGTTAAATTTATATGAGCAACTCAAAAGGGTTTATTAGGCAATCATGGCTTTTTTTCATCTGACTGATGTTGAAAAAATTCCGTGTTGGAAACTTCTGAAACGGGTATCTGATGGACCTGAAATGATTCATCGCAGACGAGCGCTCAGGGCCTTACCGTTTGACTTTTTCGAGCATTTTGGTGAGTCCCGCATAGGCTGAATCGAGATCGGAGGCAATATCTTCAAGCTCATTAACATCTTCGTGATTTTGAGCAAAACGTTTGGCTTCCTCCCGAATGCTTTCGGTGGCGCTGACAATTACAGTGGTCGCGGTGGACAACTCTCTGCTCATCCATAGGGATAAGCCGGAATCCACTGGTGAAATCGGCGTGAGACTCGGAACTGTTTGCCGATGCAGGTCAGGATTATTCACTGCCTGATTGACGATGAGCCAGGTGCGAAACGCCTGGCGGCCGATGAAATCCATATACCGCAGACTTTCCTCGTTGACTTTGGTCAGTCGACAAATATAGGCCGCAATGGGCGCCGGCCAGGTGCCTACGGGCACGGTATATTTCAGATAGTCTCCGTCCTGCTCCGGTGACGAATACCGCTTGCGGGTTAAACGCGGCGCCGTGGTTTCTTCATTGACCCCGACCGCCCACGAATTGACCACTTGCCCATCATCGTCGAATTGAACCACCGTCTGGCATATTACCTCCGGGACTCGCTGCAGCTCCGCTGCAACTGCGTTGAGAAGCTCCGGCTGTGAGAGATTGAAGTGGAGCCGCAAATCCACGTCAAGCGCTGCGGTACCAAGGTCAATGGATTTCTGAAGCTCGATATTACTTTTACGCTGTTTGAGCGCATTTTGCAGGGTGACAATCAGATCATCACCCCAGGGTTTGATTAGTTTGTATGCACCGTATTCGCCCAGGGCGGTCTCCTGAACATCCTCGTCGTCAAAAGCAGTGAGCAACACGCGGACCATGTCCGGGTAACGAACCGCACATTCCTTGATGAGCGTGAGCCCGTCAATTCCCGGCATGCGCACATCGCTGATGATTGCCGAGAATGACTGGCCCTGCAAGGTGGCAAGTGCCTGTTCAGCGCTCAAAAGTGAGGTCACATCGAAATACTCGCTTAACTCCGCATCCAAAGCGGTCAGCACTTCTGAATCATCGTCAACTACGAGAACCGACTCTCTTTTCGGTTTCATCTATTTCATCCTTTCCGAATCATTTTCTTCATACACCGGATAGCAGATTGTGAATTGAGCGCCACCGTATTCCGATTGTCCCACCTCGATAGTCGCATTGTCCCTTTCCACATACCTTTTAACGGCAGCGAGTCCCAATCCTGAACCCTTTTCTTTGAGGGAATAAAAGGCCTCAAATATTTTTTCCCGCAGATAGGGCGGGATTCCTGGGCCATTGTCACCAATGCTTACAGCGACGCGTTCCCCTCTTTTTTCGGCCGCAATTGCGACTATTCCATTTTGTGACGATGCATCGATGGCGTTGTCCAGTAGATTTATTATCACGTGCTGAAAAAGCGACAAATGGCCGGCGATGGGAGGAATATCGACGGGAATGTGCCGCTTTACAGTGATTCCCACAAACCGCTGTTCCAAAAGCGCGAATGTGGCACTGAACTGTTCCCCAAGATCAATTGCAGTGGCTGGTGTAGATGGTGTCCTTGAATGTCTGTAAATCACATGAACTTCATCTATCGTCTCCTTCAATCTGTTGAGAGCTGCGGAAAGCAGTGTCAGCATTGGCCCAAACTGCTCAGGTTGATCTGATTCATACAGTTTGTTCAGTTTACGGCATGCACCGGTTGCGGCTGCGAGAGGATTGTTGAGCTGATGTGTGAGCTCTGAGGTAATTTCGCCAATGATCGCCAGGGTTGCTGTGGCGCGGGACTGGGCTGAAAGATCGCTGATGCTCCGATTTTTCCGTTTCAATTCGTTCCGGGCAGCCTCCAGCTCTTTCTTCTGCATTTCCAATCTCGAGAATGCGCGTTTCAATTCCTGATGCTTGCTAATGAGCTCTCCCTGCAGCTGTCTCTGGTTTGATTTGTCTGTAATGAGACAGAATGCCCAGGGACGGTGAGCAAACGACATATGGTTGACCCAGACATCGACCACCATCGAGATGTTTTCGGGAGTCGTCAATCCCACATCCTCATATCTGCCACTGTGCTGCAACAGTTCCAAATCAAGTTTTTTCAGTCCCCAGCCGTGCTCATCGCCTTTAAAAGAGAATGCATCTATGGCATTTCTGGTTACCTCTGTTTTTGACAGTCCGGTCAACCGCGCGAAATCGTTGCTGCAGTCCAGAATGCGACCAGTGTTCAGCGTGACGATGAGCCACTCCCCTGGCAGGTACTGAAACGCTTTTTTGGTTCGTTTTAAATGGAGCGGCAAAAAGCGATGTGAATTGCGATGCAGATAGCGGCGATGATTCGTCATTGTTCGGAATACGGCGATGTTCGGAAAAATTTGATAGGGCCATGACAATTTACGTTTAATTGACCTGGTGGGTAAGGAGGGACAGCGCCAAAAAATTGGGCGCGCTTTTTGGGGAGCGTCAATTATCTGACGGTGGCGGAAGTGTGCCTTAAGCCGAATGCTTCTGAGTTTTATCAATAATGCTGGCGGGTTCCAGAATTCCTGCAGGGGGGTCCAAAATGGCACATGGGTTGCTTCTCCCATGGGGTGGATTGAAAGAAGGATACCGATGGATATTGCAACAATAATAGGAATACTCGTTGGCTGGGGTCTGGTTCTCTTTTCCATCGCATCAGGCGTTGGTCTTGGCCCGTTTATCGATGTGCCGTCTTTGCTGATTGTTCTGGGCGGCACTATAGGCGCGTCATTGATGAACTTTCCACTGGCGCAGATTACGGGTGCAGGCAAGGTGTTCGGCAAGGCCATGTCATACAAATTGCCTGATGTTCAGAAAACCATTGAACAGATGGTGGATTTTTCAAATCGTGCGCGTCGGGAGGGCATTCTGGCGCTGGAAGAGGCGGTCAATGATACAGATAATCCATTTTTAAAAAAGGGAATACAGCTGGCAGTGGACGGGGAAGACCCCGGTGTCATTGAGTCGTTGCTCGACACTGAGATTAAGTGGTTGAAGCAGCGTCATTCACTGGGCTCGGAAGTTTTCGCAACAATGGCGGGTTTTGCACCTGCAATGGGATTGATTGGCACCCTCATCGGTCTGGTGGGCATGTTACAGAACATGGACGACCCGTCGTCCATTGGACCGTCCATGGCGGTGGCTTTGCTGACCACTTTTTACGGTGCGTTGTTTGCCAACCTGGTGTTTGGACCCATTTCCGGAAAACTGGCGGTTCGCAGCAGGGAGGAAGTGCGGCTTTGGGAGCTGACCAAAGAGGGCGTGCTGGCCATTAGCGCCGGGGACAATCCGCGGATGGTCGAACAGAAACTGAATATCTATCTCTCGCCGGGTGAACGCAAGGCAGATGACGATAAGGGGTAACCTATGGCTGCTGACGATGACGAAGAAGAAGGCGGAGGCGGCAGCGACGCTTTTCGACTGATGTTTGTTACCCTGAGTATGATTTTACTCGCATTCTTTATTTTGCTGAATTCCATGGCAACAATGAACGACACAAAGAAGCGGATTGCACTGGGGTCATTGTTGGGATCGTTTGGATTGTTGCCTGGGTCTTCTTCTGTTGATTCGAAAAAAAAGGTAATGAAGACACAATCCGATATCGTTTCGAGTGGGGCGGGGTTCACCATTTTTAAGCAGGTGCAGCACGTGCTCAAAGAAATGATGTCGGGTAACACCCAGGAGGCACCTCATATTTTCGCCACGTTCGACGAAAAAACCGGTGAAGTGAAAATTGTGGTGGCGGATGAGATGCTTTTTGGCGCAGGAGCGTCGGTTATTTCGCCACGCATGTTTCATCTGTTGGGCGAAATCGCCCGGATGAGCGCCTCTTACGATGGGTATATTCAGGTCATCGGTCATACTGATTCCAGAGGTGATCGGCGAACCAATTGGCATCTGTCTCTAGAACGCGGCATGGTTGTCGCCCGCCATCTGGAGTCTGCCGGAAACTTTAAGAAGGGGAAGGTCAGCGCATTGGGCCAGTCATATTACAGTCCCGTTGATGTGCTGGAAGCGCAGGATCGATTTACCGCGAATCGGCGGGTTGAAATTATTGTGACCACCGAGGAAGGAAGAAAATAGTGGCAGAGTCTGGAAATATTCTCCCGGAGGAGGGCCGCAAGGAACAAAGCGAGGATAAACCGGTTGAGCGGGACCGTGATGCCTGGATGGATACACTTTCTGATCTCATTTTTCTGATGATCACATTTTTCGTTTTGCTTTTAACCATGTCATCTATGGACCATCGCTCGTTGAAGGAAGCATTTGGGATGTTTGACGAGGCATCTGGCGTAATGAATTTTCCAGACCCGCAAAGCGGGGAGGAATCGTTTATTCAGCTGATGACGCCGATAGGTGAAATTGAGAATGAATCCAATGTGAAGGAAGGACGAACGGTTGACGTGGATGTGGCCCGGGAAGATGCGGACAAGTTTTTAAAGGGTGTGCGCGATGGCCTGATAAATCCAAATAAAAAGGAAGACATTTACAGCACATTGAAACCAATGGCTGAAAAGATCGCAGGGGATGTTCAGATTATCCGTATCAAGGACGGTATTGAGGTGGTGGTTGCGGGAAGATTGCTGTTTCCGCATGGGTCAAGGGCACTGGATGACCAGGGGCGTAAACTGCTGGAGGATGTCGCGGTGATTTTGCAGTTGTGGGGGGGCGACGTCAAGGTCATCGCGATGTGGCCATGGTACGAAGCCTCGGATATTTTAACTGAAATAGTTATAGAATTGCAGGAACGCCACATTCCAGGGCGAAACATGAAGCCGGAGATGTTCAGCGATATGCAGCGAAAAGTCCGGTTTGTTCTTAGAAAGGAGAAAACCAATGGCGAATGAAGACGCTGGTGAAGTTCAACAGGCAAAATCCAAAAAGGGTTTGATTATTATTGTTGTGGTGGTTTTAAACGTGCTGCTGATAGGAGGCGTGGCGTTTTTCTTAATGAGTCGGTCTGCTTCCGGTGATGACGCAAAGGACCCGGGAACAAGCCGTCAAACCAGGTCGACCCGTGCGGTTGCGATAGATGGCCCCATTATTGAGCTCGATGGATTTGTAGTTAATCTGCAAAATGCCAGAGACAAAAAGTATCTTAAAACCAAAATGTCAATTCAGTTGTATTCGGTGGAAGATCAGCCCGAATTCGAGAAAAGCATGTCTATCGTTCGAAACGAGATCCTGTTGCAGCTGTCGGCCATCGAAATGGAGAAGGTGCAAACCATTGAGGGCAAGCGGGATTTGGAAAAAATGTTGGTACAGAAAGTGAATGGAAGACTGGATATGGATCGCGTTGCCAACATATTTTTGACCGAATTTGTGACTCAGTAGGAGTGAGAACGTGGAACCGATTTTAACTCAGGAAGAACTTGAAGCTATCTATTCCGCGATGAAGGCGGATTCCTCTTCGCAGAAATCGGTGGACGATTATGTGCTCGCCAGTGACCACGCATACAATATGCGGTGTCTGAAAAAGTGGAACGAAATCGCCAAAAGAATGACGCCCAATCTCGAAAATCTGCTGATAAAAAGATTGGCGTGTCGCGGGCGCCTGGATATTCAGGATGTTCGCACCATTGAAGACGAGAGAGAAAACAGTGCGATTCAGGGTGCCAGTGGAATGACCGAAGTGATTCCCCTTGCGCAAACGGACCCTGGCTCTGAATATACGGTCATTTCGCTCAATGACAGTCGTTTGCTTCTCGGTATGGAACGAACAACTGCCATGCGGTACATCTCGCGCCGAACGGGCATTCATACCGCAGAGGATGTTGAAGAGAAGAGTGAACTGACCATTCTCGAGCAAAGGCTGTTAAGAGACTTTTTTGTCGAAATCTGTGGTGAGCTGCAATCCTCTCTGCCTGGGAGTGTCATTTCTTTGGAACGGGAAAACCCGGAGGACTTTTGGGTTAGTCGTGAACCGGCGGGAGTCTGGATAAACGTGCAGTTCGTTTCAATTTTAAACCCAGAGATAGCTCTGTGGTTGAGAGGTCCCGCCGAACTCTTTATGGAGAAAAAGGAGATACGGGCAAATCAGCTCGAAATGCGCATGAAGAACGCACGGGTTGAACTGGTGATGGAACTGGGCAAGCTCTCCCTTAAGGCGTTCGATCTGTGGAATCTAAAGCGCGGTGACGTATATCCACTGGGCGTCGCAATGAATGAACCGTTGGATGTAGTGATTGGCGGTGTCTATAAGCTTAAAGGTAAACCAGTAATTTCGCGCGGTAACGTTGCGTTTGAAATCGTGGATTTAAACCATACCATATAGGTTTCGCAATGGACGAGCAAAACAACAAGAATTCAGGAGGTCCAATGCAGGCAAATCAGGAAGCGGTCGCCGCGAAGCGACCCATCAATTTTCTTTTTGACATTCCGATAGAACTGACCGTTGAGGTGGGGCGTCGCACCATGACCATGGGAGAACTGGTTGAGGTAATGCCTGGGACCGTTGTGGAGCTCGACAGACCGGCGGGTGACAATCTTGATATTTATGCCAATGGCAAACTGGTAGCCCGTGGTGAAGCGGTGCTGGTAGGAGAACGCTACGGTATACGCATTATGGAAGTCGTCGGTGAAGATCCTTTTAAACAGGCATCTGAAGACCATTTGATAGGAGAATAATCATGAGACATTTCATATCATTGTTAACCGCTGGCATACTGATGAATATGGCACTTTCCGCTGCAGCGTCACCCAAACCGCAAATAGCGGCTTTTACTGTTGAAAACATGCCGTCGACTGATGTGGTCCGCTTTGCTGTGTCTCCCGCAAAGGATAAGTATGAGTATAAAGTAGTGTGCGGGGATGATTCCATTCGGATTCGCCTGCTGGATATTGGAATGGCCGATGAGGATGTGAAATATTTGGACACGCCACGGGGGAGTACGTTGCGCAAGGTTCGTGTTGTGCCACAGCTGCAGAATCGCACTGTACTGCAGATTCACCCCTCCGGGTCTGTACTGGAGGCATGCGCACGCACATCCGTAATGTCTCTGGATGGCAATGTTATCGTTTCGATAGCTTTATCCGATAGTCAGAAGAGACGACGAACCAGACTGCTTGATGCCGAACAGGAATCGCGTGAAGCCTTAAAACGCAAGATGGATAACGCCAGAAATTCGGACACAATAAATGCCGGAACGGAATCGGTGAAGCAGACACCTGCATCGTCTAAGTCCGATGACAACGGCAATGGTGCTGTGGCGAAGGCAACATCCGATGAGGATTCCAAATCACTGACGGGAACCATATTTGACAAATCTTCCAAAAAAGGCTTGAAACTCAGGAGCGATGAAGAAGTCAATGCGCAGACCATGAAGTACGCTGGTGGATTGCTGTTTGCGGCAATGCTTGGCTTTGTAGCCTGGTACATGTCAAAGAAGCGTAACCGATTTCATATTGATGAGGATAACATCGATATACTTTCGCGAAAAAAAGTGGGTACGCACCAGACACTTATGGTTGCGCGCGTTAATGGCAGTCGATTTCTGCTGGCCGTCGGAGATAAGACAGTATCCTCCCTCGGACTGATTCCGTCGGATGAACAGTCTTCGACTGTGTCGCCATTGGCAAAACGCGCATTTGCCGCTGATATTCAAGATGTTGTTAAAGAGAGTCTGGCAAAGGAGCCTCGCATTTCTGCCACGCCGTATTCAGACATAAGGGATGACGATGATGTGACCACCGATGTTGCGCATCAGGCTCAGCCTGCCACTAATTTTGGTTCTGATTTTCAGCAAGCCATCGAGAAAATCGTGCGCGAACGCAACAAACCAATTCGGTCCGGCAAGGCTCGCACCGACGCCGGTGCCGATATCGCCGCCAGAACAATGTCTGAGGCGTTCTCAACAAATGAGAGTGCGTCCAACGTATCTGGTTTGATCTCCATGGCCAGGATGCGCGCCGCACTGGAAAATCAGTCAACCCCGGTGGACAATCAATACAGAGCGTAGTCACAAAGATGCAACCAAGAGCCAGACTCAAATGAAAAAATCAGGGACAATATTGGCGGTAATCTTGCTGGTTCTTTCTGCATCCCGGACCGCATGGGCTGTCCCTCAGATTGATATTTCAGTTGGTTCGACAGACTCACCTGCAGAATTGGTGACCGGCTTAAAAATTCTTGCACTTCTAACCATTTTGGCGCTGGCACCGGCCATACTGATGACTCTGACGAGCTTCACCCGAATTGTTATCATTCTGTCTTTTCTTAGAACTGCCATTGGTACCCAGAATGCGCCTCCCAACCAGGTAATGATTGGCCTGTCCCTGTTTTTGACCTTTTTTATTATGGCGCCAGTGGGAGAGAAGATTAACGACACCGCACTGATTCCGTACAAGGAAGGTCAATTGAATGATGAACAGGCGTTGGAAGCTGCCATGGCACCGATGCGTGAGTTTATGCTTCAGTATACCCGCGAGAAGGATTTAATGCTTTTTTATGAAGTTTCCGAACTGCCACTTCCTAAAACGGCAGAGGAGGTGGCTTTTCGCGCACTGGTTCCGGCGTTCATCATCAGTGAATTGAAAACCGCATTCGAAATGGGATTTATGCTCTTCATTCCATTTATTGTGCTCGATATTGCGATTGCGTCAATGTTGATGTCGATGGGTATGATTATGTTGCCGCCTGCGCTGATATCACTGCCTCTAAAACTCATGCTGTTTGTGGTGGTGGATGGTTGGAATCTGATTATTTCCTCTATCGTGAAAAGTTTTTCCGGAGGTGGATGATGACGTCGGAAATGATAACTGAAATTTGCGTCAAAGGGTTACTGACCATTCTGTTTGTGGTGGGACCCCCTCTTGGCGCAGCCATGGCGGTGGGGTTGTTTGTTGCTGTGATGCAGGCGGCAACACAGATCCAGGAAGCCTCACTCACATTTGTTCCCAAGCTGGCGGCGGTATTTATCACGCTTCTTTTAGTGGGGGATTGGTCAATGGGAAAACTGATTTCATTTTTCAATGAAGTCATGATTAAGTTCTCAGCGCTCGGACATGGGTAATGCCGTCATTTTTTGACACAGAATTGCTGCTGCCGGTTTTTATTGCCATCGCCATGATTATGACCCGGCTGGTATTTCTGTTTCTGGCGATGCCCTCATTCGGTGGCTCACTGCTGCCCAGGAATATTCTTGCAGCCGCTGTTTTTGTTATTGCCGTTGCTGTGTATTCCGGCTTACCGAATATTCCATATATCTCCTTTGATCCGGTTACACTGATAAAAGCCATATTTGGCGAAGCGGTACTTGGCGCCGCCGCAGGAATTTCCGCTCGCATCATTTTTGGCGCAGTGGAAACAGCAGGTCAGGTGCTTGGCGTTCCAATGGGACTCGGGTTTGCACAGGCGGTGGATCCTCTGTCAAATTCGCAATCGGTGGTGACGTCCCAGTTTCTCGGTATTATTGTTTCGCTTATGTTCTTCGCTTTGGATGGTCACATCATTCTTATTCGTTACATCATTGAATCCTTTAAAATAATGGGCCCAGGTGAAGTAGTGTTTTCAGGAGACGTTGGCTATGTGCTGGCCAGCAAAGGGGCGCTTATGTTTAACGCCGCCATCCAGCTGGCGGCACCTGTGCTTGTGACCTTGATGGGGGTGATGGTTTCACTGGGGATGTTGGCGCGGATTGCGCCTAAGGTGAATCTGTTTGTTTTGAGCTTTGCTGTTTCCATTGGTGTGGGTCTGTTTGCATTAAAAGCGGCTATTCCAAATATAGTTGCCTTTACGCGGGGGCTTGTACTTTCAATTGAACCATTAGTGGGCGACGTGCTCCGTAACATCTGAGAGGAGGTAAGTAAGTGGCTGACGTTGATCAGGATGAAAAAACTGAAGACCCTACCTCCAAACAGATTTCAAAATTTAAAGAGAAGGGCGATGTGGCTCGAAGCCAGGATTTGGCCTCAGTGGTTGCGCTGATGGCCGGCGTCGCCGCGGTACTTGCCGCATGGAATATGATTTCGACGCATCTGACTCATTTGGCCGCTGGTTCTCTGGGGCACATGGAGATGCACGAAAACTATACTGTTTATCTGTTCCGTGGGATTAAAACCGTGGTCATTGTGGTGGCCCCCGTTCTAATGACCGCACTTGTTTTGGGCGTCGCAGCGCAAATCGCTCAGGTGGGTTTTAATTTTTCGTTCAAGCCAATGGAGATGAATCCCAACAAATTCAATCCGCTGCCCAAACTCAAATCCATGCTGTTTTCGAAAACAACGGTTTATGAGATTCTTAAGTCACTTATTAAAATCGGTATCATCGGTACCCTTTCCGTCATTGCGCTTTGGGACGAAGTGAAAGATAACGGACGTCTTCTTGGGCTGACTCCGGTGGAGATTCTTCAAAAAATCGGGAGCATGTGTCTCAGACTGGTGCTGATTGTAATTCTGGTGCTCTCTTTTATCGCGGTATTGGATGTAATTATCGAACGATGGCGACACAAGCAGAAAATGAAGATGACCAAGGAAGAGGTTAAACAGGAGCACAAAAACACGGAGGGGGACCCTCAGGTCAAAGCGCGTATCCGGCGAAAGCAGCAGGAAATGGCGTTTTCCAGAATGGTGGGCAGCGTCGCAGATGCCGATGTTGTCGTCGTCAATCCCACGCACTATTCCGTTGCGATTCAATACAATGTGGCCAAACATGAAGCGCCGATTATCCTTGCCGCCGGTCTGGACGATGTGGCTGCGAAAATCAGAGCCGAAGCCAGACATAACGGTGTCCCCGTCGTTTCCGATCCTCCGCTGGCCCGTGCATTGTTCAACCAGGGAAAAGTGGGGCATCCCATTCCTCATGAGCTGTTTAGTGCCGTTGCGTCACTGTTGGCCTGGGTTTATAAGGTCACCGGGAAAATGTAAGCCAACCAGCCCGAAATGTTATGCTTAACGCCAGGAAAATAATAGGGCAATGGTTGGTCTGCGGTCGTGTCTGAACATGGCGGGCGTACGGCACTGATTCAAGAAATAAACACTCATACTGCAGTGCCACTGAACGGTGTTGCTTTTATAATGTATACCCGATCATGATTATCGTGAAATTTTTATCTGCATGACTTTCGGTGACAACGTTTCCGCTCTCATCAATCACTTGTCGGTTGGTACTGTCGAGAACAGGGACGCTCTCACTCATTTTTATTTCGAGAGTATGGGAAGCGGCGGATTCGTCGTCGAGAAGCACAATGGTTTTGGGCTGATTCCAGGCATCGGATTCCTTTCCCGAAAATCGTTTAATAAATTCACCGTCGATATACGCCTCGGCCACGCCAAAGTTTTCCGATGTGGATACCTTGTAACTCAGTACCAGATTTTTTATCGTTCCGCTTACGGTAAACGGTGTGTTGGACGTAACGTCACTTTTATAAAAGTTTTCTTCGGTTTTCCTGATGCCAAGTGACCACCCGTAGGTTGGTAACACAGGGTCTTTGTCCGTAAAACTGCCGACATTCACAGATACGCCCGCATTTGATGACGTTGGGGTAATGGTTTGAATGTCCGCGAACTGGTATCCAATCACCGCATCTTCCGGAAGCGGTGCATCCACAGCATCCGCCGGTGCCATACTGACTTTATAAAAATAGTAATCGAGTGTTTCCGCCATGATTTCGAAACCAATGCCCCTGGGGTGATAATCGTCTCTGAAGAAGTCATCTTTGGTCAGCGTGCCGGCGTTAAATTCCGGGACAACCGCCTGTTTGACACTTACCATGGGTAATTGATATGCGGTGCCCACCGGAACCAAACGGTCTTCCAGATTCCACTCGCTCTTAAACACACTGAACAGCAAGATCACAGCGGGCGCATTGTCGGCCTGCAGTATTTTTCGAACCAGGCTTTCATAGGCGGCCCCATTGGTGACATCGTCATTGTCGTTTACCGCGAATTCAACGATGACCAAATCAGGCGGGGTGGGGGCGTTGGCCAGCACTTCAGGTTCGTATCTCATCATGCCCAGGGTCGACGGTGTGCCGCCCATTCCGGCGTTCACATAATGCAGATGATCGCCGTCGCCGCCTGCAAAACGGGCCTTGAATTTTTCGAATGACCCCACCGCGTACGAACCACCGCCATCCGTGTAGGCGTCTTCCGGCTTTTGCGTATACCCTTCTGTAATCGACCCCCCAATGTAGGCGATGGTGACATCCTCATTTCTGGCCACCTTCGCCAGTACTTTTTTGATACGGTACGTGTTGCCGAGGGAAAGAAGCGAGCGTTCAAGCATCTGCTGAGAAGACACCCAGTCATCAAACCGTTCTTCCGCAGGACTGTCTTTTCCGGCCTCGCAGCTGACACAAAACAACAGGGTGCACATGAGCAACAAAATATTCCGATTCATTCACTTCTCCTTTTTCTGACGCAGCGCCACGGGAACCCAGCTGTTCCCGGCGACAAACAACGTTCATGCTTGTTTGTAAATAGCGTTAACTAACTATCAGGAAGACATTAGTTGGAGTTGAATTCAGAATCAACCGTGAATGCCACACGGACTATTTTTTTAAATAATTGTCCACAGTGCTCAGCAGAGATGCCAAGTCTGTTTTTTGTATATTTTCCGACAAGCGATGAAGAGACCATGTGACCCGCCAGGTTGTCGAATTTTTTGGAAAAATGTCGGAATATGTGCCCTGCTGCTCCACTTCAACGTAATTGGGACAGGCGTATATTTCAATATCGCCTTCTCCGGGCGCCTGCTGGGTACATGGGTCGAACTGTTTAATAAGCAGCATCCGACCATCCGTATGTGCAATCCAGCCATCAGCACTGCAGTCGAACAGCTTGGCATCGTCGGTCATATCCGTTGGATGGTGATAGGCAGAGATGCCGCTGTGTCTTTGCATCTTCATAACACCGCGATTTTTAACGTTCAGTATCTCGTTGCCGGGGCGATAAAATGTGACCCCCCCTTTTTCGACCCGGGAAATTTCCCACGGGGCGTACCGTTGAACCTGGTCGGAGGTGTTTATGATGGTGTAGTCCACGTGAACCGCGTTGAGCTCAGTGGCTACCGCAAATCGCTTCTGGACGCGAATGCCCAGAGACGCGTCCGGCTCACTGGTCAATTCAAAGATTTGCTGGGAGTCATCGACCTGTATTTTATAAGGATTTTCATCGATGACTGCCGGTGGGGGCCATCCCCAGTTTTCCGGTGACGTCCAGAAAGTGGATCCGAACATGCCGGATTCATTTGGCGCCACAAGTATCTCGTGACCATCCAGCCTAAAGGAGATAATACGGCCACCATGGGACCCTGTGCACGTCATTTCGCATTGGCCCTGAGGCGCATCGAACGCCATGGTAATGTGATCTCCGTTTCGTATTATCTGGACAGGCTGTTGTGAATACTGGGATTGCGTTTGTGTTTGAGCCGCTGAATAGGTTCCCCTGGTCATAATAGTTCCTGGTTAATGCTGTGAGCCCCATCTGGATGTCTGATTATACGATGAAGTTTACTTGTGCAACTGATTTTACCAGAATTTATGGAAAATTCTTTGCGCAGCGAAACCCCGCCATGATGATACGCCAGTCCTCGGGGTGATGGACTCGGTTTGAGGCCCGAAGCCCCCAGGCAAAATAATTGAATGCGCCACCGCGCAGCACGTAATCGCATTCAACCGGGATCGGGTTGGTGCCGGTGAATCCCTGCCTGCCTTCTCTGCGCAGCTGATCCTGCGTTTTTTTGATGGTGTCACAATCCGCAGGAATGCCCTCTGCCGCGGTTTCTCGCGTGTAGGCGAGTGGATCGTACAAATCGGCGGTCCATTCCCAGACATTTCCCGCCAAATCCAGATGACCGAATGGCCCGGCGCCTTTGGGGCAACTGCCCACCTCTTTGGTTACTCTGGATGCGTAAACCGCTCGTTCGGAGGAGGGTGCATCGTTTCCCCATGCATACAATCGGTTGTCATCACCTCTGGCTGCCCGCTCGAATTCGGCTTCAGTGGGAAGTCGTTTGTTTCGCCAATGACAATAGGTCTTCGCGTCCAGTCTGGACACCCCGGATACAGGTCGATTTTCAGAACGGAAAAAACGAAGCGGTTCAAATCGGCTCTTTTCAGTATCGATGTCGCGGGGGCGGCGGCATACCCCGGCATCAACGCAGGTGTTGTAGGCGCGGTTGGTCACCTCGGTTTTGTCCAGATAGAACGGGTTGACGGTCACGTCGTGCTCAGTCATTTCATCTGGAATCGCGCGTGGATGATTGAGCCCCATGGTGAATGTGCCCCCGGGTACCGGCAGCATGCCTTCAGGTGCAGACTGGGGCAATACGTCGTCCGTTGGCTGGCCCGCCGGGGCACGCTGTTGTGTGGGTGATTTGGGGAAAGGCGTGGCAAGTGGTCTGGGTGCAGCATCGTGTGGGGGGGCTTTGGACTTTTCCGGAGCGCAACCGGCAATTGTCATGAACAGTGCTGTCAAATACATCCATAAAAACAGGTACTGAATTGAAATTACTGCCAGTTTCATTTAACCTCTTCGGCCCTTAGTTGATCCTGTCACAACTTTTTGTCCTACCGATTCCCTTCATGTTCTGTCTGTAAAACCAATTAAGCACAATCCGAATCGGTCCAGTGGTCTGTAACACATTGTCGAAAAAAAATATATTCCAGCCTGACTGGGTTTGGTACAACCATCGGAAATATGAATCAATTCAGGAAAAAAACAGGATTTTCGATGCTGATTTTGGCAGTGATGCTCATCTCTGTGTTGGGGTGCGGTGGAGAGGAAAAAGGGTCGTCGTCGAAGGGCGCGTCCATTCCGTCAAAAGCAGATGTCCGCAATGACAGAGGGGTTATGCCCACCTGGCTGGGTTCGGCAGCCAGACAGTTCAAGGATCAGCCGTCGCCCCCCCTGGGCATTAATGTTGTACTGATTGTCGTTGATACATTGCGTGCAGATCGGTTGGGGGCATACGGGTATTCAAAAAATACATCCCCGAGAATCGATGCCATTGCCAAAGAGAGTACTTTATTTTACCGCTATTATGCGGCTTCGCCGTGGACTGCGCCGTCATTTGGCACAATGTTCACCGGGATGTCTCCGTCCTTGCATATGGGTGGCCAGGTGCTGAACGAAAACGACGCCCCAGTTCAAAAACAAAGCGCCAGGTCACTGGGGGGATTCTCCCTGTATCCCCTGCGGTCTGATATTAAAACACTGGCAGAACAGCTGGACTGCTGTGTCGACAGTTCTGCCGCCTTTGTCAGCAATCCGTTCCTCCATCCGTCGCTTGGATTTAATCGCGGTTTTTCAACCTACAGTTATCATGTGACCCACAGGCCCGCAAAGGACATTACGGATGATGCCATTGCCTGGGTGAAGCAAAATGCGCAGCATCAGTTTTTCACCGTGATTCACTACATGGATACGCACCAGCCATATGCCCCCGACCAATCGTTTCGGCGTGAGTTTTTTCCAATGGATGGCGGTCGACTGGATACATCCGTTCAACAGTCATTTGGTCAATTGCAGCGAATGAATCTTACCGCTGATGAACTGGCGTTCCTGAAAGGTCTGTACGATGCGCAGATTCATACGGTGGATGCGCAGATTGGCCGCGTGGTGGATACCATGGCTTCTCTTGACCTGCTCGACAATAGCTGGCTAATCATCACCGCGGATCATGGCGAAGAACATTTTGATCACGGTTCCTTTTTTCACGGCTTGCAGTACACGGACGAAGTGGTGCGGATTCCACTCATCATTCGCGCACCCGGGGGCCAATGGGGAGCGGGCAATCAGGTGGCCTACAGCGCGTGTCAGCAGGACCTTTCGCCAACCATTATGGGCATTTTCGGCACCATGGCCCCTTCGCAGGCGGAAGGCAAAAGTCTGATGCCTCTGATGACCGGAGAAGAGAAGGCAGATCGCACCTGCTACATGGAAATGTCGATGCTAAAGGACGCCAGGGGGTCGAATATCGAAAATCAGTATCGCAAACACGCACTTTTTGACGGGAGATATAAAGTGATTCAGTCACTGGATGGCAGTGATACGCGGGTGTATGACCTGGATAATGACGCGCTCGAAAAGCATATGCTGTCTGCCAGTCATCCTGGCGCATTCAAATCCATTCGTGCGCTGCATCAATATGTCAGGAATCGCCAGCCGTCTCTCGATAAGCGGCCACTGACCAACGCCCCTGCCACATTGCCTGACGACGTGGGGGAATCCCTGAAGAATCTGGGGTATGTGCGCTGACAATGGATAGCCGACACCTATTTTTTTCTGTCATATTCATCACAGTGTTTGCTGCCGGAGTCTTTTAAGCAGGCAATATCACAGGCATCGCAATAAATGCATTGCATGTAGGCCCAGTATAGCTCTTCGGCGCCAGCGCCCGATTCGGCAAAGCAATCGTCCTGTCGTTTCTCCCAGTCATCAAACGCCCATGCGTAATTGATACATTCCTCAAGCATTAAACAGTCGTCGTCGTTTTTGCATGCCATCACTGCATTGGTGCACGGTCCACCCCAGCCGGCCCACGAAAAGCAGGCGGTTTCTCCGTTTCTGGCGTCGCTTTCGTAGCAGGGATTCTCCAGCGTGTTTATCTCTTCGCTGCGGCCGCACATCGGAAAGTCAGCCCTTTCGTTATTGGCACACGACAACGCGCATGCGTCACAGGCAACACACGAATATATCTCGTTGTACCGTTCAATCGTGTCATCTGTTACATTTGATGCCTCTGCGCATTCCGCCATGCAGGCAGACAGATTGATGTCGGCCAGACAGCCCATGTCCCCGCCATCGCAGCAGCTGTTGACGCTGCAGTCTATAAATGTGGCGCATGTTTCATCCATCAGGCAGTTTTCAAGGGCGGGCCTGCATTCAAGCATCAGCGCACACCCCCAGCATTCGTCATAGCAGTCTACATTGTTACCATCGCATGATGAGCCGGGACTGACATCTCCATCAGAATCGCTGTCACTATCCGAATCAGTGTCTGAATCACTGTCCGAATCTGTATCAGAGTCGCTGTCTGAATCACTGTCTGAGTCACTGTCTGAGTCACTGTCAGAATCAACATCCATGTCTGTATCCGAATCTGAGTCACTGTCCGAATCTCCATCGGAATCGGTTTCGCCAACCGACTGGTATTGCGATTTGGTTTCAGCAACATCTGTGTCTGCAAATACCGGCCCGCTCACCCGGCGGCAGCCGATAGACGATAAAGTGAAAATCATGATTAGCGCAGTTATGTAAAACCATCGATATATAAGCATTTGCACTCCGATTCAAAAACACCAAACCCAATAATAATTCATACAATGAATAATTGAAACCCGTTTCATTTTGGCCGTCGGGCAATTGCGAGGCTGTATCAGCTCGCTTTTTAGAGACAGTTCATTGGGACGCTGTTTTTTCACGAACGCGACAATTTCCCCAACCAGAAGAGGCTGAAGGCTGTCTCCAAACGAAAACAAATGGCTAAGGGATTGAATGGATTTCAGTTGTGCTCATCGTGAAATTACAATCTCGAAATTTCACTTGTGAAATAGTCATGGCTGTGATATTGTTCCGACACATAATCCAACTCACCATTTGTTTTAAATAATCTCGATTGTTTAGATGTATCTGCGTGTGTGGAAATCGCGATCCGACTGTATCGGTCCACCTGGCAAGGAGTAATGTGATGATCTTTTTTCTGACCTAAAAATTCGCTTTTCCATTTTTTGTGTATTGATTGCAGCCGCTTTCGTTGGCGGCTGCGGCGGGTGCACCGATGAAGCCGAAAAGCAGCTGCTTCAAAATAAACCGGCGCATATCTCGGGATCGGATGCGGCGATTTTGGATTTTGAAGACTACACCAAATGGGGCAATGCAGCAGCCAACAGTTCAACAGCCTCTCACGGCGCACATTCTGCGGTCATCAACGTCAATAATTGGACTGAAGTCACCAGTGTGTCCATTTCCAATCTCGGACAAACAATCGGTGATGTGGCATCCGTGGATGTGATGGTGCCATACTCCCCCATGAGCTGGGGCGAAGTAAAATTGATTGTCAAATTACCTTCACTCGGTGAATGGTACCGAGAACTGGGAACGGTAAGTCTGGCCGGGAAGTCAGCCGGTACATTTTATCCGGCTTCTTTTCAGATACCCTCAGATTTGCGGCAAAAGCTGAAAGGCACATACAGTGATCTGGTGTTTACTGTGGTGATCAACGGCCCATCCGGCACATATCTGCTGGACAATCTTGCGATGGGTCTTGTTGTGGATGGCGATACTGAAGCAGATACAGACACCTCAACGCCGCCGCCAACGGCGAACATTGTTTCGATTCCCAACAGCGCTGAGATAAGTAATGTTGTGGCTGCGGTCAACGCCGAATTTACATTGCTTGAACGGGCAAATATATCCGGTGCGGCACAGTTGATTACCTGTAATGGCGATTCGGGCGGGACAATTGGAATGGATGCCACCGCAACCAGCATCATGTCGGTTGGGTCAATGGGGTTGGCGCCCCGGTCACAGGTAAATGGCGATGTTGTCTGTGCGGCATCTGTAAATGTTGATGCAACCGCGTCGGTCAGCGGTCAGGTGGCGCAGAATCAAACGTTTTCAGCGCCCCGTGAGATTTCATTAAATCTTTCGTTGCCCTGGCCCACCAGTTCCGATCGAATTTTGGCGCCGTGGCAGACGGATTCCGTTGCTCCCGGTACATACAACAGCCTCATTGCGTATCAGGGGGCCAATGCGACACTCTCGTCCGGGATTTACCGAGTCAAATCACTCCAGGTGGAGCCGCAGGCAGTTTTAAAAATCGATGACAGTAATGGACCGGTAATCGTTTTGATTTCGGATTCGTTTGCGTATTCAGGCTCGGTGGTTTCACAATCCGCGGGCGATCCTCAATTATTTGTCGGGTTTGCGGGTAGTCTTGTGGAATTGTACTCAGCGTTTAAAGGCACTCTGTTTGCGCCCAATGCGACGGTGAATATGGCGGGGTTGCCTGCCGGAGAACATCAGGGTAGCGTATTTGCAAACCAATTGAAGTTGCATCCGGATGCCCGACTCTCATATCGTGCGTTTTCGGGGTGGTCAGATCTATGCGGCAGCATTCTGACTGGCGATTGTAATTCAGCCGGATGCCCACCGGATTATGTGATGGAAGACGGAACGTGCATCAACAGCAAATCAGTTAATTGCGCCGATGCAGCGCCTGAAAATGCGACCGCGGAAATTGCGCAGGTTGAAATCACATATACTGATGCAGGGGGATGGACGAATCCCGCGGATTGCGAGTGGAATTGCAACACAGATTTTGATCTCGTAAATAGCGCATGTATCAGCACTCAGCTTGTTGACTGCACAGATGCGGCGCCACAAAATGCGATATCCACAATATCTCAGGTGGCCATCAACTACACCACTGCCGAGGGCTGGGAAACCCCGGCCGAGTGTGAATGGGCATGCAACACGGACTACGATCAAGCAGGCGATACATGCATCAATACTCAGACGGTAGACTGCACTGACGTGGCGCCAGCGAATGCGACCTCCACTGTTGTCCCTATTCAAATTACGTACACGAGTGCGGGAGGCTGGACTGTCCCATCAGTTTGTGCATGGAGTTGCAATACGGATTATGCTCAATCCGGCAATAGTTGCATCAATAGTCAACTTGTAGATTGCACAGATGTGGCACCTGCAAATGGAACGTCGACGATTGCCCAGGTGCAAATCAACTACACGACGCCCGGCGGCTGGACCACACCAGCTGATTGCGCATGGACCTGCGACGCGAGTTATCACACGGAAGACAGCACGACGTGCGTGAGCGATACGCAGTCAGTGAACTGTACCGACAATGCGCCGACCAACGGCACATCGACTGTTGTACCCGTTGAAATCACGTGGACCGGCAGTGG
>JAFGWT010000357.1 GCA_016937015.1 Deltaproteobacteria bacterium | reverse complement strand
GGACGTGGAGGGCTGGTACTGGTTTACCATTCCGGAAGGCGCGGCGGTGGAGCGGTTTGCGCTGGAAACCAATGGGCAGCTCATTGAAGGTGAGATGACCGAGCGACAGCAGGCAGCGGCAGCCTACGAGGAGGCGGTGCAGAAGGCGGTTGACCCGGCGCTGCTCGAGTGGGTGGACGGCCGAACTTTTAGAGCGAGAATTTTTCCCATCGCCAGGGCTTCGGAGCGACGGGTGGTGCTCTCATATACTCAGTTTCTGCCGCTGGTGGATGGGGTGTATCGTTATGTGTACCCCATGGGTGGCGAAGGGGAAAAGCCGATTCAGGAGTTTTCATTGCGCGTGGATTTGGGCGATGCGGGAACCCGGTTTGAAATTGCCACTCAGCAGGACGCCAGGGTGAGCGATGATTCCAGACTGGTCACCATGCGGCGCACCGGATTTTTGCCGCGCAGTGACTTCATGCTCGAACTGACGCCCACTGAGCCTCTGGCGCCCCTGAGAACCTACCGTTATGCATCCGGCCTGAACGAAGCGGATTTTGTGATGCTGCGTTATTCGCCGGAGGTAAATTTCTCAGCACTCAATGAAGTGGTGGGGGATGTGGTGGTGGTGTTTGACACCTCGGCCGGCGGTGGCGCGATGGAACGCCAGATACGCACCGCCGCCACCGAAGCGGTATTGCGAGCGCTCTCTGCGGGCGACCGATTTGCCATTGTGACAGCGGATTTGCAGACCCGGGTGCTGTATCCGGAAAACGGATTGGCAAAGGTGAGTGACGAAACGGTATCTGCCGCATTGGAGCGGATTTCGCAGGTGTCTGCTGCCGGGGCGTCCGATTTGGGGGATATGTTCAATGTGGCGTTGAAACTGGTGCATGGCTCAACTCAACCCGCTGTAATCTACATTGGCGATGGTCGGCCGACAGTGGGAGAAATGAGTGCACTGGCGCTGGCGGGTCGTCTGCGCCGTTCCCTTGGGGACACAAATGCGCGGCTCTTTACGCTGGCGGTGGGCGAGAATGCCAACCACCCCCTGATGGAGAGTATTTCCCGGGTGGGTGGCGGTCAGTCCTACCGCATTGACACCCCCGAGCAAATCGTGCAGGAAGCGCTGCGATTCGTTGGCAAGGTTAAAACCCCAACCATCACCGATTTGAAAATCGAGGCGGGTGCCGGGCTCGATCAGCGGTTTTCCACCGCCACCGCAAAGGTTACAGAGGGTGAGGAAGTGATTATTCTGGCGCGCAGCCATCACGCGCTTCCCAAAACGATTCAGGTCAGCGGCTCCCTTGGCGGAAAACCGTTTTCAAAAACGTACGAGACAGCAACCCTCAGCGGACCGGACTATGGCTACATACCGTCGCTTTGGGCGAGAATGTATTTGTCGCGATTGCAAAGCGATGGCCAGGAAGGCAATCGGGGAACCATCGTATCCCTTGGGTTGAACTATGCTCTGATGACGCCATACACATCGTTCCTGGTGCTGGAAAGCGATGAGGCCTATGCGGCGGCGGGAATTGAGCGACGTCAGCGGCAACGGGCATGGATGGGATTCAATACCCAGTCCGCACTGGTGGCGTCGGCGTCGAAATACCAGGGGGGCGCGCCGGTCGAAGGGTTTGAAGCGGCCTCAGACGATGCGTCAGCACAATGGACAGAAATAAACGAGGAGGCGGCATCTGAGGGACCGGTGCCTGTAATGGCGGAAGCGCCCGCTGTCCAGCTGTCCGAAGCCGTGAGTGGTAAGCGTGCCGCGGTCAGCAGGCCGGCAAAGGAACGGGCAGCCCCTGTCGCCGAAGCATCACCAGAAAGAGCAAAGCGACCGGCCACTGCTCGGGACTCAGGCGCCACCTCGGGGATGAAAAAGTCGTCGGCGGCCTACGACGGCGGGGGATATGTGAACGTGGGGGTTGTGAATAATGCACGGTTGCATCAGTTTGAAAAGGGAATCTGTTCAGACAGTTCCACAAGGCCGTTGTCGCAGCGTCGGGTGTTGTGGTCGATGGCGCTGGATAAAATGTCAGGTGTGTCAGAGTATGCCACGTATTTCTTTGCCGCGGGTACCAGTTGTGAACTGCCCTCGTGGGAGGCCCAAAAGCAACTGTTGCGACTGATTGCGCAACGGGCTTCATCGCCGCAGGACATCAGCACATTGCTTTACGAATTTACGGGACATCCCAAATATCTGAGTTTTCTTAAGCGAAGCATATTAAAGAGAACATTTGGCCCGGATGCGGCGATGACGCTGCTGCAGGAGGGGTAGGTGGATTGGTTCTCGGTGCGTGCGGGGCTGCCGGCCATCGAAAAACCGGCGGACCGGGTGGCAAAGGTGCGGGAGCTGCTGAAAAACAATCCCGAGGATCCGGCGGGCAGAGCGCTGTTTATCAATGTGCTGTTGGATGCCGGGCAAATCGATGAGGCGATGGCGGTGGCGAATCGATTGCGGCGGGATGAACTCGCTGGTCCGGATGTGCTGGCAACCCTTTGCGATTTGCAGGCCGAAGTGGGTCTCGAGAGCGAAGCCAAACGCACTTGCTCGGAACTGGTGGAGTACAATCCCGACGCGGCGGATGCCAGACAGATGCTGGGCGACTTGTTTTTAAGGCACGGATGGTTTGATGCCGCATACAGACAGTACAGCACACTGGTTGAACTGAATGGCGACGATCCTGTTTCGCTGCTGAGACTGGCTATTGCCGCTGCCGGCATGGGACGGGAGGATGAAGCGCTTCGCATTGAACGCAAGGTGGCATCCGGGGATGGTGAGATTGGCCCCAATGATCCAAGGCGATTTGCCAGATTGCTGTCGGCGGTTAAATTGGCAATGATGCTGGAAAAGGCGCCCAGTGAAAAAGTCGACGATGCAACGGGAGTCGCTCTGGAACGTGCGCTCAAACGCACTCAGAATTTTAACGGTCCCGCGACGATGACGTTTTTGGTGTGGAACGATTTCGAAGTGCCGCTAAGTCTGGCCGCGACTGTGGACAAGGTGCCATTTACGCTGTCTGATTCGGTTCGTTCTCAGGCGGTCGGGCTGATGATGATCGATGTGGGACCCAAACCACCGCAGAATCTCACCCTTGAGGTAAAAATTGACGGCCCGGTGACCAGAAGACCGGTGCCTTTTAAAGTGGTCACCATCGTGTGGGACGGCACGCGGTTCCAAATTCGTTCCCAGCAGAACATGGTGCTGAAGCCCGGCACCAACAGCGCCCAACTGTAATCATCAATATTTCAGAATGAAGCCGACCCTGTCCTTGTGATGACGATGGGGGCGTTGATGGGGAACAGCATTGTGCCGTCATTCCCGCTTTCGAGACTGTCGATAAATGAGCAGTGGCCACGGCCCTGTGATTGTGCCCAGCGTCATGCCCTCGAAGGAGGGCATCCAGATTGCTCAAAAAGGATCCCAATTGGGAAGCTGCAAATTCT
>JAFGWT010000356.1 GCA_016937015.1 Deltaproteobacteria bacterium | reverse complement strand
TCAAATCCTGCTGGCACAAACTAGACGTGCGCCCGTAACCCATTGAAATTGCGAAACTTTATTTTTTTAAGTGTCAAAGTCGGGAGCTGATTTACAGACGCATGAACCGCGTCAATATACTGACTGACCGTTGGCTACTGACTGTTTGACAGGCAATTTATCAACAATGTTTTCCTGCTGCAAGCGATTTCTTTGGCGCTGCCGCGGTTCTGAGACATGGTCCCCCTGCAGTCTCGCTGAAAGTGAATCGATCACCGACTCGTGGTTGAAGTGAAAACCGTAAATGTTCGATTAAAAGTGGATATGGCGTGGACTTGGGTGGCGGGCAGTGCGTTGCTCCTGTCGTTGCTCCCGTCGTTGCCATCGTGCTGGCGAAACATCGGGGTATTGGGGCCGCCTGATTTAATCAGAGTGACATTGGTGCGGGCTATTTCATATTCAGCGACATTTTCATGAACTGGACCCGATCCCAGTCGGCGGGATTGCTGGATTCGGCCTGACTGAGATTGCCGCGAAAATCGTCGAGGGTCTCGAATCCCTGCTCGGTCATCCATGCTGTCAGCCTGTCTTTCATTTCTGCGATGCGACCCAGTCCGTTTTTATAGAGCGTTGAGCATACCTGAACCGCAGTGGCGCCGGCGAGAAGCTGTTTAATCACCGCATCGCCGTCGTGAATGCCCGTGGCGGCAGCCAAATCGCAGGAGACCTGACTGGACAATATCGAAATCCAGCGCAGGGAGTGAATATACTCCATGGGGGAGCTGAACGGTTCGGATTCAGCCAGAGTCATGTTCTCAATATCGATATCCGGTGCGCGGAAGCGGTTGAAGAGCACCATCCCTGCGAGTTTGGTCTGACTGAACGTCACCAGGGTTTGGGCCATTCCCGAAAAGCAGCTTCCCAGTTTGAGGGAGATGGGCACGGTGACTTTAGGCAGCAGCGTTTCGAGCACGTCCATGTACACCTGTTCGATTTCCGCGCCGGATCGTTTGGGACTGGACGGCAATACAAACAGATTCAGTTCGATGGCGTCCGCACCTGCATTTTCGAGACGTTTGGCAAACTCGGTCCAGCCACCGGCGGATACGCAGTGAACCGACGCTATCAGCGGGATGGTGGTTGCCTTTCTGGCATCGCGCAGCACGTTCAAATACTGTTCCACCGCATTTTCCCGACTGTACGTCTGAACATATTCCGCGGCTTCGGGGTGCCAGGTCACATTGGCCACATGGGCCTGTATGTCCTCTGTTTCAGCGATAATCTGCTCCTCAAATACGGATTTCAATACCACCGCGCCGGCGCCGGCCTCTTCGCACCGGACAATGGTATCCACTGAACGTGTCAGTCCGCTGGAACCGACAATAATGGGGTTTTCAAGCGACAATCCCAGGTACTGGGTGGATAAATCGGTCATAAATCACTCCTGTCTATAAACAAACGTCACATAACATGCACGGCAGGGCACGGCGGGAATATACTGTGATGCCGCCCAGTGTGCAACACCCGAAAAAGTCACCTTCCCATGGATTCGCACCCCACTGTGAGGCCCCGCTTTTTTGAATAGATAAAATTATTCAAAATTTAATCATTGCATTATTTGAATCAGTGATAAAGATATACTGTGTACTGACAGGAGGTTTAAAAATGGAGTCATTAAAAAATAACAGGCGGCAGGTGTGGCTACCGGGTCTGGCGTTCGCAGCGCTGCTGGTTTTGACCAGCTGGTCCAAAGAGAGTCAGGCATCTTATGTGGGGACGCCCCATATCGGTGATCGGCCGGGATTGTTCGATTTGCATATGGGATTGGCGTATTACGACCTCGGCATGGCGTCAGGAGGACGATTTGGCATTCCGATTGTGGACAACGGATTTATTAAGACCATCAACAATGCGGTGTACATCACACTGGGCGCGGATTTTTATCTGGTTAGATACCGGGACGAACCCCATGGTGCGCTGGGGGTGCCGATTAATCTTCACTGGGAATTTTATTTTTCCGAGAAATGGAGCATTTACGGCGAGGCGGGGGTGAATATCTATTTTCATCCGTCTGTTTTTCAGGGCGATGGCTGGACAGGGTCCGTGCAGCACTGGATCGCCGGCTCCGCGGGTGGCCGGTTTCACATCAACGAAACCGTGGCACTTACCCTGCATCTGGGAACCCCCTACAGCGCCTTTGGCGTGCTGTTTAAGTTTTAGTGAAAGGCCAATCGATGGGAAAGACGTTTTACGATTTTGAAGCCATCTCACTGAGTGGTGAGAGGGTGTCCATGGCAACATACAGGGGCAGCGTGATCCTGGTGGTGAATACCGCCAGCAAGTGCGGATTCACACCCCAGTACGCCGGGCTTGAGACCCTGTATCGCCGGTACCAGGAAAAAGGCCTCGTGATTCTGGGGTTTCCATGCAATCAGTTTTTTAACCAGGAACCCGACGACGAGACCGCCATCGCCTCCCAGTGTCTGGTCAACTACGGCGTCTCGTTTCCCATGTTCAGCAAAATAAAAGTCAACGGTTCCGGTGCGCATCCCATTTTTAAATATTTGAAGCGTGTTCTAAAAGGCAGCCTGGGCGATGCCATCAAGTGGAATTTCACCAAATTCCTGTTGGACCGCGACGGCCATCCTGTAAAACGATTCGCACCCACGGCCACGCCGGAATCCATAGAACCCCATATCGTGGCGCTGCTCCGTGAAGGGAATTCCAGCGCTGCAAATCTCTCATAGGACTAAAGCATTCGATGATAGCTACTGGTGCGCGAAGTGTTTGCTAATCGTGGGTAATATACAGCCAGTACTCAGGTTCTGGATTATGTAAATCCAGTTCCATGCTCAACGAATACTGCGAATCCCCTACAGACTCCCCGTATTCTCCGGTTGCATTTATGTTGCAGTTATACGAGCCACAATAGGTCGCCAGCTCTTTAAAATAAGACACTTGAATAGTTGTTGTCTTCTGTTTGGGAAGCGCTCCGGCACTACAGTAGCCTCGCTCACAGACATAAGAAGGTGTTTCAATTTTGTGATAGACCAGCCCATCCCAACTAAATGTAAATTCGTCGCCAGGGAAAATTGCATATAATTGGTCAGTCGGATCACATGACGACATGCAATGATCACCCTCAAGTAATGAATGGCAGGACGTCATGCAAGCGCCGAAACTGTCAACGTAAAGGTTGCACGGCTCATACTCTGCCCACCACCCGAGGTCGTCCACATCCACCGGGTCGCAATCAAAATATGAAAACCTGTCCAGCGTCGTGTCAATATACACTGGAATTGTCCCTTGATTGACGACGTGAAACATCACCTGCGGCGGAAGTTCGGAAGGATAGATGGCGGCCGCTTCTTCTTTCCAGTTGTTATCGTCGGCTGCGGAATCAGAATTGCTATTGGCAGCGTCGCAACCGCTTGTCAGAAAAACAAAAAAACAGACTGGATAGATTTTCATGCTTTTAAAAAACAAGTCATGCATTTGTGTATGGCCTTTCTTCAAACAGTAAACATAAAAATATGGGCAACCAACAATATCATTGGCAAGAGCAATGCGCGTGCCAGAATGTCATCGATATTTAACTGGTTGATTATACAAAAAATAATGAACCCAGTGGCCAGGGGTCTCTGTGCCAACTGTGCCATTGATAGATATTATTGCGATGTTGTATTTATCCCATAACTGAAAAGGTATCAGGTTACAAATGCACGGGACACAGTATTTGCGTTGCTCCGGATTTTCTATCGCTCAACTGCCTGGCAAATTTCTTTGGCAAACGATCGGAAATCGTTCAGATGCTTTGTGATTATCGCGTAGATGATGTTCATATCCATTTGCTGATAGGCATGAACGGCGGTATTTCTGAAACCCACTGCCTTTCTCATGTGGTCGGCGGTCTCGCTGGACAATATCCCGGTTGCGTGCAGCGCCGAAAATGCGTCCCCCATGCTTGTCACTGTGGGTGCATCAGAGAGCTGACTCACCAGGTGCATCGCGATGTCGACACTCTGCTGTACTGACCGTTCGAGGTTCAGGACAATGATATCCTGCCTGTCAATATCGGAAGCAAGTTCGGCGACGCTGCCTGGCACTTTGCTCTCAATCCGGGCAATGCATCTGTGAAGGCTATCTATCTTGCTGTAAATCACGTCACTGTCCATCAATAAACCTGTTCGCCCGTTCTCTCAGGGTGCGCCTTAAAAGGGGTAAAAAATCGGCTTCATCGTAAACCAGTCGTTTGAGCAGCTTTTCATATACCGCAGGTGTTCGGTTTACGAGGAATCGTCCTTTCGACAGCACCTGCCTGAAGATAAGCGCGCCTGTGTCATGTAAATCCAGCAAATCGATTTCTGCGTTGCACAGGTTGCTCAATTCAGTGATGAGCCGCATTTTTCGCTCACTCGTCAGGGGATCACTGAAATACACTGCCACGTCCACATCACTTTTTTCAGTTGCGTTGCCGGACGCGCGGGAACCAAACAGGATGACGATGTGAATATCATCCATGCTGTCAAAGTGGGATTTCAGTGCAACGTCCAATTCAGTCATCCCCGAAATATATCCTGTCAGTAAACCGAACACAATATGCCATTGAACACAAACTCAAACGAGCGAAAGCCGAGTGTAAAATCGGCTTCATTGCACCGGGGTCATCACCGCGAGAAAGATGGGATAGGATTTGTCGTTTTTTTGGAAGGTATGGATGATACTGTAGTCCAGCGACAGGTTGTTTGATGTGGCCCATTTTTCAACGGCTTCTTTTGAAAAACCAAAGTGCTTTACTCCCATTTCGTCGTTGTTGGGATGAAACGTCCCGTCCTCCTTATCCAAATCCACGATGGCGATAACACCATTGGGTTTGAGCAACGCCTTCAGGCGTCCCAGCACCGTTTCCGGGGCCTTTAGATGATGGAAGGCCATGGCGCTTAAAATGAGGTCTGCGTCTATGCCGGGGAGGGGGGTGTCCGGTTGTTCGAAATCCAAAAGAAACGACTGGATGTTGGGCTGCTTAGCGGTTTTGTGATTGAAGACGTCCAGCATGGCCTCTGACGTATCGATACCCGTCAGCGTTTTGGCGAAATCAGCGAATGCCAGTCCAAACAGACCGGTGCCGCATCCAAAATCCACCATATCCAGCCTGTTTTCTGAATTAAGCCGTTTCGCAAGGGCATGGATTGTGTGGCCGGCCAGCGTATCCATCATTTGAATTTTTTGCGGGGTATCCCACGTTGCCGCGCTGCGGTTGAAATGTGACATGTTGAACTCCATTGGTTAAAACAGCTGATTTCCGCATCTCCCGTCATCACTATGTGCATTCCGCCTGCATTTGCAAGCGATGTGGACCACTTAATCCGATCAAACAAACGGCGTTATTCATATGAGAGTATATTCAAACCCAAAAACAGCAGGGATATGACCATGAAATTTATCGAACCAGTATCGCAGGTGATGCGAATTATTGATACGCCGGATGGCGCGTATTCAAAAAAGCTGGCGGCAAAGGTGGTGGGTGTTGAAGGCCTTTGCACCTTTCCGGTGGTGGCGCAAATGGTGCTGAACATTTTATCCAAAGAGGATTTCAAAATGTCAAATGTGAGCGCCATTATTCAGCGGGATCCCGCGTTGGCCGTGAAAATAATGAAGCTGGCCAACTCTGCGTTCTTTTCGCGGGGCAAGCAGGTGGACAGCATTGACAAAGCGATGGTGAGACTGGGAAAGGCGAGCGTGGTGGAGAGCGTGTGTGCGGTGGCCACGATGAATATGTTTCCCGATGTGGATGGAATTGGAAAGCAGATTCGCGACCATTGTGCCTCGACCGCCGCCATTTGTCAGTCGATGGTGAGTGATTTGCTGCCATCCCATAAGTCCGGGGCGTTTCTGTGCGGACTGATGCACGATGTGGGGAAGCTGTTTTTGATATCGGCCGGGGAGTCCCTGTACGCCACAATGCCTGTGATGGAACGTCAGAAAGCCGATGCATCGGTGCCTGTGGAACGCGCCACACTTGGGTATGACCACGCGCTGCTGGCGGCCCAGCTGCTCTTCACCTGGCAGTTCCCAGCCCCCATTGCGGCAGTGGTGGCGCTGCATCACGAGCCGGGCCTTGCGTATCAGAATGAGGATGTGGGGTACGTGGTGGCCATGTGCCGAATTGCGTCACAGGTGGACAGACAACTGGCATTTGGCGTTGAGATGGAGACCGAAGAGTTTGTGGAGCGCATCGCAACGGGCATCGACGGCGAATTTGCCGCGGTGTCTGAGGACTATCTGCTTGGCAAGTGGAATGATCTGGCAGAGGCCCGAAATCAGGCATTGTCGGTGTTCGGTTAATCACTCACTCGTTTTAACTGTATTCTTCCAAATCCCACCCAGCTCGGCACCGTTTCTAAAGTCGTATTTTTGCGATTCTGTTTTCAATTAAATGTGATACAGAGGGACGTGACCGGTTTGACACATTCATGAGAAAATCAGATTTTTTTTACATAGGTTGACGGAAATGCACGACTTCATGCGCGCTCTTTTGTGGGCGCTTTTATGCGGTGCGGTGTCCGGCGGGGTCGCCGGAATCGTTGAAGGAGGGATTGGCAGCGGTGATTCGACGGGATTGGCGATGCTCTTCGCCGGCGGCCTGCTTGTGCCAACAGGGATGGTTCTTTCGGGATTCGCTGCGCTGTCCATATGGATGCTGCCCCCCGCGGTTCGGCGGATACAGTGGCGGCGCCTGCTGACCGAAGCCGACCCGGCTGTCACTGCAGCGATTATCGTGGTGGGCGGGGTTGGGCTGATGCTGTCAGCCGTCTACTACCATGTCACCGTCTTTTTTATGACGCGATTTCATCATATGGGACTCGCGGCGTTTTCGTTGCTGAT
>JAFGWT010000355.1 GCA_016937015.1 Deltaproteobacteria bacterium | reverse complement strand
TTGTTTTCAAAAAACTCATCACGAAATCATTACCTTTTTCGCCAATTTCAGCCTTTTTTTGAACACCAAGTGTCAAAGTCGGGAATTGCCTGTCAAACAGTCAGTAGCCAACGGTCAGTCAGTATATTGACGCGGTTCATGCGTCTGTAAATCAGCTCAAAGACAATTCGTGTTTGGGGATTGCCCGGTCAATCGATTGCTGGCTCCGCCAGTGGTTCTTATTATTCAGGAGGCAAAAAATGCTCGAAAAACTAGGTAAGCCAGGATATGAAACGATCTCTCATCCAGACGCAAAAACGCTGGAATGCCTTGACATTGTAATGAAAAAGAATCCCACTCCTGTGTTTTACGAGGTGGGCGTTGGGATTGGTGCAACCACCTTACCAGTGGCCCAGAAATTGAACAACAAAGGCGAAATTCTGATATTCAGCCGCATGAATGATGTGCAGGAGCTTGCAAAGGATTTAAAAGACCGCGGATTCACCAACATCAAAGAATGGGGATCCCCATACAATACATTTTCCGGCTATCACTTTGATCTGGCCATGGGCATGCACGAGGGCAAACTGCCAAAATTTGATGTGGCATATCTCGACGGCGGGCATATCTTTCACCTTGATGCGCCGGCAGCCTGCGTCCTTAAGGAGCTCTGCAAGCCGGGCGGATTTATCGTGTTCGACGACTACTCCTGGAGCTATGCGCGCTCCCCTGGCCTGAACCCTAAAAAGCGTTCAGCCACCTCGGTGGAATTCGAGCCGCGCCAAATTGAAACGTGCCATATTCAACTGGTCTGCAGTATCGTGATGGATACCGATACTCGATTCAAGTGTATCGGTATTTATGACCAAGCCACGGCGGTCTATCAGAAAATCAGCGAAAGTCGATAACCGAGCATAAACGGTCCTCCAGCTAGCGCGTTGCTTAATCCAGCGAATTGAATCACGTCACATTCAGTTTCAACTTTTGCCGTATCGCTGCACGTGCGCCGTCATTCGCTCACGTTCGATGCAATTGGTCCACGCTGTATGCAGAATTGTACCGGATGTCATTTCTGCTCGGCAGCACGAAACGAAAAAACGTGCGTCAACCAACAGGGCCAATCGCATCGTGTGAATCTGCAAGCGAGATTGAGGGTTTACAGCGCAGCTCAATTGCTTTGAGTGCAGGGATTCGCCCTGTTATTCGCTTTATCGCTGTAAACAAATGGTCATTTCGTCGATCAAAGTGATTAAGCACCGCGATAAACCACCGCCATGCAGTCTTCACAGAATGTCCTTGTGCTGCAGCCGCTTTTTAACGCGCCCAGTGGATATGCGCCAGAGACTCCCTGAAAAGAATAAAATCAGTATGGATTACCGACTGACATCACCGGTGCTTTTCCCGGTGATTTTGTCATAGAGCGCAGTAAATGCCCGATGCACGTTCCCAAACAGGGTATCGTCCACTTTGGCCAGTACGGTCATGGTCCTTGCAAAGGATGCTTCATCTCCGGGCCACAGCTCAACCGCCACGGCCGAATCCGTTTCGGCAATCAGACATTTAATACCGTGCACCAGCAAAATTATATCGTCCACCATGCCCAGGCCGGGAATGAATCCGCCACCATCCGGAATGAGATCCGTATCCACCCAGGCGTACAGACCGCTTCCCAGCAGTTTGAGTTTGGCACTTTTAGGCACCCTGTCATCCTGCAGCAGACGCACCAGATATTGAACAAGTCGCGCCGCATCTCCGACGGGTGAGGCATACAATGCCCGCAATTTATCTTTCATTCTTGGCCCTCCCCTGTAACTTTAAAAATCATAACCACCAATACGGTGAAATCGATATTTCTATTTCAGGAAATATTACGGCCGGCGATGGCCCAGAGCGGCGATCGGTTTGGGTACACCAGCGAAATTGCGGGAATACGAGCTGCTTTGCTGCGCGCCCGCAAGGCCCAACCGAGGTGCAGCCATAGCTACATCGACCGCGGGACTGAGGACGAAAGCGCAAAAATGCCGGATTGCTGCGATTGCAGCAAGGATTCAAACCGGTCGCCGCTCCAGGAAGCAGTCACCATGCTATTGCGGCACATACTGGTCACAGCGCTTGAATGTCGCGTAACTCTGACAGGCCACACTGCAGGCATCGCAGAACACACATTGCACTGAATCCCAGTAAAGGGTCTCTGCGTCACCGATACCGTAGAGGGTGAAACACAGATTTCGTGACGTTTCATCGGCCACCAAATCGTCAGCCGTGGTGAGGCAGGTATCCAGATTTCTGCACCCCGAACTGGCCGCACACGCCGCGACTTTCTCCACGCAGGGACCATCGCCGACCGTTGCAAAGCCGTAGCAGGACGGGCTGTCATCAGTCGATTCGCCATCGTAACACGGGGAGTCCAGGGTATTGTACACCGACTCGCTGGTGTCCCCGCTGGTATCGGTCACACTGCCGGTGTCATCGCCTGTATCGCCGTCTGCATCCGTGTCAGTGTCTGAATCAGTGTCTGAATCTGAATCTGAATCTGTATCCGTATCCGTATCCGTATCCGAACCTGTATCTGTGTCTGAATCCGTATCCGAATCTGTATCTGTGTCTGAATCCGTATCCGAATCTGTGTCTATGTCTGAATCCGTATCCGAATCTGTGTCTGAATCAGTATCCGAATCAGTGTCCGTGTCGGTGTCGCCATCAGATTCCCCAGTATCCAGCGACGCAAATGAGTCGGTATCCCAAACCATGAATGAATCCGTATCCAGCGCAGCCAACTGGCACATCGGTTCTCCCGATTCCTCTGTGCAAGTCGCACCGGCAGTCACGCCCGTGGTGTCACCGTAGGACGCCCCGTCTGTGCAGTCCCATGCCACCTGCCAAACGCCAAGCAGACACACCACAATGGCGTTGTTATGACACATCCGCACCCCACTTTCACACTCTTCGGGTAACCCATCCAGTGTGGTATCTTCACTGGCCGTGGTGTCGGTTTTCTTTTCGTCCGAATCCGTCTCATCGGCTGCTGCTGACTCCGAATCTTCTTCATCCTCCGAAAATTTTCCGTGACATGCCGTCAGGCTCAACGCTGATACCCAAAGTAAAATTGTCCAGTATTTCATTTTAGCCCCTTTCCCGGTTCGACCGATTGCGACCATCGTCATTATATAAATCGACAGAAGCCCCCGTTACAAAAGGGCCAAACCGCACGCTGTGGCATTTCCATCGCAGCACCCATCCAAAACGGATATGGTCAACCGGGTCATTTTCCGCTACATCAGTGTTCATGACGCCCCATGAAAAACACATGATGCTCAGGCAATACGATCACCTGACCGAGGCAGAACGCTACGCCCTTGAATTTGTATCTTTTTGCGAGCAGCCGATTTCCAGAGCGGATTTACTGGCCGAACTGGTCGAGTTGCTTCCCGCACTGCTCAACACTCCCAAAATGCTGCGCAAGGATGTGGACCGGATTTACACCACCCTGAGAGACAGCAACATGCTGATTGCCGCACATCAGGGCAGCGCTGTGACAGGCACCATCTTTGAGCGGGCCATCCGCGACGCCATCCTCTCCGGCCGAAACCAAATCTACAAACGCTCCACCCGAGCCCGAACGGAAACCAGCGCCTGGCACTGGTATGGCCATTCGCAGCTGAAAAGACTTCATCTCCGATTTCGAAACGCCTTTTATCAGCACAATGAAGTGGAAATGCATCACGCCAGCGATCTGTATGTAAAAGCGGCATCCGACACCGCCACCGATGTTTCTCTTCCCCTGGCACAGATTCTGTCCAACACCGACGATTTCTCTTTTCTGGCCAATGGACCAGCCGATTTTTTTATCGCCCGGTTGCCTGAGGCACTGGAACAGACCCAGCGACATCATCAGCAAACGGTGTCATTTTTGCCCCGACTCACCGAATTCATATTTAGCTGTCCCCACCCGGATGACATCCAAAATCCAACCCTAAAGGATTCGCTGCTGGATTTAATGCTGCTCCTGACAGGAGAATGCTGGCTATGCGGCCAAATGGACACGGCCCCCGCGTTAATCGAGCGCATGACCGGTTATCATCAGACTGCTGGTAATGCGGTGGTCGCTTTTAATCGACGCGAAACCGAAAAGGCTGTGTCGCTGTTTGAATCCGCGCTTCTCGTCATGCGCAAGGTGAAACGCCGCAAACGTCAGTTTTTCAACAACGTTATCGGTCAGATTTTCATATATGCCTGCCTGCGGCACGATACCCCGCAAACATTGCTGCGGTTAAAAGAGTTGCTTGAAGATATTGGCACCCGGACCAACCGGTCGCAGTATCAGGACCAGTTTGGCGAGTTCAACAGTCTGGTAAAGGCCAGGCTCTATCCCCATGAACCCGCGGATTTTCGCATACGTAAGTTATGGGGAAACCACATTGATGATTTG
>JAFGWT010000354.1 GCA_016937015.1 Deltaproteobacteria bacterium | reverse complement strand
TTCGCGGGCATGACGATATATCTTCGCGAGCATGACGATATATCTTCGCTGTTATACCGAGCTCTGAGAGCGTTCCAGACCCCCGCCGGACATCGCATAATTTTCAGCGAAGACGGAATTGGTCACCACTGCGGATGCGGATAACACTGCGATACCGCCGCCCCCGGTCGCCTGATCGCTGTCGAAAATGCAGTTGGTGACTTCCAGCGTACCAGTGTCAATGAAAATGCCGAATGCTCAGTTTGGGTGGTTTACCTATTGCAGGTTTACCTATTGCATTTGTTACCAGGGTGCCCGGTTGACACTATTGGGGGTTTACCTATTGCACTTCTTCATTTTGCCGTCCCTGCTGGGGAATGACACATGCCGATACAAAAGGAATGGTCGTTTCAGGATTTGTCGCTCAGTTTTTTGATGGCGTTTTTGGCCTTGCTGCGGGTGTAGGGTCGTTTGTGGGATTTGGCTATCTTTGTCAGGTACGGCAGCGCCTTTTTGTATTTGCTTTTTGAAATCAGGGCGATCAACTCGGTCGTCAGGTTGGGGTCGGTCACTTTTTCGATGAGGTAATCAAGGGAAGCTGTTTTTTCAATGGCGTAAATGCTTTTTACAGACGCTTTTCGCACCGGCAGTCCGGCGCTTCTTCTTTCGGCGATTGCCTTTAACCGGCTGATGCTGGTGGACGAGCCCACGTTTCCAAGAGATGCCGCCGCCGCGGCCTGAACGGACTGATTTTCGGCGCTTAAAAAGGCCAGTGCCTCCCGCTCCAGGTTTTTTCGGTCGTACGTTTTGGGAAACTTCAGGTCCGCGAGAATTTCAAGAGTCTGACGTAATGAAACGGTGTCAAGACGGATGGGGCTGGTGGATTCGCATCGGCTGGACGACGGGTCGCAGTAGTTGGCCAGAATGGTTTCAATCAGCGGTGCAAAGCTTTTTCCGGATTTGTTTTTCCATGGATATATCAGGCCCAGCCAGGGCAGCCATCTTTTTTCGGGACGTTTGTTTATCCATTCTCCCATCCGCGCGGCGACCAGGGTCTGAGAAAACGCCGGCACCCCCAGATTTGCCATCTCGGTCACCAGGGGCATTTCCGCGCCTGTACCCGCGGCGTTTTCAAGTAGCTGAGTCAGCTGCGCTTTCCAGTAGCGACTGTCTGATTCGAACATCCGGTAGGCCACCAGCAACTGAAATGGGGCGTCTTTGGATTTGCTGTACACATCCTTGACCACGTTCCACGATTTTTTGGAGGGATCGTGTGCCGCCAGGGTCAGCAGCAGGTCGAGGTTGGCCGGATCTGATTTGGCATGCATTCGCGCCAGCTTGCTTTGCAGCAGGTTCTGCAAAAACGGATTTTTCAAAAAATTGGCAAAGTTCGCCGGCTGTGACAGCAGCAGCGCCTGAAGCAGCTGCTGATCCGTTTTGTTTTTGACGTTAAACTGATTGTGGTTTTCCTTTGGGTCGGTTCTGAGATCATACTTAAAAAATACGTTTCCGGACACATCGTGAATAAGCTTTTGCCGGTTTTTTATGACCGCGACCAGGTTGCCATCGAGGGAACGGGAAAAGTAGGTTTTATCCCAGGGCGTTTTGGGGTGGCCAATGAACGGGACCAGACTGGTGCCCCGGTGAAGGGGATGGGGCTGGCTGCCAATCAGATCGAGGATGGTGGGGATAATGTCGATGTTGCCGACCGTTGATTTCACTTCGCCGCCTTTTTGGCCAGGCACGTAAATGGAGAGCGGGACGCGAATGGTTTCTTCCCATACCGTGCCGGAATGAAAGTCGTCGTGATTATCACCCAAATTGGTGCCGTGATCGGAGGCGATAATAACAACGGTCCGCTCCAGGATGTGCATGGCGTCGAGCCGGTCCAAAAGCCGCTCGATGGAACTGTCCACCCATTTGAGGGCCTTTTTGTAACACTGCTTTCCCGACGCCTCACCGCAGTGCTTTTGCAGTCTGTTGTCTGCGAACCATGGTGGATGCAATGCGTAGGTCTGAAGCCATCCCACAAACGGTTTGCCTTTTAGCTGTCTGATGGCCGAAATGGTATCGGTCACCATTTGCTGCTGGGCGTGGTTGGGATAGAAATCCACATTGTCAAACTGCCTGAACATATCGGCGTACACGTCCGCAGTGGATTTGGCTTCCTGAAAGCTTGCCGGTACGACCGCAAAGGTGTGTTTGTCCGCGTTTAAAAACAACCCGCCCGGCGCGACGCCCGTGGTCAGCGGGTCTGACATGGAATTGATGGATCTGAACAGATACGGCATTGATGCGATGGTGCCGGCGCCCTGCGCATATGCGCTTCGAAACCGGGTGGTCTTTTTTATCCACTTATTCAGAAACGGGGTATCCTCTGTGGACCCCACCGTTTTGCCATTCTTCTGATTGGGGGGAAACGCATCCGCACGGGCGGTGTCGTTAATGATCAGCAGGACATTGAGATCCTTTGGCAGGCCCAGGGATGATGAATCGGACCGATTCTTTTGGCGCAGACGCGTTTTGGATGTTTTTTGATCCTGCCCCTTTTTGAAGGCACTCTCAACGTCGAGGCTCTCCAGGGTCTGGTAAACAAGGTCGATAGTGGAAAAGTCCGAAGGGAAGTACTGCTCATAGGTGCGGATGGTACTGCGTGCGGTGACGGATTTAAGTATCAGCTCCGCTCGGGTATCCGGGTTAATGGTGCGCCAGCTGTAAAATCCCGCGCCGATGGTCACAATCAGGATGGCCGCGAGTATGAGGGACGCCTGACGGTGCGGTTTGCGTATAAGCACATCGGCGGTCAGATACAGCGCCAACACCGCGATGAGGGCGCTTGAAAGATGGAGCGCCACATGCAGCCGGATATACAGGTTGTAAAACAGCGATGCATTGGCAATGCTGATACCAAAGGCGGTGAGCAGCAGGGCAACAGCC
>JAFGWT010000353.1 GCA_016937015.1 Deltaproteobacteria bacterium | reverse complement strand
GGGCATTACCGATGTCACCAGTTCCTACGAAGCCAACACCCCCCAGCAGGAACTGGTGATGGACCGGGCCAAAGTGGCGGATTTGGGATTCACGCCCAGGGATGTGACCAGCGCCATCGAAACGGCCATCGCCGGTTCCCGCGCGGGGAATTACCGCAGCGAGGGCAATTCGTACCGCATTCTGGTACAGCTGAAAGACGCCAGACGGCGCTCCATTGATGAGGTGCTCAATCTGCAACTTAAAAATGCGCAGGGGCACAGTGTTCCCCTTTCCAGTCTGGTGAATGTCATTTCGAGCCGGGCGCCGGTGGTGATCACCCGCAAGGACCAGCAACGAATCGTCACCGTTAGCGCCAACGTGAGTGGCCGGGATTTGGGGTCCGTGGCAACGGATGTGGAAAATGCCCTGTCGGAGATTCAAAGGCCCCACAGATACGAACTGAACGTCGGTGGCAACTACGAGGAGCAGCAAAAATCATTCTCCCAGCTGACCATGGCGCTGGGGTTGTCCCTGCTGCTGGTGTTTATGGTACTGGCCGCTCAGTTTGAAAGCTTTGTCAAGCCCCTGATTGTCATGGTGGCCACACCGCTCGCGGCCATGGGCGTGCTGGCTGCCCTGTGGCTCACCGATACCACCCTGAATATTCAATCCGGAATTGGCTGCATCATGCTCGGCGGCATTGTGGTCAACAACGCCATTTTGCTGGTGGACCAGACCAGTCTTCTGGTGCGGGAAGGAATGCCCGTGCACGATGCGGTCATTGAGGCAGCGCGACGACGCTTCAGGCCTATCCTGATGACATCCCTGACCACCCTGTTGGGACTGGTGCCGCTGGCTCTGGGGATTGGCGAAGGTGCCGATGCCCAGGCGCCATTGGCCCGGGCGGTGCTTGGCGGTCTGTTCTCCTCAACGTTCACAACGCTGCTGGTCATACCGGTGCTGTATCGAACCGTCTATGGCGCCGGCACACGGGCAAAGGAGGCAGCATGAACCGGTCGATAGTTACAGACAACGGGCGAGGGACAGGCTACTTGCTGCGCGTTGCCCTTGCATTTTTATGTTTTGAATTTCTGACAGAACTTCCGGCGCTTGCACAAACCGATGACACCCACACTATATCCCTGTCGATTGAAGATGCAGTAATGCAGAGCCTTGAAAACAACGAAACATTTCTGCTGCAAAAGCTTCAGCCCATTCGCACAGGCGCATTCGAACAACTTGAAAAAGGTGCGTATGATCCCGCGCTGATTCTCGACGCCGCCCACAGCCGGGCCAAAGCGACCGAGGTATCAAGGTCGACCGGACAGCAGTTTGATGTGGAATTGCACCAGACAGATATTGAAGCGGGGATTGAGCAGCAAACCCCCCTGGGCACGTCCGTTCGTGCGACGGTGTCATCGGCGAGGGAGGACTCGTCAAGAACAACCGTGCAATACAGTGCGCGGCTGGGAATGAGTGTCACCCAGCAGCTGCTTCAGGGACGCGGGCCAGCGGTAAACCTTGCGAGATTGCATCAGGCGGAACTGAATTCCCGCATCAGTCAGCACGAATTGGCGGGCTACGCCGAGGCGCTGGTGGGCGAGGTGGAGATTGCGTACTGGGAGTATGTGAGTGCCGCACTGTCCATCGCGGCGGTGGAAAAATCACTGGATGTGGCCAGAGCCAAGCTCGATGACATTCAGGAACGCATTTCGGTGGGCGCCCTGCCCGAAAACGATGCGGCAGCCGCAGCGGCGGAGGTGGGCATGCGTGAGCAGACGCTGCTTGAGGCCAGACAGCTCGAAACCGACAAAAAACTGACGTTGCTGCAATTGATAACCCCTGGCACCGCTCCGCCCCCGGATGCACGGGTGAAGGCAACCACCGGCATGGACTTGCCGGATGGTCAGACTGATTCGATTGATGCCCATGTCGCCCTGGCGCTCCATTCCCGTCAGGAGCTGGCGGAGGCAAAGCTGCGACAGAAAAAAGGCGACCTTGAAGTGAGAGTGACTCGCAACGGCGTATTGCCCAGGCTGGAACTGTTTATCGATTTGGGCAAAACCGGTTATGCGGCTGCATTTGGCGAAAGTTTTTCCAATCTGGGCGCATCCACTTTCGATGCGACCGCGGGAATCCGGTTTCGGCACGTACTGGGAAATCGCACGGCCAAAGCACAGCACACCATCGCCACCGTGGACGCGACCGTTGAAAAACAGGCAATGAAAAACCTGCAGCACATGGTCACCTACGATGTGCACCACGCATGGCATGCGCTCAAAAGTGCCAAAGCGCTTCTTAAGATAACCACACAAACCCATTTTTACCGGGAAACCGCCCTCGACTCCATTCTTGCCAAATTCGACGCCGGCAGCGCAACCCAGCTGGCAGTGGTTCAGGCCGAACGGGATCTTCTCGACAGCGAACTCGAAGAAGTGCAGGCCAAAGTGCAGTATCGCATCGCTCTCGTAAAACTGTATCTGGCCGACGGCACCTTGCTGAAGCGCCGTGGCATTTCACTGGAATAAAACCGAACAGATCCTTGCCTAATCTGGGGGGGCCTAATCTGGGGG
>JAFGWT010000352.1 GCA_016937015.1 Deltaproteobacteria bacterium | reverse complement strand
GGCACCCGCAGCGCCACCGCCACCACCACCGCCACGCGCAACCAGCGTGCCTCCGATGCCACCACCCAGACCCACTGGTCAGACATCGGCGCCACCACCACCTCCGCCACCCAGTCGGACAGCCTCAACACTGTCGTCTTCACCACCAAGACCAACGGCGGCACCGCCATTACCGCGAGCCGTGCGCGCACCCGCACCACCAATGCCGCAATCCACACCTGGGGGAGGGGCGTTGTATACGCCCGGAGCGATTTCCGGTGTGGGCGCCATCGGGCCACAGAATGATCGCCCAGTTCTGACAATGATTTATCAGGGACGCAAAATTCTCATTCAAAAGGACCAGTTCATTATTGGCCGAGGCTCCAAGAGCGCCGACCTGCCAATCAAGGATCCCAATGTATCACGCAAGCATGCAGCAATCCTCTTTCACAATGGCGCCTACTACATCAAGGATCTGGGGAGCACCAACGGAGTGGAATACGGCACCCAATTGGTTGACTCCAAGCGGATCGATGAAGGTGATGCCTTCTCCATTTGCGGGCACCCATTCCATTTTACCTACAGCACCTGATTTTGCTGAGCGCTGCTGATGTCCACTCCAACTCTGCAATCCATTATTGAGGATGTGATCCAGCGGGTTAACTGGGAAACAGAGCTTGCCCACCCGGGATACGCACACCCCATGTCAGGCACACTGCCGGATGTCGCTGCGGCGTCCGTACCTTTACGCAAAGGCCTTGCTGCGCATAGCGCGAATAGCGTAAGTGAGCCGTCAAAATCCCCTGAGCCCTACTTCCACGGCGGCGCTCGTGCTAAAAATCCCTTTGAAAAAGGGAGGACCGAGATTTCGACACCGATTTCAAGCAGTCCGGAGCAAGGCAGTGGTCAGGCCGCCTTACTGCAACCGCAGGCGAGCCCGGCAACGGGGGAGACCATCGAACAACCCCGCGCGCACGCCCTTTCGGCACTGAAATTTCGTCTGGAAAAATGCACTGCCTGCGGACTTTCTCAGAGCCGCTCAAGGATTGTGTTCAGTGATGGCACACAGTCGGCCCCCATTGCTTTTGTGGGAGATGCCCCTAGCAGACAGGAAGACCTTGTATCGTTGCCCTTTGTGGGCGAACGCGGCCATCTCCTCAATAAAATCATCCTGGCAATCGGGCAACGCCGCGAAAACAGCTATTTGTGTAACGTAATTAAATGTGCGCCAGCGGCTGGTCAGTCACCATCACCTTCCGAAGTAAAAATCTGCAGTCCATTTTTGTTTGAACAGCTTAAGTTGGTGTCTCCCAAAGTCATTGTCGCGCTGGGACAAATCGCGGCATCCGCGATTCTCGGCACGTCCGATGCGGTGCCAGCGATTCGGGGTCAATTCCATACTTGGCAAACTATTCCGGTTATGCCCACATGGTCACTGGACGACATGCTGGCCACACCTGCACTGAAGCGGGAAGTATGGAATGATATGAAGCAGGTAAAGGCGATGCTGGAAAACGCATAGAGCTGATTCGCAATCCATATCGGATACTGGTAAGACTTATTTTTGGGAATTCGTTTCAAATGAGTTACAATACCGTTCGTGGATACAAGAGACGCAAAAAAATACAATCTTGGTAACGTGACCATTCATATCTGCCCCGCATGCGGCGTAGTCAATCCGGCTGGCCCATCAGACGGCTGCCCGCATCTGCAGGTGGTGCGTTTTAAGGGAGTGGATGAGTCCCTTGAAGAGCTGATAATGGAAGTCGCTGGGGCCAGACGTAAATTTCAGGAACTGGCCGGGACACTGAAACGCGTTGTAATGGCCCGGGTTCAGGAGGGGACCGCCTCAGTGCAGACGCCCCGTCGGGTGCGCGAAGGCGATCTTGGAAAGCTTTATTCGGAAGCCAACAGCCGCCCCTTTATGCTGACCCATCCCGATGAGGAAGTGAAAAAAATAAAAGCCGGGAACGGCTCTCGGAACAAATCGCGAAAGAAACCCCCAAACGCCCCAATGGATTCCAGACAACTGGACCTCCTCGCCTACTCTCCGTCAAAAGGGAATGCATAATCGCTTGAACCCTTTGGACTTTAGGTGACCCTGTCAGCACTCTTCGTCCTTCTACCCATTCACTTCATTTTCTGTCTGTGAACATAATCAACCACAATCCGAATCGGTCCAGGACTACGTCTTGTCTACCCGGTTTTGTCTGCGATAGACCCACGGCGGCAACGGATCCGGTTGCGACCACAGGCCGCGTTTGGCGTTTCGGGCTTTTATTTCCAACGCCTCGATCTGCCTGTCTTTGGAATAATTTTTGTACCACCATGCAAGGCCGGCTTTAATGAGTGCTGTGTTTAATGATTCACCGCTGCTCATGCGCACATCGGCGACGGCACGTCCGTAGCGATCAATGGCGCGAACGTGTATTTCGACATTCTGATTTAAAACCTGCCGTTCAGTGAATTCGAGCGCTTCGATGCCAAAAGGCTGCTTGAATTCCGGGCAGTCAATATCAGCAAGACGAATGGATATTTTCTGCTTTTTATATTCAACGGCAATGGTGTCACCATCCTTCACATGAATTACCCAGGCGACGAACGTACCGGGCAGACTGGTTTTTTTTAATCTGCCAGGCGCATTTTGGGTACCGCCACAGTCGGGCATTCGGGAGCGACAGGTGTCGCTGAGGGGCGTCCCATCGCAACACTGGCAGTCGCAGACACCATGATGTCGGGAGCAGCATCCGGAAACCGCATCAGCCTCGCCACCCCACAACACGGACAACGAAAAGACTGCCGAGATAAACAGTACCACCGGCCAAAGAAAAAAGCGGAAAGATTTGGATAAACGACGCATGGGCGAAAGCGAACACCAAAAGATTCACGGGGTCAATTGAGTTCGGGGCACATCCGGGTTTTTACTGTTTTTTTTTTACCAAACAGTGTACCTAAACCTACTTGAAAGCCAAACGCGGACGCGACGCAATGCACGGAGTAAATCACGATGAACGCAACTGATTCGGGTTCTGAACAACCGAAAAAGAAAATCAAACATCCGTTGAGCTGGGTAACTTCCAATTATATCGCCATGGGGATCCCGTTCTCAATGGTCATCTGGGTGGCTGGCACCATGTTCAAGGATCTGGGTCACAGCGATGGCGAAATCACTGTTGCCACCGCCAGTATTGGTATTGTCTGGTCCCTGAAGCCCTTCTGGGCGGGTTTCCTGGATATGTTCAAAACGAAAAAGTTTTTTGTACTGAGCATGGAATTTGTCATCGGGGTGTTGTTTGCACTAATGGGACTGGCCCTGTACCTGCCAGGATATTTTGGCGCCATCATCGGATTGATGTGGATTGTGGCCATTGCGTCTGCCACTCAGGATATCTGTTCTGACGGCATCTACATTTCTTCCCTTAAAAAGGAAGATCAGGCCAAATACATTGGTGTTCAATCTATGGCGTGGAATCTTGGACGCGTCATCGCGGTATCGGCGGTGGTCTGGCTGGCCGGCTATATGCAAAGCAGTATGGGCATGACCCCAAAGGCGGCCTGGCTGTATGCGCTGCTGGCCTCCGGGCTCGGTATGGGGGCCTTTGGTCTCTACCATATGGCCATGCTTCCCACTGGCAGTGTTCCCCAGGAGAAGCAGGGGCGAAGTGGAAAAGCCATCGTCAAGGAGTTTCTCGACAGCGCCGGAGACTTTTGCAACAAGCGATCTCTTTGGGGCATGCTGGCGTTTGTGTTTTTCTATCGAAGCGGTGAGGGCCTGTTGCTTGTGGAAGCACCGCTTTTTATGCAGGGCTGCCTCGAGGACGGCGCGCTGCAGCTAAGCCTTGTCGACAAGGGCACCATCGACGGCACCATCAGCACCGTTGTGAGCGTCATTGGCGGGCTTTTGGGTGGCGCGTTCATCAGCCGGTTTACCCTAAAGCGCACCCTTTTTATTCTGGCCCTTTGCGTGAATGTTCCAAATGCGTGCTATCTGTATTTGAGTTACGCGGTAACACCAGAAAATCACCTGTCTTTCGCGCACATTGCCACCCTGGTAAGTATCGAGAAATTCTGGTATGGATTCGGCTTTGTTGGCAACATGCTGTACATGATGCAACAACTCGCTCCCGGCAAATTTAAGATGACCCATTACGCCTTCGCCACTGCTTTCATGAATCTGATTCTGGTGCCCACCCAAATGGTCAGTGGACCGCTGGCCGATTCAATGGGATTCAAAGAGTACTTTTTCTGGGTAATGATTGCCTGCATTCCCTCACTTATCGCAGCGTGGTTTGCACCGTTTCCCCAGCTCAAGGCACCAAACGAAGAGATGAGCGTGGACGATGACAGTCTGCTCGATGAAGATGACAGAAAAGTTCAGGCGGCTTCAAGACGCGCCAATATTTTCAGCATCCTGTCCATCTTCGTTTTCCTGATGTTCGACGTGCTGATGCTGGGCTGGATGCGCGGCGCGGAATCCGGTGGGGCCATGGTGTTCTTTCTGTCATTTTTCTGTCTCTCGACCATTTTGAAAATCATCCTGGCCATAAAAGGCATTCGCGCCGGTTTCAATACACTTTCGGTCTCAAAACCACTTAAAGGCGGCAAGGACTTTGTGAGTAATGCCAAAGGCGCGATGATCGCGGGATTTGCAATGGTCGCCATATCGATAGTGCTGAGCTGGTACTGCATCGATACCGCCAGACAAACCGACTGGGATTGCGCGTTCAGTGCAAATGCCAAAGCCTGCCTGCAACCCCATGCTGGAGAACAGAAGGTGTGTCAGGTCAAAGCCGTTAAACGCTAACCAACCAGTCAATGTTTCTGCCGATGGGTAAACTGTTCACATACGGGTCATTGATGTGCGACGACATCATGTTTCGAGTCGCAGGTGATTGCACCGTGATTGGTAAAACCGTCCTCACAGACTATCGGTGTCTCGCGGTTAGGAACGAAGAGTATCCCGCCATTGTGCCACAACCTGGATTTTCAACTCTGGGAGTACTGTATGACCATATCTCCGATGAGGGCTTCACCCATCTTGATGATTTCGAAGGTGAAATGTACCGGCGCATCACGGTGTGGGTCTCCCTTGAATCAGGCACACAGACCGACGCTTTTGCCTATGTGTTTCGACCCGAATTCAAACATCTGCTCACAGACAGGGAATGGTCATTCGAACATTTTCTGAATTCCGGCAAAGCCGCATTCATCGCGAGATACGTGGGCTTTTCGAAAATTTAACCGCGTTTCAGTTGTATGTGTCGGGTTGATTTAAATACTCATCGAGTAATTTACGAAGCTCGTTGCTTTGATAGGGCTTGTGCAGACAGGCGGTGAAGCCATACTCGCCCGGATTCTCCATAACCGGGATGGCCGTGTATCCGCTTGCAACAAACACCGGTGTGGCGGAATCGATGCGCCGGATATGGGCCACAGTCTCGGCGCCCCCCCCCACCCCCCATGTATCGTCAAATCAAGCAGAACCGCCTGAAATGCATTGGGCGTGTTAAAGCACGCCCTGAACACTTCAAATGCGGATTCGCCATCCGCCGTCTCGGTTACATCATATCCAAAGCGTCTTAATATCGCGGCAGTCGCTATTCGCACCACTTCATCATCATCCATAATCAGAATTCGACCGCTTTTCACTTGCCCAGGACCACTACCCGTCACCTTGGGTATCTGCTTCTGAAGTATGGCCGGCAGATACATATCCACCTGTGTCCCCTCCCCGGGTGTTGATTTTACCGATATCCCCCCATCATGTCTCTGCAATATGGAATAGCAGGTGGACAGCCCCAACCCGCGACCTGGTTCGCGAGTGGTAAAAAACGGATCGAAAACCTTGTCAAGATGGGCAGCGGTAATCCCCGGACCAGAATCGCGAACTGTAATACGTACATATTGCTGATCAACCGACAAAACCGTGGAGCGCCTTCATCACAGTTTTTTATCTCCACCTTCAGCCCCCCCTCCCCTGCATCGCTTCAATCGCATTGAGTCCCACGCATTCGACAGTCTGACCAATCTGCTCCCCATCGAAACTGACGGGATGAAGCGCCGGAGACGCATCGACACACAATGAAATGTCCGTGTCTTTCACTGTTTTCTCAAGCGCATCTTTCACAATTGACGCCAGATTACCTGTCTCCCGACGCGGTGCTCCCCCTTTGGCAAAGGTGATTAGCTGTCGAGTCAGATTTTTTGCCCGCTCAATGGTTTCCATCGATTTTTCCAGAATTCGGACCACATTGGGCTCGCGGCTTTCTGCAATCGCGAGATCAATATTGCCATATATGCCGCCAAACAGATTGTTAAAATCATGCGCGATGCCCCCCCGCCAGATATCCCAGTGATTCCAAACGCTGATGCTGATGCAGCCGCGCCTCGCTTTCTCTCCTGTCGGTATTATCCAGCGATAGTATCAGCACGCCTTCCTTTACGGGCTGGATACGCAAATCAAACCAGCCCTCTTCGCCCCCGGGAAAAATGAACCGATTTTCAAGTTGCTGGGGAATCCGCTCTACCATGCACTTGTGAATCACACGAAATACCTGTGTTTCTTCGATTTCTGGCCACATGTCCATGTATTTTTGACCCAGCAAATCGCCACTCGGCCTTCTATTATGAATCTCCGCGGCGTTATTGATGTACAAATACCGCCAGTCGAATCCAATAATCTGAACGCCTTCCATTAGCTGGTCCAGCATCCGCCTAAAACGCTCCTCGCTTTGCCGAATCAGCCCTTCGTCCCTTTTTTGTCGCGTAATATCCCGGTTGGTGGCGATGGCGCCAACGATTTTTTCATTGTGGTCAAAAAGCGGCAATGCTGAATTCAGGATGATCTTTTCGGAGCCGTCAAAACAACGAATTCGTATCTCCTCATCAATCGACACCTCTCCATTTCGAATCGCGCGGCTTCCCGCCCACTCATCGGCCCCGATTTCTTTACCAGAGTCGTACCACCACGCTTTGTACTCGTGAAAATCCGAGGGTCCAACATATTTAATCCCTTCCCATATTTGCCGGCCAGTCTCATTGGCGTATACAATTCTCCCGCGTTTATCGAATATGTAGACGCCCACGGGCATCGATTCAACAACCAGTTGCAGAGTGTCAAGGGTAAGGATATTGTCTGGGTCGGATGAATCCGCCGTCGGCAGACTTGCACTATCAACGCGAGAAGCCGGAAATTGCACATTTTTCTTCATACAGTCGATTCCTTCCGCTAACTGAAAACCCAATAAAACGATTCAGAAACACCGATGACGCATAAAGAATCCGAATATGCTGAAAACGCAATGTCCAGAGGAAAGACGAACAATGTTTCATTATAGCTGCGCTCAGGCGAAACGCAATGTCGCATTTCGAAGCAATTTCAGACGGTCACAACAAATGCTTAAACATTTTTAAAGTCAGCGCCGATTCAGTGCCATGGTCAACCATTGGACATGGATAACTGGCAGTCGGAGGTAAACCCGATTTTTCGAGACCATGTATTTCCCTGGGGGACAGTTGGTTGAGCTCCGGCACCCATTTTTTTATATACTCGCACCGGGAATCAAATCGCTGCTGCTGCCGCCAGGGATTAAAAATCCGAAAATACGGCTGAGCGTCGCACCCGGTGCTTGCGGCCCATTGCCAGTTGCCATTGTTCACGCAAGGGTCATAATCCACCAGTTTAGATGCAAAGTACCGTTCTCCCAGCCGCCAATCCACGCGCAAATCCTTGGTTAAAAAACTCGCCACAATCATCCGAACGCGATTGTGCATATATCCTGTCCGGTTGAGCTGGCGCATCCCCGCATCCACAATCGGAAAACCGGTTTCGCCGCGGCACCAGCGATTAAAAGCCTCAGATTCACCACGCCATGAAAGACCATCATATTTTTTGTTGAACGCATGACCAAACACATCCGGACGATGCACCGCCACATGAGTGAAAAAATCACGCCACAGCAATTCGCGGTAAAAGACACTGTCCGGTCCAAATGCGCTGTCCGCAGCTGTTGCAGACTCCCGTATTGACACTGTACCAAACTTATGGTGGGCGGACAGCAGGCTGGTCCCGTTAACCGCCGGCAGGTCGCGACTGTTGCTGTAGTCGTGCAGATTTTTAATTTTTGACAACAGTGTCAATCCGGCCCGCCGCCCACCGGCGACACTCTTTTTTGGGATGGGACGTTGCAATCGCTGGATTTCGGCGATTCCCAAATCATTCCATTTGCCGCGATAATAACGGGCGTTATGCACGGCGGAGGAGCAATGAGGGAGGCGTTCCGGAAAGCCTTCGGTAAAACGTCTGAACGCTGAGTATACTTTGTAATGCCGTCCAATCTCTTCGGGTTCGAAAAGCAACGCATCCGCATGAGAGACAAACCTCACGCCGGCCTCTTTGCACACTTTTTGAATGGTGCTGTCGCGCGAGTGCGAAAACGGCGTATAGTCCCGATTAACATGCACCGTCTGAATGCCTGCTTTTATCAGGTCCGACACCACCGCCGTCGGTTTGCCACGAAACACAAAAAGGCGGCTGCTTTTTTTTTTCAGCTGAGTGTCAAGGTCAACGAGGGATTCAAGCATAAACTGAAAAGCAAACTCACTGCGGAATGGGTGCGGCTCAACCTGAACAGGATCAAGAATAAAACACGGCAACACAGAATCAGAATCATGCAGCGCAGCCATAAGGCCCGTATTATCCGAAAGACGCAAGTCACGCCTGAATATAAACGCCGCTTTCAAAACACTGCCATCTATTCCGCCAATTCGCTGATTAACGTTTGCCTAATGTCTTCAGCGTATCCATTGATTTCGCTTTTGTCGGGACCCTCAACGAGAACGCGCGCCTTGGCTTCTGTTCCCGAGTAGCGCACAAACACCCGACCGTTGTCTCCAAGTATCTCTTCACACTTTGTGATCGCCGCCTGCGTTGCAGGACATTTTTCGAGTGGAACACGTTTGGCAACCTGGAAGCTGAGGAGGCACTGTGGAATTCTCTGCATGATTCCGCCAGCCAGTTCCGAAAGGGGTTTGCGTTCCTTCACCATAATGGCCAAAATTTGCAGCGCCGCCAGTACACCATCCCCCGTTGTGGAATGGTCACTGAAAATCAGATGTCCGGACTGCTCTCCGCCCAGATTGTAGTTCCCATTTCGCATGGCCTCCACGACGTAGCGATCTCCAACCGCGGTGCGCACCACTTTGCCACCGAGTTTTTTTATCGCCTTGTCCAGGCCCAGGTTGCTCATAACCGTAGTCACCACGGTATTGTCGTTCAACGACCCTTCCTTAATCATGTGACTTGCGCACAGCGCCATCACAGCGTCGCCATCAACGACCTGACTGCGCTCATCGACGAGAATGAGCCGATCGGCATCGCCATCCAGGGTAATCCCCACGTCCGCTTTGGTTTCAAGCACCTTAATGGCTGCCTTATCGGGATGTAAAGCGCCGCAGTTTTCGTTGATATTGCTGCCATTGGGCGAGGTACCGATGGCAATCACATTTGCCCCCAGCTCCTCAAATACCGCTGGCGCAACCTTATACGCCGCACCATTCGCGCAATCCAACACCATATTGACGCCATCGAGACTCAGCTCTCTTGGAAAGGTATGTTTCAGTTCAACTATGTAGCGCCCCAGAGCATCATCGATGCGAATGGCCTTGCCAATGGCGTTGCCTGTGGGCGTTTGTCCATTCCACCCCGAGTCCTTCAAAATCATCTGTTCGAGTTCGAGCTCCACATCGTCCGGCAGTTTATATCCATCAGACCAGAACAGCTTTATGCCATTGTCGAAATACGGATTGTGAGACGCGGAGATCACCACTCCGGCATCTGCACGCATGGACGACGTGATAAAGGAAATCCCTGGCGTGGGCATGGGACCAACCAGCATTACCTCTCCGCCCATGGAACAAATGCCCGATGCGATAGCTGTCTCCAACATATATCCCGAGAGTCGCGTGTCCTTTCCTATGACTATTTTAGGGGATTTACGTCCGCCATTCTGGCGAGCAACATGCGTCAGTGCGCGCCCCAGCGCCATGGCAACTTCGCCTGTCATGGGGTATTCATTCGCCTGGCCCCGGATACCGTCAGTGCCGAAAAGTTTTCGTTTTGAATTCATCTCTGTCTTTCCCTGGGTTTAAAGCGTTCCTGGTAAGCGCAAATATCTGTTATTTTGGCACAAAGTGCGAAATACCAATCGATTTTGGTTAAATTTCCTCTTTGCGGGCGTCAATGGCTTTCAACAGCTCGTTTTTAGTTTTTCCGTATGCCATCCAGGCTTTCACAATTTTTTCGCTCAGTTCAGATTCAAAGGATTTGCGCGACAAATCCAGACAATTATTAATCGCGAAAACCGACTTCGTATCCTGATTCAGGCCCTCTTCCTTTGAATATTTTTTTACGGTTTCATCAAAAACCGCATCCGCTTCAACCTCTTTGTGCATATTATCGAGACATTCAAATGCCACCTTGCGAAACCAGGCCGACTGTTCGCTGGCAATTGCACAGGTGTCTTTTAAGCGAAGACTCAAATCCACCGGATCAAAGTCAATTGCGGACTGCTTTTTCTGAGCGAGGATACAGTTCACTGTTTTAAGATATTTTGCGGCGCCTGCACGATACTTTTCTTCCTTCGGCTGGGACTGGACCCCGGCCCACTGCTCACTCATTGCCGTTAGTTTAGAACGATTTTCCAAATAATTTTCGTACATTGAGACTTCGTTAATAAACGTATTCCACGTTTCAAGAAGATTTTCCAATGCGCGAAAATTCGCTTTCAGTTCGGGCAACATGAGCTGCGCGGCTTCGAGTGCCCGATATTTGGGAAGCGCCGCCTCCAGAACGGGAATCGCTTTTTCCTTTAAATGTCGGGTATATGCAATGGAGCTGACCGAAAGATATTCGGTTATTTTGGCTTCAAAATCCACATTGGTTTTCATCACGTCCAAATCCAGTTTGGCCGCTTTCCAGAATTCTTCATATCCTGCATTGTGTTCGGTGGCAAAATCTGACTTCAGTTTTTCGAGTGCGTCGATTTTACTCTGCTTGCCCGAATAAAAAATAAAGCCGCCAATGCCCGCCGCCACCAAAACGATGACCACCAGAATCGCCACCACTCGCTGACTCTTGTTGGAAATATCAATATCGTCCACCGCATCCGCCATCATGGGTGCACTCGCCTGGGGCGCCGCGCCCGGATCGTCCGTTTCGGGTTGATTCGGGATGTTTCCTTCGTTGAATTGATCGTTCATTTTGGCCTCCAGCTCTTAATACAATTTGTTTTCCTTAACGGTTGTTCTGAGCGAAAAATGATAACGAAGAGGGGGTAATTGTCAAATAATGATTGGCCGATATGCGGCACCGTAATTCACCCCAGACATGTGTTTACCCCATTTCACGAGAAAACATTTATCGTTTTTCTGTAAACGCACTTGAACCGGATGCCTGCTCGTGATACATGACCGCAGACTCAACTGAGGGTCGCATTATGGCCCTGACAACGGTTACCCGAGAATCCGCCAGGCCTTGACGGGAGCAACGGTATTGGACTAACCGGGTGTCAGGGTCGCTTTTTTTCCTTCTTTCCCGATTCATACAGATTGTCTTCGTTGCTTTTTGGGTCGCTTTTTTGATTTCCATCGAAATCAAAATGACAGCGAACAACGTGGTTTTCCCCCACAGGGCGAGGCAGCGGCACCAATGTTTTACATTGAATGTCCGCATGGGGACACCGGGGATGAAAATGACACCCCGCCGGGGGATTCAGCGGTGATGGCGGCTCCCCGGGCAGCAGATGCATGGCAGTGCGTAAATCCGGATCTTTCGAAAGCTGGGAAAGCAATAGGGCGTGGGTATAGGGGTGTTTGGGCGTCTTGAACAGCGCCTCGGTTGGCGCGAACTCCACGATGCGTCCAAGATACATCACCGCAGTCCTTGAGCACATCCGCTGAACCGTTTCCATGTCGTGCGCAATAAACAGAAACGCTACCCCCAGTTCCCGCTGCACCGATTGCAGCAAACTTAAAATTTGTCCCTGACTGGCCAGATCCAGCGCGGTCACCGGTTCGTCGGCTATAAGAAACCGGGGCTCCACCGCGAGGGCGCGGGCAATGGAAATACGCTGTTTTTCACCGCCCGAAAATTCATGGGGATGTCGCTCAAGGGAAGACACTGGCAATCCCACCATGTTCAGCAATGCTGCAATGTGCGCTTTCAGCGCCCGGCCCTTCAGCTTGCTTTTGTGGGCGGTAATTGCTTCGGTCAGCGTATTCTCCACCGTGAACCGCGGATTGAGACTCGATGCCGGGTCCTGAAAAATCATCTGCATCTGGCGACGCTTCATGCGTAGTTTACGACCGCGAATGCGGGTGATATCCGCGCCATTGAACCAAACGGTCCCATCGGTGGGCATCTCGAGGCGCAGCAGCAACCGCCCCAATGTGCTTTTACCACAGCCGGATTCTCCTACCAGCCCTACCGATTCCCCATGAACGATTTGCAGCGATGCCCGATCCACCGCCTGAACCAGCGTTCGCTTGCCGCTGCCGGCGCCAAACCCCGGTCGTGAAGAATACGCCTTGCTGACCTCAACGGCTTCACTGATGATTTCCGAGGATTCGGTCATTCCATTCCCTCGGTCACTGACGTTTGGGTGTGCAAAAAGCAGCGGACCATTCGATTGCCGTCGATGATGGTTTCTTCGGGGGTTGCGGTGCGACACTCTTTGCGGGCCCATCTGCAGTCGTTCAAAAATGGGCAGGCATCGGGTGCACTTTCAGTCTGGGTAATGCTGGTCGCCACCTGCATCTTCCCGCCCTGAATATCGCCCGACAGCATGGCTGCCGTATACGGATGAGCCGGGTCTTTCAATACGTCGCGAACATCTCCGTTTTCGACAACAATGCCCCCTTTCAGTACCGCCACCCGATCCGCAAGGGCCGCAACGACCCCCATATCGTGACTAATCAGGAACACGGACATGCGTAGGTCCTGAATCAGGCGGGAGAGCAAATCCAGAATCTGCGCCTGAACTGTTGCATCCAGCGCTGAGGTGGGTTCGTCTGCCAGAATCAGGTCTGGCCTGCATGCCAGCGCCATGGCAATCACCACTCTTTGTCGCACACCGCCCGACAACTGATGCGGCAGGTTGCGATACCTTCGTCTGGGGTCCGGAACCCCCACCAGCTCCATCAGCGACAGCACCTGCTCCCGGGCCGCCCGACGGCCCAGACTCTTATGCAAACGCAGCGTTTCTCCAATTTGCTTTCCCACCTGCATCAGCGGATTCAATGATGTGCTCGGCTCCTGGTACACCATACCTATTTGATTACCAAGAATATGCGACATCTTTTTTGCGGGCAGCTGAAGCAAATCTGTTTGCTGAAACAAAATTTCTCCAGAGGTGACCCGGGCGACCTGAGGCAGCAGATTGAGCACGGCATAGGCCGCCAGCGTTTTGCCACTCCCCGACTCGCCGAGCAGGGCGACAGTCTGCCCTCGGGGAATATCCAGATTAAGCCCTTTGAGCACAGGATGCGAGGCATCACCTGAGATTTCAATCCCAAGGTCACGAATGGATAACATGGTTTTACCAGTGCGTTGCGCGTCTGCGGTGCTCATCGGACAAAACTCTATCAGAAAAAATCAGAAAAAGGCAGTTTGCAGCAGGTCTTTTACAGAATCCTACTCCATATCCCATTTCCGTTCAACAATGTGCGCATCGCCGTAGAAAGACGAGACGAACGTGCCACTGGCGTCCATAGTAAAATCATCGCTGTAAATCTCGTCGAAATTCCAAAGAACAATCGTATCGTCGTCCAGTTCGAGACCAATCTTCGGGACGAAATCGTCATCGTAGCGGACCACACTGGACAGCCTGATGTCATCAGCATACCCATTGAGATATCCGGTTTTGTTGGGGTGCAAAATAGCGCCGATAATCACGTCATCCGCAACAGGTCGTGCATCCAGACTGCTGATAATCTCTCTAACCAGCTGCCCATCCAGATAAAACCGATGACTTTCGCCGTCGTGGACAAACGCCATGTGAATCCATTCCTCAGTGGGCAGGCGCTCTGTATCGAGCAGTGCTTCAAAGCTGGAAGATGTGTACCCAAAACCGACCATTGGCTTCTCCCCGCCATCAAGCGCATCATACTCACAGTACATGAAATACGAAGAAATAGAGGTACTCTCGTCGGCACCACGCAATACCGGATGCAACAGACTGCCATCATTGCGGTACCATACCCAGGCTTCCATGGTCCACTCACCAGAGACGGCCAGCCCCTCGTCCTGGCGAATGCGGACATAATCCTCATCGCCATCCAGTGCGAGACATCGATTGACATGGGCATCCGCCGTGTCAGCGCCTGTGCCGGTATCTTCATATGTCTCACTGTCGACAACGTTGTCGATGTCCGTATGACTGTCCGTCTCACCAGCCACATTGTCATTATCACGGGTGTAACTGTACGTGTCGAGCTCATCCTCAATATGATAGCAGCCCATTGTCAGAATCGCGCCCAGCATCAGCAATTGACCGAGGCATATCCACGGAGACGTCAATGTCATTTTTTTTTGAGATAATTTCATGACAGATAATCGCTTTTCAGTCACCGGGGAATACAACCCCAAAACCTGATCCTATGGGAACTGAAGTAACTGATGCACAGTCATATTCAGCTCAGCCGCCAAATCCTTTTGTAACACATTCCGCGTCAGGCCAATTATGTTAAAAATAATTCCATACTTTTCAATGATTATTCTCGGCAGGCCATCAATTAATAAAACACAAATTCCGGTCACGCGTGACCCGGATTTGTCGGATTGCCGGTAACCGTAACAAAGTGCGCATCAGGCAACATTATCTGCTTGACACAGAAAATCACTTGTGTAAATAAGCTCCTACCCTGAGTCGCGAAAGTGGCGGAACTGGTAGACGCGCAGGCTTCAGGTGCCTGTGTCCGCAAGGATGTGGGGGTTCGAGTCCCCCCTTTCGC
>JAFGWT010000351.1 GCA_016937015.1 Deltaproteobacteria bacterium | reverse complement strand
TATCGAGGACCAGTTTTGCACCGGCGGCGATCATGGCGTTTCGCGCGTCCACCGGGTTGTCGGCAGGGGCAATGACGCCCACCGCGGTGATACCGGCGCCAACGGCGCTGCGAATATCGTCCGGCGTGTCACCAATCATCCACGCATCGGTTTCACCAAGCACTTCAAGCGCCTTTTTTACCGGAAAGGGATTCGGTTTCAGTGGGCCATCATCCATGGTGACCACCACTTCGAAAACGTTTTCGAGGGCGTGCTGTGCAATAAAGTCCAGCGCATCCTTGCGAGGACGACCGGTGACAACGCCCATTCGATAGCGGGTGGCCAGGGCCAAAATCACGTCCCTCTCCAATAGCAGGGTTTCCCGGTATTTTAGACCGGGTACGGACTCTGTCCCCTGGTACAAACGTTCAAACACCTCCGTGACCCTGTCCAATGGGACACGGATACCCTGAGCTTCAAGCAAATCCATGGTCAGCACCCAGTCGTTGTTGGCGTCGCCTCGGGCTTTGGCGCTGGCGATGTCGGACATGGTGACCGTTCCCCCAAAGTGCCTTGCGGTTTCGATGATGGCGCCGCGGTACGACGGCGTTGTGTCCACAAGGGTATCGTCGATGTCAAAAATGAGTGCCAGGGGTCTGTTCATATGTTCACTTTCTGCAATGAAGGGTCAACGCCGGTGATGGCGATCAGCGGTCATTTTAATGCAGAACAAGATATAAATAAACAAAACGACGGTATGTGCCCCTGTTCTTTATATCCGTGCATTTCCGTTATGATAAATCGGGTCTTTAAAATAATTTGAGGCATATGCGCAAGGGATGCATTGACAAAGTGGTATGCGAATACCACTTTGAAGGTGAAACATAATCCATAACCCTTGAAAAGGTGATTCATGACAAACGCGACACAACCGATTTTTTCCTGCCAGGGCATTGAAATTGCCGCTGATGCAAAATCCATCGTTAAGGGGGTGGACCTGACGGTTCATCCCGGTGAAATACACGCCCTGATGGGCCCCAATGGCTCCGGTAAGTCCACATTTGCCACGGGACTCATGGGCCACCCGGCGTTGACCGTCAGTGGACGCATTACTCTGAACGGCGAATCAGTCGAAGAGATGCCGCCTCATGAACGGGCCCGGCGAGGGCTGTTTTTGGGATTTCAGTATCCGGTAGCCATTCCGGGTGTGACCGTGGCATCGTTTTTGAGAGCATCGCTAAACGCCCTGGGCAAAAATACCACCAATGTTTTTGCGTTCAGAAAAGAGCTTGAGGACGTTTTCGAACGGCTGGGAATTCCGTGGGGGTTTGCAGATCGCTATCTCAACGACGGGTTTTCCGGCGGTGAAAAGAAACGGCTGGAAATTTTGCAGATGGTGATGATGGAACCGAAATTTGTCATTCTGGACGAAATCGATTCCGGCCTGGATGTGGACGCACTCAAGGTGGTGGCGAGCGGCATAAATGAAATTGCAGCCAGGGGCGCCGGTGTGCTGATGGTGACCCACTATCAGCGACTCCTCGATTTGGTGGTGCCCACCAGGGTGCATTATTTCATGGAAGGGAAGATTGCATTCGAAGGCGAAGCGGACAGCGTGAGGGAACTGGAAGCCAATGGCTACGACTGGCTGAAGCAGAAAGTCACAGGCCAGGTGGCGGATGTCAGTATCACCGGAAAGAGCGAGGTACATTCATGAGTGCACAGGAAAACATTCATACCGTGAATGCGGATTACCTGGAACGGTATGGCTTTTCGGATCCGGAGTCGCTGGAAGGTCGCGCTCCCAAGGGGCTGAATCGGGATGTGGTAAAGATGATCTCCGATTACAAAAAAGAGCCCGACTGGATGCGGGAATTTCGGTTGCGCGCCTACGATTCGTTTTTACAGAAACCGATGCCCAAATGGGGCAACCAGGGCATCATCACCAACATCGATTTCGACGATATTTACTATTACATTCCACCTGGGGCCGAACGGGGCCGCAATTGGGACGATGTGCCTGAAAATATCAAAAGGACCTTTGATAAGCTGGGTGTTCCGGAGGCTGAAAGGAAATTTCTGGCGGGGGTCTCGGCACAGTATGATTCCGAGGTGGTGTATCATTCCATGAAGGAAGAGCTCGAAAAACAGGGTGTGATATTCCTTGATATGGACTCCGGGTTAAGGGAACATCCTGATATTGTAAAAAAATATTTTGCGTCGGTGATTCCCCCAACGGATAATAAGTTTGCCGCCCTGAACAGTGCGGTGTGGTCCGGCGGATCGTTCATCTATGTCCCGCCGAATACCCATGTGGAGGTGCCGCTCCAGGCGTACTTCCGCATTAACGCCAAAAACATGGGACAGTTTGAGCGCACACTGATTATTGCCGATGAAGGGTCGAGCGTTCATTACATCGAAGGATGCACGGCGCCGGTGTATACCACTGATTCCCTGCATTCTGCAGTGGTGGAGCTGGTGGCGCTCAAGGATGCAAAAATCCGATATTCCACCATCCAGAACTGGTCTAACAATGTGTTGAATCTGGTGACCAAACGGGCGGTGGCCCACGAGGGGGCGTCGGTGGAATGGGTGGATGGCAACATCGGCTCGAAGCTGACCATGAAATTTCCCTGTGTGATTTTAAAAGGAGAGCGCGCTCATGGCGAAGTGCTCTCTGTGGCGTTTGCCCAGGACGGTCAGCATCAGGACACGGGGGCCAAGATGATTCATTCCGCGCCCAATACCACGTCGCGGGTGGTGTCGAAATCCATCTCAAAGGGAAAGGGCCGGGCCAGCTACCGCGGTCTGGTGCGGGTAAATCAGGGCGCGACCGGCTGTAAAACCGATGTGACCTGTGATGCACTGCTTCTCGACGGCGCATCCCGCACGGACACCTATCCCACCATGGAGATAGTGGAGCAGGACGCCCAGGTGGAACACGAGGCTCGGGTGTCCAAACTGGCGGATGAGCAGCTGTTTTATCTCGAATGCCGCGGCATTGACCCAGAGAAGGCGAAACTGATGATTGTGAATGGATTCTTTGAGCCGTTCACAAAAGAGCTGCCCATGGAGTACGCGATTGAGCTCAATCGACTCATTGCGCTGGAAATGGAGGGTTCGATTGGCTGATACAGTAAAAGCAACACCACGGTCAAAGACGGTTAAACCGCAGCTCACGCGGGCGCAGCTTCCGATACCGGGCAAAGATGATCCCCTGCACATTGCCAGAGCGCGAAATGAAGCACTGCGCAGCTACGACGCCATGGATGTGCCCACCCATGTGGGTCATGTGTGGAAAAGGACCAGCGCCGGCGGGTTTATACCCGATATTGGCTCGGTGGCGTCCAGAGATTCCCTGATGGTGAGCCGTGCCACAGGAGAGCATAACAGCGTCCAGTTTTTGGCGGGATCAGATTTGTTCGTTACGCTCAATGACGAAGCGCAGCAAAAAGGCGTGGAGGTACTGGCGCTGACGGATTCCCCGGCGATCATTGGCAAGGTGGTTGCACCGGACAGAGGATTTTTTGAAGCGATGAACCAGACCCTGTGGACCACCGGCCTGTATTTGCGAATTCCGGCGGGGGTCCAGCTGGAATCGCCCATTAACCTGGGGATTGTGACCCATTGCAGTCATCCGTTCGTACGGCTGAGCATTTTGCTCGAACCGGGCGCGTCAGCGACATTGGTGGAGCATGTGACCAGTTCGTCGACTACGGGACGAACAGTAATGGTCTCTGAGGTATCCCTTGGGAACGGTGCGTCGCTCAATCATGCTTTGATTTTTTCGACCAGCGAGGCGGACACGCTGCACTATTCCCACGGATGTGCGCTTGAAAATGGCGCTGGCCTCAATATGCTGGCCACGTCCACCGGCAGCGGACGGGTTAAGGCGGATTTGTCCGGCGAACTGATTGGGGAACGCGCCCACAGCGAGATTCGCACATTTGGTGTGTTGCAGGATAAGACTGCGTTGGATTTTCATACCCGGCAGCATCACGTGGCGCCCCGCACCCTGTCGGATATGAAGTCCCGAAGTGTGCTGCTGGACAGGGCGAATGCGACCCATACAGGTTTAATTCGCATCGAGGAAGCGGCCAGAGACAGTGAGGCGTACCAGATTTCACGCAATCTGATGCTGTCCAAAACCGCGCAGGCCACGGCCATTCCCGAACTGGAAATTGAAAACAACGATGTGATGTGTTCTCACGGTGCCGCCACCGGAACGCTGGACGCGATGCAAATGTTCTATCTGCAGAGCAGAGGTCTTTCGAAAGGCGCAGCCACCCGGTTAATTGTGGAAGGTCAGCTGGATGAAATGCTGCAGGGGCAACCCGAACATATTCGCGAGCTGCTTTGGAACGCCCACGCGGATGTGCTGGCGCGGCTTGAGACAAGAGAAGAGTAAAGGCGGAATTACTGTCATGATCTCAATGGAACAACGGCAAAATCCCTTAACCCCCTTTAAAAAGGGGGATATTGACACGGGCGTGGTTGAACAGTTTCCCCCTTCGGGGAAGGGGGTTGTTACAAAAGCAGAGAATACCGTCACCCCTGCGAAGGCAGGGGTCCAGGAAACCCCGGATTCTCAATGCATTCTGGATTCCCGCCTACGCGGGAATGACGGTTTTGCACCTTTTATAACAACCTCGAAGGGGAAAAGGGGGATTATCGACGCCAAAACTACAAAACACTGGGACAGTGACGCGATTCGCGGCCTGTTCCCAACTCTGGCCAGACAGTTTGCCGGCAGACCACTGGTGTATCTGGACTGCGCCGCCACTTCCCTCCGGCCCGAGTCGGTGATAAACGAAGGCTGCAATTTCTGCCGCAATCATGACGGTAATCCACATCGCGGCATGCATGCCCTGTCTTACGAAGCGACAGAGGTGTATGAGTCATCCCGAAGAGCGGTGGCTCGCTGGCTGGATGCGCCTGACGCATCATCAGTGGTGATTACCCGCAATGCCACATCCGCCATTAATCTGGTGGCGGGCGGATTGCGCGGCGAAATTCGTGCGGGGGACAATATTGTTTTAACGCGCATGGAGCATCATGCCAATCTGATTCCCTGGCAGCAGCTGGCGCGCCAGACTGGTGCCGAGTTGCGCTTCATTGAACTCACCGATGACGGACAGCTGCGGATGGATGATTTGCCGCGCCTGATTGATGCGCGCACCAAAGTGGTATCGGTGACGTATGTATCCAACGTGCTGGGCACGATTAATCCGGTTTCTCTCATCGCCAAAGCGGCCAGACAGGTGGGCGCCCTCTCCCTCGTGGACGCCGCACAGGCGGTGGGGCATATGCCGGTGTCATTTAAGACGCTGGATG
>JAFGWT010000350.1 GCA_016937015.1 Deltaproteobacteria bacterium | reverse complement strand
ACGTCGTGCTGCCGCCATACAGAATCTGGAGATAGTTCATCGGAACGCCGCATGATTATTGAGAATTCAAACCGGTCGCCGCTCTAGGACGCCACAAGCTATTGCAACAAGGACACTTCATTGAAAGTATTGCAAATTTAAAAGGAAAGCTGGCTTGTGTGAACATTTGGAAAATGGGGATCACTCAGCCCTTTCGGGGGGCTTCCATTAACCCAACCTTTATAGAAATAGGTCTGACCCCATATCCATATGAATATCGGTGGTAGCGCCCACCGGCAAAAAAGTAAATCGTTGGTCCGGTGACCTGGCCCTTAAAAGTCCTCTCCCCATCAACCATCGACGACCATCGGTCTCCTAAACCGCGGGTCGCAGGTTCGAGTCCTGCTGGGTGCGCAGCGGCGAACCGCAGGTTTGATGTCCGGTGTAGCAGTTTTTCGCCGGCAAAGATGCAGCCCAAACGAATTTCACTCCAAAATCCAAATTTTTTTTCAGGGCTTTTATTTTTGATGCAGCTCTGCACCTTCAATATATTTTGTCACAATCTGATGAACAGCAGTTCCTGTTGGCGGCACTCCAATGACCGCTATCGAAATTTCCCGGACGACGGCCACTGGTCCGTCTGATGTTTGGGAGTCGAATAATTGAGTGAGAGATTTTAGTGCCGTGTCTTTCCAGCGTTGACAATTTCGGTTTGCTGTTCTCTGCTTCAGTATTGCTTCTCCGATTTGTTTCCAGTCCTTTCGAAAAAAGGGAACCGACGTCAAATATGTACGCCAGGTTTTTATAGGAGACGACAAAATCGAGGTGACCTGGAAAGCACCGTGAGTTATCGCGTCGCCACACCGCCCTGTTGAAAACGTCGCTGTCTGACGCCGTACTGTCTGCCCCACGCCATTGTTCAGTGCCCGCTGTTTACACCGGAATTCCCTGTCGTTGTTAAAAGAACTCAAAAGTGGATAAAAGTGCTTGAGCGAACGCCGTGTGTTTGTGCTATATCATCTTCCAGTGGTATCAGTCAGTGGTATCAGTCAGTGGGTGTCAGTCAGCAATCAGCGAGAGGAACACAATGACCAGGTCCAAAAACAAAGCAAAAAGCAAATCCAAAGTCGCCATCCTGCGCACGTCTCCCAAAACGGTTCGTGAGGATTATCATAAACTGATGAATCTGGCGGGCTATCAGGATGTCATTTCAAAGGATGCGGATACTGCCCTTAAAATCAATATCAGCTGGCATTTCTTTTATCCGGCCGCCTCCACCACACCGTGGCAGCTGGACGGCGTCATTAACGCCATGCTGAAGGACGGCTACGATTCATCACTTATACATGGCTGTCACAATCGCACCGTGGTCATCGACGCCCATCTGGGAGAGCGCGAAAACAAACAGCTCAATGTGATGGAACAGTACGGGCTTCGAAACGTGCATCTGTATGAAGGGGAGGAATGGATACCGGTGCGGGAAGCGGTGGGAGATCTGGCCGATAAGTTTCTGGTGCTCAACGATGTATATCCCAATGGATTCAACATTCCCAAGCGGTTTATTGGCGAAAATATCATTCATCTGCCCACCATTAAGAATCACGTGTTCACCACCACCACCGGCGCCATGAAAAATGCGTTTGGCGGACTGTTGAACGAACACCGGCACTGGACGCATCCGGTGATTCACGAAACCCTGGTTGACCTTTTAATGATTCAGAAAAAGATTCACCCGGGCGTGTTCGCGGTGATGGATGGCACGTTTGCAGGGGACGGACCGGGACCGCGCTGCATGCGACCGGTGGTCAAGGACGTGATTCTGGCGTCGGCGGATCAGGTGGCCATTGATGCGGTCGCTGCGAAGCTGATGGGATACAACCCAATGGATCTCAAGTTTATTCGCACCGCCCACGAACTGGGACTGGGTGTGGGGAATCCCGATGAGATTGAAATTGTCGGCGACCTGGAAGCCGCAAAGGAACGCTGGAATTTTACCAACCCCACAGAGGAACTCACATTCGCATCAAAAATGCAGCACCAGATATACTGGGGAAAACTGAAGAAAACAGTCGAATGGTCCCTTAAAACCTGGATGGCGCCCTGGGCGTATCTGGCATCGGTGGCCTATCACGATTTGTACTGGTATCCCCACAACGGCAACGATCAGGTGTATGAGGTGCTGCAAAGCCACTGGGGACGTCTGTTTCACAACTGGGAAAAACTGACTGCGGACGAAAAAGGGTTTGCAGAGGTGGGTGACGCGCCCATCGGACGCGTTAAAAGCACTGGTGATTTGCTTAAGCTGGGCGCCAAAGTATTTGCCACTGCGGCAAAGGAAGCGCCGGAAGCGAGAGCATATATTCCCTGGCTGAAGAATAAGTAGTCCATGATGTCAGAAAGAGACGAACAGTTTTACAAAGATGGTCTTCGGTTTGACTGCACCGGTTGCGGCAATTGCTGTAAAACCCACGACGACTACGCCTACGTGTATCTGTCCCATCAAAACATCGAAGACATCAGCGCCACGCTGGGCATGACGCACATTGATTTTTTAAATGCCCATTGCGCCAACGATGAGTACGGCAACGTGCACTTAACGATGATTAAGGGAAACTGCAATTTCCTTAAAAATAACCGCTGCACCGTCTACGGCACGCGACCTTCCCAATGCAGCGCCTGGCCCTTCTGGAGTGAAAACCTGAACGCTGAAACATGGAACGGCGAAGTGGCGGATTGTTGTCCCGGTGTGAATCAGGGACGCCTGTACACCAGGGAAGAAATCGAAGAAATCGCCAACGGTCGCGATCGGGCCTATGGAATCGATTTTTAAAAAATTGATGGGGTCTGTACCGATTCGGATTGTATTTGATTGAGCTTGAAGACAGAACATGAAGGGAATCGGCAGGACGAAGAGTGCTGACCGGATCGACTAAAGTCCAAAGGGATCTATGGGCGTTTGATGGCGGGTTTCAGTTTTCGCAGTCGCAGAACATCCTTTTCGTAGGTTTCATTTTTTTCAAGGGGCGTTTCCAGGGTGGCACAGATGCCTTTGGCAAAAGGCGCATTCACCAGCCATTTGAACAATGCCGTACCGATTTGGCCTTCACCAATCCGGGCGTGTCGGTCCACTCGCGATCCCATGCCGGTGCGGGAATCATTCAGATGCATCCACTTTAATCGCTCATACCCAATGATGCGGTCCAATTCGGCGAACACCAGGGCGGCGTCTTTGACAGTGTGCAGGGGATATCCCGCGGCAAAGGCATGGGCGGTGTCGAAGCAGACGCCAATCCGGCGATGTGCCCCGGTCTGGTCAATCATCTCAGCAATCTGTTCAAAGGAATGTCCGATACCCCGGCCGCTGCCCGCAGTATTTTCGATGAGCAGGCACACCCGTTCGCTCGCCGCCAGGGTATGCCGGATGGCCTCGGCCACCCGCTTTAGGCCTTCTTCCTGTTCGTGTTTTCCAGGTGAGCCAGGGTGAAACACCAGATAGGCAATGTCCAGCGCATCGCAGCGCCTGGCATCCGCAATCAGTGCCTGCAAGGCTTTTTCACGGGTGGTCTCATTGGCAGAGCAGGGATTGACCAGATATGACGCGTGGACCGCCATCTCCAATCGGTCGTATCCACAGCGCGCGCAAGTGCGCCGAAATTCCTGTATCTGTGCATCGGTCAGGTCCGGCTCCTGCCAGGATTGCGGCGCTTTGGTGAACATTTGAAAACATGCCAGGTCAATACGCCGCGCTCGCTCAGGGGCCAGATGAAGTCCCCCGGCAATGGACTGATGGGCACCCAGTTTCATATAGCTCGTTTTTCCTTTTCTCCGCTTTATCCCGTTTCGCACAAGCCAGCGTTCAAATTTCAGTGAGGTTGCGTGTTTCAATCCGTCGATACCATAATTTGCAGCCACAGTCCCCTTTAAAGTTGGCTGCTTATCGGATCACATTTGACATTGCCAGGAAAACAACTGTACATTCCCGACACTCAGTATTGATCTGTTTGCCGGGATAAACCGGAACAACGTTTTTTGCGGGCACAGCGTGCATCGCAACTGTTTAGGAGGTGACTATGAAATCGTCCATTTTTATATGGGTTGGGGCGTTATTCCTGACCCAGGGACTGGTTATGGCGGGGTGCAGTTTTCAGATGAGTGTCGGCAACACCCACGTGCTCAAAGGCCAGGATAAAATCCAGGTGGCGGCAAACCGACCGGCGGCCCCAAAACCCCCAACCAAGCCAAGTCCGAAACAGATTCCCAAAAAGGCCAAAGTTGTTGGTAAGAAAATTGAAATCACCGAAAAAGTGATGTTCGAATACAACAAGGCCGATATTCAGGAAGTATCCAATGATTTGCTCAACGACGTGGCCACCGTACTGAAACAGAATCCCAATATCAAAAAAATTCGTATTGAGGGGCACACAGACTCTGACGGCACTGAAGACTACAACAAGAATCTTTCTCAGTCCCGGGCGGATGCGGTCATGCAGTTTCTGACAGACGCAGGTGTGGATGCATCACGGATGGAAGCGGTGGGATACGGCGAGGAAAAACCGATTGCGAACAACGATACCGCCGAGGGCAAAGAGAAAAACCGTCGGGTGGAATTCAACATTCTTGAGCAGAAGTTATAGGAGGAAGACATGAACGCCTTTAAATACACAACGCTGGTGATGGGAATACTATTGGTTGCGGGGCTGGCCGGCTGCGGCAGTTTGAATCCAAAAACCGAAGGTCAGATATATTCCGCTCTCGAAGCCCAGAAGGAACAGTTTCAAAAATGCTACGAAGATGCCCTGAAAAAAGATCGCAACGCCAAGGGCGATGTGGACCTCAAAATGAAATTTGAGCCCAAATCAAAACGCCCCAGGGAAACCGCAGTCGCCAAATCCGATATTCAGGATAGCGAAATGATGCAATGCGTTTCGAAGGCGGCCGACCGAATTCGCATCGAAGACGCACCTGGTGTGTTTGTGGAAGGACAATACACCGTAAATTTCGACTATAAGGACTAGCCCCCCTCCCCCCGACACCATTCTCCATCCTTCGTTTAATTGAGTAGTTCTTTCCAATCACTTTTTCTGTTACAGTACTGCGGCATTTTAAACAGAAACGCGTTGACCTGGAATCAATGAGTTACTGTTCGTCATCTCCGCGAAGGCGGAGATCCAGTTTCGCTTTATCTGGATTACCGCTTTCGCGGTAATGGCGGTGACTCGCTTTGGGGTTGCAGGATGTTTTGGTGCATCTTCAACACCGAACGCGTTTCTGTTTAGGTAACGGCGGGATTTCGGAAAACAAATATGCGCAGTGGAATAGTCATTCAAATCGTTCTTGCTCTTTCATTTGCATGGGCAGTGGGCGCCGGCTGCGACCAGCGGGAACAGCAGGAGTGCCGAATGGCCAACGAATACGTGGTGGCCAAAACCACAGGCACCCCGCGGTCATTGGAAGTTATTCGGCTGGATGCCAGTCGAATCGCCGTATTCTGGTCTGCGGACCGCAACGTGTATTATGCGGTGATCAATAACAAGGGTGTCCCTATGTCAAGGCCTGTGCAGATTGTGCAGCCATCTGTGCACCCCATTGCCCCCAAAACATGGTGGCACAGCAAACATCAGCTGGTACTGGATGCCGTGTCCCTCAGTCCGGTTCGGGTGTCCGACAATCTGGTGGCACTTGCCATGCTCTGCCATCAGAACAAAGGCGCAGCCCAGGTGGCCACCGCGCTTGTTGATATGAAAAATTCCACCGTTCGCTGGGTCACCCAGACCGGACAAACCGGGCTTTTCGCCAAAACAGTGTCTGCCACATTTTTGGATGACACGTTACTCGTGGGCTGGCAGGACAGTTTTACTCCCAAACAGAGTATCGCACTCAGTGCCGTTGACATTGAAACCGGAGAAACGCTGACCCGGACACACATTGACGCGCAAACCGCGGCGTATGGCCCCAAACTGGCGCGCAACGGAAACCGGGCTTTGGTGCTTTGGACTGAAGTGGATGGCCATCAGAAGACGGTGCGGCTCTATAGCGCGCCGATTGGCAGGGATTTGAAACGGTCGCAACGGCACCTGGTGGACACCCTGGAACTTTTCGACGCTGCGGCGGATTTGACGCCCTACGGCAGCGGTTTTGCTGCGCTTTACCGGGACGACCGGGACGAGGATCACACCGAGGAATTCTACTTTACGGTACTCGACCCAACAGGCAGGCGGACACAACCGGCCGCTCGAATTTCCAGGGCCGATGGTCCACAGGGACCGAGACTGTCATCTGGCAACTCCCTGCTTTTCAGTTCGGCTGTGCGCTCCTACAATAACAACTACCTGGTTGGGTTTAACCGGTTTGACAGCGCCGGCACCAAAACCGGTGGCGAGTTTCAGGTGTATGCCGACAAGTGCGATTTCATTCGCGCGGGACTCGCATCCAACGGTGACAACGCCATTCTCGTGTACGGCGAAAACGCCGATGCGGGAGGGCGCATCCTCGCCGCCACCATATCATGCAGCGCCAAATAACCCTGACCCTCGAAATCAACTTTTAAAATCCTTTTTCATTTTTTTTGCACCCCGCTGTTGAAATATGCCGTGGTGCAACGGACGACAGTCCGTGAAACCGGCTGATTTCAACCGGGGCGATGGAGAGGGCCAGGGCCCTCGAAATCAACTCTTAAAATCCTTTTTCATTTTTTTTGCAACTTAACCGGCCTTTTTTTTCCTGAGAAAAGGGTTTCAGGGAGTGTCCTGTTGATTTTCGAGGTGTGTGATTTCGT
>JAFGWT010000041.1 GCA_016937015.1 Deltaproteobacteria bacterium | reverse complement strand
CACTGCTCATTTATCGACAGTCTCCTTCGCGGGTATGACGAACAGTATTTCCTCTTAACCCGAGCTCTGAGAGCGTTCCAGACCCCATTCATTCATCGCTTTTTGCCACATATGTTAAGGCCCATTTCATGACACCCCTGATAACCGCGGTAATCAGAATACCACCAATCGGACGCGGTTTGATTTGGCACGCATATGCCCAAAAAAATTTGCTGGCAGTGATTTATGAAATATTAAAATATTTCAATTTTATCGCGCATCCTCTAAAGTAAAACAGTGTGGCATTAAAAATCGAACTAATAACTCAGCGGGGTCCATCTCAACTTTTCCATATCACCATGCAGCAATTTTTATTCAGATGCATTTTGTCGTCGGGTTTATTCGTGAGCAGCATCGCCTGTCAGACCCAGCCAATTACATATTTAGCGCCATCTACAGAGGATACGGAGACGGTTGACACTGAAACGCATTATTACGTGCTAAATCCTGACTCGGAAATCGTTGACTGGCACTATGATACTGCTGATGGAACGGGCGGCCCTGATGAATCGTGTTACACCCGCACTGGCGAAAACGGTGAGGTTGTATGGTGTGATAATCCTGAACTGATTGCACAGCAATGCGCATCCAGCCCATCGGGATGCTGTTGCAGACAATCCTGCGCACCGGCCAGGTGTACATCCGCTTCCGGGGAAACTGCCGTTTGCAGTCATTTTGATTTAGCGCAGCCCCTTGGTTACTGCAGCCTGAATCAGGATGCGGAACCCGTTACATATACCTGTGCGGAGACCTGCACGCCGAGAAGCGAGTGCGTGAATATAGCTGTCGATGGCAGTTGCCTTGACTCTGATGCACCGCAGAACGGACTGTGTCTTCTTTACGATTTGGATACCGAGGTAAGGAAATGTTGCCAGAAAAGCTGTGAAATGGTCTTTTGTGACTCACAGCATATGTGTGTCCCCCTATATGATGCAGGCGGGCAGATGACAAAACACGGGGCGTGCGAGCCGATTGTTCAGTAGCTGCTTTCCTTCTGGAAAATTTAGTAAAATCAGTATAATAATCGGCACTTCGGGGGTGAGGGGCTGTTTTCTTCGAAAAGTCGGAGACATGACATTCCCCGGATGTAACTATGACAATCCTGTGACAGAGCTCTGCTAGCTATATAGGGCAGTCAAAACAAGGGATACGGCTTTGAACGGTCAGAACACCGAAAGTGACAAAGAGCGGGAGAACATATGCGACAATGGCTATATTGTCCCGAATGATCGCGTGAATATTGTTGTCGGCGCTTTTGGCAGTGGCAAGACCGAGGTGTCGGTCAACTGGTCCATCGCACTTTCGGCTCACGGACACGCGGTGAGGCTTGCCGACCTCGATATGGCCAATCCGTACTTTCGTACCCGGGAAGCCCAGCAGTTGCTGCGAAGCAAAGGCGTAACGCCAGTCATCCCCAGTGGTGAAGTCCAATTTTCCGATTTACCTGTTCTGATTCCCCAGATTAAGGGTATGCTTCAGCATGTATCAGATAAAGATATTTGCATATTCGATGTGGGGGGGGATGAACCAGGCGCCAAAGTACTGGCTTCGCTTCGCAGCGCCATCGGAGATACCGTGTATTCACTGTATCAGGTGATTAATGGTCGCAGGCCATTCACCAATACCCTTCAGGGATGTATTGAAATGAAGGAAAATATCGAGCGTGTATCCGGTTTACATGTTACAAACTATATAATTAATACACATTTAATGGATCTGACAACCGATTCAATTGTGCGGGAAGGCCTGATTTTAGGAGAAAATTTGTCACTTGAAACCAACATTCCCGTGGCATTTGCAGCGGTGATGGAAGACACTGTGGACGTTGTAAAGTTGCGAAAAACTTCGCGATATCCTATTGCTGTGATGAAAAGGGTCATGCTGCCGCCCTGGCTGAATGTCAACGCGGCGCAATCCTGGCCGCTGGCTGTGGCCGAGCGGAAGGGGCGATAGATGCCCCCTATAGAGGATCATTATGCCATTGATTAAGGTGGTTAACGATAAATGCAAGGGATGTGAACTGTGTATCAGTGCGTGTCCCCAAAAAATTATAAAGCTGTCAGACGACATCAACACGCAGGGATTCCGCTATGCGAAGGTTGTGGATAAACCCCGCTGCATCGGATGTAAACTCTGCGCGATATCCTGTCCCGATTTGGCCATTGAGGTCTATGCGGAGGGATGTCGTTACGAATTTTATCCTTATTGACACAGGATACAGAGCATGGCGAAGATTCTGATGAAAGGCAACGAAGCGATTGGGGAAGCCGCAATCAAGGCGGGATGTCTTCATTTTTTTGGCTATCCAATTACGCCGCAAAACGAGTTGCCGGAATACCTGTCGAAACGTCTGCCGCAGGTTGGTGGCCGGTATATACAAACTGAAAGCGAAGTCGCCACCAGCAATATGATTTTTGGTGCCGCTGGCGTGGGGGTTCGGGTGATGACCTCCTCTTCGTCTCCCGGTATCAGTCTGATGTCTGAGGGCCTGTCGTATCTGGCTGGTGCGGATCTGCCGGTCGTGATTGTGAATATGATGCGTGCCGGCCCTGGGTTGGCGGGGATTTTGCCGGCGCAAAGTGACTATGCGCATGCGACCCGCGGCACGGCTCATGGTGATTTTCATCTGCTGGTGCTGGCACCGTCCTCGGTGCAGGAAGCAGTGGATTTAACCATGTTGAGTTTTGAGCTGGCAGAAAAGTACCGAATGCCGGTGATGCTTCTTGGCGACGGTATGATTGGACAGATGATGGAACCGGTGTCATTTCCCGAAACCGAAGTGGGACCGCCCATGCAGGCAGACGATTGGGCGCTGACCGGTTGCCGGGGACGCGAGCCAAGACTGGTGAGTTCGCTCTTTCTCGACCCAGTTGAGTTGAATGCCAAAAACCACGAGCGATTTGCGCGGTATGCAGTGGTGGCGCAAAATGAAACCAGGTACGAAACCTTCAACTGTGATGAACCATACGATATTCTAATCACCGCGTTTGGCGTGATGAGCCGGGTGTGCAAGTCGGCGATAGTGGCGCTAAAGGAGCAAGGCGTGCACGTGGGCATGTTCCGGCCGATAACTGTGCAACCGTTCCCATCTGCGGCGTTGTCTGAGGCCATTGGCAAAGCCAGGCGGGTGCTTGATGTGGAGATGAACATGGGTCAGATGCTGGTTGATGTTCAACTGGCGGCCAAAGGGCGTGTCGAAGTCGACTTTCTGGGAAAATGTGGCGGTCTCACCCCTTCAATCGAAGATGTTGTCGAGGCGGTGTATGACAGTTTGACCAAAGCGGAGGGGGGGGGATGAGAAAAATATTTTCCCATACGGAGGGGATGATTACCGAACCGATGCATTACTGTCCCGGCTGCACCCACGGTATAATTCATCGACTGGTGGCTGAAACGCTTATCGAACTCGATATTCGCGAGCGCGCAGTGGGTATTTCTCCGGTTGGTTGTTCCGTCTTTACGTACAAGTATTTTCGGTGTGACATGTTTCAGGCGTCCCACGGACGAGCGCCGGCTGTCGCCACCGGCGCCAAGCGGTGTCGGCCCGAGTTGATTGTCTTTTGCTATCAGGGAGACGGCGATCTGGCGGCCATCGGCACATCCGAAATCATTCATGCTGCGAACCGGGGCGAGAAGATTACCTGTATTTTTGTAAACAACGCCATTTACGGCATGACTGGTGGGCAGATGGCGCCTACCACCATTCCGGGACAACGCACGTCCACAACTCCGGGCGGGCGCAATGTGGCAGACGATGGATTTCCGCTAAAAATGTCGGAGATACTGGCGCAGCTTCAAACGCCGGGATATGTCGCCCGGGTGTCCATGCACTCTCCAGCTGAGATTATTCGCGCCAAACAGATTGTAAAAAAAGCATTTGAGTACCAGGTGCGCAACACCTGCTTCAGTTTTGTTGAGTTTTTATCAACGTGTCCAACCAACTGGGGACTTTCTCCTGTGGAGTCTCTGAATTGGATGAAAAACAATATGCTGCCTTATTATCCGCTCGGTGAGCATAAAGTGCCCGAGCCGGGAAAGGGAGGTACTGAATGAAAAGCACAGACGTCCTGTTCGCAGGATTCGGAGGCCATGGCATGCTGATGGCCGGAAAACTGCTCGCCCAGTCCATGATTAAGCAGGGAAGACAGGTCTCCTGGTTGCCTGCCTACGGGGCTGAGATGCGGGGGGGTACAGCGAATGTTACTGTGTGCATTTCAGACGGCGAGGTCATGTCGCCATACATCGAACGCCCTAACGCGCTTGTGGTAATGAATACGCCGTCGCTGAAAAAATTTGGGCCGAAAGTCAAACCCGGCGGGTTGATTCTTCTGAATACCACTCTCATCAAAGAGCCGTTCGAGCGATTGGATTGTCCGGTGATTGAACTGCCGGCCAGTCAGATTGCCATGGACATGGGCAACGCCAGAGCGACGAATCTTATTTTGCTCGGCGCCTACGCCGGTATTACTCAAATTGCCACCTGCGAAGAGATTACCGAGGTGATTCAGGAAACCTTTACGCGGAAACCCAAGTTCATAGCGCTGAATGTTTCCGCTTTCGTGGCAGGGTGGAAGGAAGGTGTACGGCTGAGAGAGGAACACAATATCGACGTGGCGCTGACCGAAGAAGACGAAGATGAACTGAATTCGTTGGTAGCGTTGTCAAACTGATACCAGGGTGGGATAAAGGTCAGGAATGTTCATTCGAATTGACGGTAAACAGGTTGAAGTGAAAAAGTGGGACACTGTGCTCAGTGCGGCCCGCCGGGCTGGAATTCAAATTCCGTCTCTATGTTATCATCCGGCGCTTGAAACCGCCGGCGCCTGTCGCGTATGCATTGTTGAAGTATTTGAAAAAGGCTGGAGTGAACGAAAGCAGGTGACGGCCTGTGAGTATAAAGTGCAGCCCGATCTCGAGGTGTACACCCGCTCCGAAAGCGTTTTAAAAACCCGTCGCACCACCATTGATCTGCTGATGGCCAGGGCGCCCCAAAACGCGGCGCTTCAGGCGTTGTCGAAGAATGTCGAATATCCGCAGACCATCTACCCACCCGTCGCGGATGCCGGAGACTGCGTATTGTGTCTGCTTTGTACCCGTGCCTGCGAACAGATGGGGTGCAATGCCATATCCGTGAGCGGCCGCGGGGATACCAGGAAAATTGAGCCTCCCTACGGCGCCAACCCGGACGCCTGTATCGGTTGTGGCGCCTGCGCCCGAATCTGTCCAACCGGGTGTATCGCGTTGACTGAAACACCAGCGACCATCACCATCTGGGGAAAGGTATTTGAGCGGCTCCACTGTGTGACCTGCGGTGCGCCCATGATGTCGATTGCGTATCGTGACTATGCCGTTGCCAACCGCGAACTTCCCGAGGACTACTATACTCAGTGCCAGGAATGTAAGCGCAAAGAGGTCACGGCCAGATTTGCCGGTTTGAGCATGAAGGTGCATCATGGATAAGACACTCGTGGTAATTCCGTCCAAATGCACTGGCTGTGGGACGTGTAAACTGGCATGCGCAATGATAAAAGGAAAAGGGGAAGCCATCGCCCGAAGTCGGATTCACATCTATACGACTTCGCCAGACGAACATGTGCAGTTGACCTGTCTGCAGTGCGTTGAAGCGGCATGCGTTAAGGTGTGCACCACCGGGGCGCTGGTGCGCAACGAACTCACCGGCGCCATTGCGGTCAACGACGACCGCTGCATTGGTTGCGCGCTGTGCGAAACAGCCTGTCCTTTTGGACACATGCATTTCGACACCCAGCGGGGAAAGCCCGAAAAATGTGATCTTTGCCTGGGTAATCCCGCCTGTGCCCAATTCTGTCCCCACGGCGCGTTGGTGTACCGGTAATCTGATTCTTCAAATTCACCTCTAAAGAAAATTTTTGGCGTGCCGACTCCTGTGGTGATCACGCAGCATGAGGTCCAGGAGTGCAAAGCGCATAATGTGTATTTGCAATATCAAAGCTTTTAAAGGGGGTCCCATCATGAGTGATGGTAAAATAAACAGTGAGATTGAAAGCCTGCTGGCAGAACTCGTAACTTTTGGAAACGATGTTACAGAAGGGGACATCAAAAAAATGGAGACCGGTCCGCATCATGAGGTATCGATTTGGAGTATCGAAGATCAGGAGGAATTGAAACATATCGGCGAAAATATTGTGCCGAAATCTCTAACGGAAAACGAAGACGGCGGATGACAACGGGGAGTTTTTAAGGCCTGAACGCGTATCAGATGATCGAATTAATGCGCATTGTGCTACCGAAACAGGGGGTTCACCGATTCGTCTGATGCCATCACCGTCCCTGGGTTTCGGTCGGGGCCGTGTCCTGAGCCCGGGTTAAGTCGCAGGTGTAGGATCGGATCCATGCTGGCAGAACAGCTGGGTCATTTGCAAAAAATTCGATAACCTCGGTTCCGAAACGTTTGACAACAGCATGAGGGTGACGGTCCCGAAGCATGGTCGTCAATTGCTTTGCATCTTCGGGGGTGGCCATACGCAAATGCCACGCCACCGAGATATGGTCACCTTCCGCCGCCACATATGACCGTATTGCGTCCGAGCGCCATTGAATGGCTAAGTTCCAGGGTAATTCAACGTCATGGACACCGGCGACCGACTGTGAACTCAGTACAGCGAACAACATGGCCGCCCCCATTCGATCCTGATGCCGAATTTCATAGCCATTGGGCGCGTCGGCTTCGGCACATTCAAGGGGCAGGTTAAAATGACTGGGGGATCCATCATCCGTCGACAAGCGACTCGCATCATACCCCGCCATCCAGTACACAGATGCGGTTGGAAAGTCTTCTCTGAGCCGATTTATCCCACCCAGTCCTTCATTTTCAAATGTATCGATGACATACAGCGCCCCGGTGGCGTAGGGCAGAAGGTTTTTGGCAAACACATAAGGCGACGGTTGGGATGCGACGACGCGTCTTCGATACGCCAGATTGGATAGATAGTATTGCCGGGAATACATTTCATCAACAGGGATGCCAGACAGCACCGCGAAAGCAAAATCCGCCCGAACCGAGGCATCGCCCTCAATCACGTTTTGCTGGGCCATCAGAATGTCATCATCGTAGGAATACAGCTCGAACTGCTCATCAAGGCCGATTTCGTAATCCTGAATCGCGTGGGTAAATTCGTGCGCCAGAGTTGACATCCGTTCTTCAAAACTGTCGGATATGTTCCCGGTAATTATGGTGACATCCTGATACCGATTGGAATAGTACGCCAGAACGCTTGATGAGAAGTCTTCAGTAATGGCCTCCCTCCTCGTCCTTTCCGGTTCGATGAGGTCCAGCAATCGCAGGGTTTCATCCCAGAAATCATCAGGCGACGCCGCCAGGTCCGCGCTGCTGTCCAATTCTGCTTCCGTGTCGTTACTCTCCAAAATCGTTTGTGTATCGTCGATACCGGAATCCATATCGGAATCGGTTGGTGTAACCGCATCAGGCATCTCCAGTTCGGCAAGGTGCTCGGCCTGAGTAATCATTCGAATGGGCGGCATGGGCATATTGCTGCCGTTTACACATTTGGTCGCTTCGAATACGGCCTTTTGACAGGCGGGTCTGGCAATATCACAAGGCGCCGGCAACACGAGGTCATTTTCGTTTTCGCAAAACTGGTATGACGGCGCTTCCTCACAGCACAGCATAAAAAATGCGACAGTCGACAGCAGCCCCAGTGTCAATATCCATTTACAGGCGGTCATGGCTGCACCTCACATTCAATTTCGTCACTGCCATCGGCGCAGTGCACATAGCCATCACACAAGGCGTATTCAACAACGCGTTGGCCATCATCACACGTGTGATACGTGCAGTTCTGCTCATCGGTCTTATCGAGACAGTCAATAAAACCATCGCAGCGTCGGACGTAAGGAGAGGCGGGTTGCCCGTCACAGGCGAACCCCTCGCGACAGGTGATGTAGCAACGCTGTTTATCGAGAGACAATTCTGCGTCCTCAAAATAATACGCCAGGCGCTCTTCACAGCGCATTCCCGAAAGGCAGTTTATCTGGCATTCCCAGAATGGATTCTCACAGATGTCGGCGGGATTGTCGTAATCGATTCCGCATTTATGTTCTTCGAAATCCAGTTCCTTTTCGCATTGGCTCAGTTCATCACACCCAATGGCAACAACGGTGAAAATTAAAATAAAATGAAACAGCAGCGGTCGAAAAAAAAGTAACATGTGCAACTCACCATAATCAGTTCAGGGTCAATTGTTCTTTTTACGCCACTCCATTCAAATCGATTCAGGATGGAAAATCAATGGGTTTATTTGGCACGGCGACAGATGCCACCGTGATGGTATTGTTCGCAATCGGGCCCAATGGCGATCAATGGGCCGACAGTGGCTAAACTTCAAAGAAATGTTGAATAAAAGTCACACAGGTATAAAACGACACCGTTTGACGGGGATTGTGGAGAATGCGCGATTCATGCGTTCTATCAGGAGAAATGATCGTTTTGAAAACACCGGTACTCATCGTTGCTGTGTCTTTGGCGCTGATTACAGCGTGGCTTACGATATTCAGCCTGCAATGGACTGAGCCACTGTTTAAAAGCCTCTGGTTGAGACCGGCTCTGCTTATCGATGTAAAGTCACAGGTCGGGTTCGCCGTCCTGGTTTTTATCTTCAGCTTTTCGATGGTTGGCACGTGGCTGTGGCTGTGGATGAAGGTTCTGGGTGTATTCAGGGTTGATCCGGTGAAGCGTCTGGTGGTCACTTGTTGTTTCTGGTGTGTCATGCTGCTGTTGGATATGGTGATTCGCTTTCGAATCGCCGAGGTCTGGGGACATCGGTTTTCTCTGGAGGCAGCCACTGCAGCAGTGGAGACGCCATGGCAGCTGGCGCTTTCCGTTTGGCGCTGGTACCGGTCGGATGTTTTACTGTGTCTGTATGGCACGCTGGGAATTGTTATACTGGGGGTTGGCGCAGATATTTTGATTGGGCGCCTCTTTCGGAAGCCGTCGCCTGATGTGCTTCACTCCAGGGGGTTTTCAATCAGCCTTGCCGCTTCGACCGTTGTGGCGATTTTGACGGTAACGGTCTTTCTCAATCGCTGGCCGGCAGCAATTTCGCTGATCACCAGAACGTCGGTGGGGTATCCGTATGTTGAGCTGGCATCGGTCGCCACTGATTTCGACGGGGACGGCTGGGGCTACTTTGATATACCACCGGACACAAAGCCGTTTGACAACCGATGCAGGCCATTTGCGGTTGACATACCCAACGACGGTATTGATGAGAACCTGCTGGGCGGTGATTTGCAGTTCGATTTGTTTACGGAGAATCCGGATAACAGCGCCATCGCCCAGGTGGAGTGGCCGGATTTGACTTTTGTCAGAAAACCAAACGTCGTGGTTGTGTTTATGGAAAGTGTACGCTTTGATTCCATCAGTAAAAAAATTGACGGGCAAATGGTCATGCCCGCATTTCAACGACTGATACAGGAGGGTGCGCTGGCGCCGCAATATGCGTTCTCATCCCAGGGATACACCTTCAGCAGCGTAATGCAGTTTTTGTACGGTGGATTTCACTCTGCAGGTTCGACAGTATTCGACGACTTTCAGAACAATGATTATGAGACCGCCATTTTTAGCGGCTACGACCTGAAGGAAGAAAAATTTGATGCGCACATGAGTGCAGATGTCGTGTTTGATCCCACGCGGGCCCCAGGCCAAATGGGCACATTCCATACGACACCCGCTCGGTTGCTGGTTGACCAAATCGATGCATATTTGGCTTCGAAGTCAAAAAAGAAAGACACCAGACCGTTCTTTTTGTGGTCGTTTTTTGTGGACCCTCACTTCCCCTACAAGCAGGTAAACCAACCGGTATTGTGTGACCATCATGTCGCCACATCGGATATACGGCCTTCAAACAAGGATGCTGTGATGCGTTCCTATTATGACCAGGTGTACCATGTGGACGCCGCAGCCGCACGGGTGATGACGTCTCTAAGGAAACACGGTGTCGCCAGGAACACGATTGTGCTGTTCGTGAGTGACCATGGGGAGTCTTTGTACGATGATGGAAACACGATTGGTCACGGTATCGCCATCAATGATGTGATGACTCATCTGCTTATGGTGGTTGTTAATTCGCCAGTGGATGTGCCCGATGTGCTCTCTCATCACCACATCAGAGGGCTGCTCAGGGATATGCTGACCCAGCCGGTGGCCCCGACGCCCGCGTTAAAACCGCTTCCCGAAAGACAATTGCTTCAGTACGTGGGCAACCTTCGCTATCCAGCTGAAATCGGTGTGTTTTCCGTTGCTGAAGGACGGTTGATATACAATCTCAGGAAGAACATTATTTCCGATCACAAAGCCAACGCATCTGTTTGGTTCGACGAAAAGAATCATGACAGTCAATTGAACCGCCGTGGCCTGTCGCTCATTCAGAAGTGGGAGTATCAGCTGTATCTTAAGGGGACTGCCCAAACCAACAGGGATTCGCAGGTCGCGGACAAAGCCCCCCCCAGTCACTCTACCGAGCAGATGTGAGCCTGTTTTGCATCTCAACAGCAGTTGATTCACGCGTACTGTTCGTTCGGCGCCTGAACATACTTCCACAATTCCGTGTAATTGTCCTCTTTATGTCTGCGTCACATTCTGGTAAAACCATGCGCCGTTGAAAGGACTGTATATGAATCGAACAGCAATACTCTTCGCGGGGCTAATGCTCCTTGCGTGTGGTGGAAAACAAAGCGCGCAAACCGCGGTGGACGGTCTGCCCGTCGTCGTCGCGCCGGAATCGTCTCCTTCGGCAAAACAGATTGTGGATGATAATCTGAATATCACTTTGCCGTCTCCCAATTTTTCGGTCAAAAACAAACCCATTCCAGGATTTACCAAAGGCATCAATATCGGCAATGCACTCGAAGCGCCGTCACTGGGAGAGTGGGGGGTTCTGGTGACTGAAAAGCATTTTGTCATGGCCAAAAAGGCTGGGCTGGATCACATTCGGCTGCCCGCTCGGTTCAGTGCCCATGCCCAGAAGCAGGCGCCTTACACCATTGACCCGGAGTTTTGGGAACTGGTGGACTTTGCGGTGGATTCGGCTGAAAAGCACCAGATGGGAATCATCGTGGATTTGCACCATTACGAGGAGATGGCAAAGAATCCCAAAGACCATATCGAACGCTTCAAGGCAATTTGGAAACAGATTGCCGAGCGCTATAAAAATCGATCTGACAAAGTTGCATTTGAGTTGATTAACGAGCCGTGCGGCGCACTGACGATTGACATTCTCAACCCGCTGATGAAAGAAACTCTCGAAGTCGTCCGCGCGTCAAATCCAAATCGCATCGTCTTTATTGACTGTTATTTCTGGGCCAACACCGAGTGGCTGGATGATATGGATGTTTCCTTTTTTGATGAAAACACGGTGGCCACATTTCATATGTATCAACCCATTTTATTCACGCATCAGGGCGCCCCCTGGATGGACGCCGAATACCAGGTGGCGCAGGTTATTTTTCCAGGCCCCCCCGCCAAACCGGTTGAAATTACCGGGCCGGCTTTGAGTAACCCCTGGAGTGCCGACTGGTTGAAGGCGTACAACACGCTTGACGCCAAAGTGAACCCGAGCGGCCCCAAAACCGTGTGGGAAGAGTTTGACCGCGCCACCGCATTTGTTGAAAAAAATGGCATCCGGGTATACATGGGTGAGTTTGGCGCCATTGATTTTGCGGATGCCCGCAGCCGAACAATATTTTTAAAAATGGTGCGCAAGGAATCCGAACGGCGGGGAATTGGCTGGGCATACTGGGATGATGGCGGCCATAATCGGGCTGTCGATTTGATGGACGAAACATGGGTGAAACCCGTGGCGGATGCTTTGTTTGAAGACTGATCAAAGGACTGGGAAGACGCATGAAAAAAGCATTGATGTATTTTCACAGATGGTGGTTTTGGGCATTTAGCAGGGTGTTCTGCTTTGTCTACCTTCGTCCCAAATTTAACGTGGAGGTCCGAAACACCGACCAGAAAATCCCCAGACGGCCGTTTATTGTGGTATCCAATCACGGCAATTTTTTTGATCCGTGGCTGATAGGCCACCTGAGTCCGTATCCGCTTTCAATTATGATGAATGAGGAAGGATTCAGGGCGCCCAGATTTACCCAGTGGTATTTGCGCAACATAGGAGCCTTTCCAAAGAAAAAGGGCGAATCAGACGTGGGTGCCATGAAATATACGCTGAAGACGCTGAAGGATGGCTATCCGGTACTTATATTTCCTGAGGGACAAACCACCTGGGACGGAAAAACCCAGCCCATATATGGCGGCATTGAAAGTATCATTAAGCGTTCCAAACTGCCGCTGGTGATGATGCGCATCACCGGCAATTTCCTGAGTAAACCCTGGTGGTCTGAAAGTTTTCGAAAAGGAAAAGTGATCATCCACCGTGAAATTCTTTCGCCGGATCAACTGGCCGCCATGAGCAAAGAAGAGATCCGCGACAGAGTCATCCGCTACATTGCCAACAGCGATTTGGAAGATGAGCAGATGGCGCAAACCCCGTTCGTTGGGGAACCAGCCACCGTCGGACTCAATCGTTTTATGTGGATGTGCAAATCGTGTAATGCTGAAGACCGTATCAAAGGGGAGGGCGGTACCGTTTCCTGCGGTCAATGTGGCGCTGTCTGGAAACTGGATACCCACTTTCAGATGTCCCCTGCAAACGACAAAGCAGTTGCAGTGGGTAATCTGCTGGACTGGTCCAATTGGCATAAGACGCAGGTCAAAGACAGGCTTGCGAACGCCAGTGACACGGCTTTGCTGACCGCTAACGACGGTGTTCACTATTGCGACGTGACCGACCTGGGTGAGTACCCCACAATCTCTGTTGGGCGTCTCGAACTGACCAAAAAGACATTATCTTTTGTCCCTTCAGATGGTGCAATCGAACCGTTTACCCTGCCGGTTGACCAGGTCAACGACTACGTTTTCCAAATGAAAACCATTTTTGAGTGCCGCGTAAAAGGCAAAGTGTACAAGTTTCGTTTTGACGACGATAGCCCCATGAAATGGGTTTATTACTTTCGCTACCTCAACACCTATGCCGAGTGCGAAGCGCGCGGTTATATTTGATCTTTTTTCAGTTTCACTGATATTATCGGCCAATGCGAATGTCGTGGACATGGCTGATGTGCGTGTTTGGCGTCATCGCCTGTTACGAGTCGGCTCAGATCGAACTGGACACGGGGGCGGTGGAAGGGCCAGGGACATCTGTGATTGTAAACGATTCACTGGGCTGGGATTCCAGTGTGTCCAATGCACAGTCCACAGATTCGGCGGTGCGTGTTGGGGAGACGTCCGATCCTGACACAGCGCCGGCTACATTTGACACTGCGGAAATGGACACTCTGTTTTCCCAGCGTGAATCCCATTACTGCGATAGTCTGGGATGGGACGACTGTCGCGACGCGACGGCGGAATGTGGCCGAATGTACCTGGTTGAGGTCCAGCATGTACGGCCCAACGGGGTCGCTGTTGTCTGTGACGGTGAATCCCTTTTTTATGGATGTGCCCCGCTTAAATACTGTTACGAGGATATTTTTCTGGCACTTGACCCGGATGGTCGTTGCTGGTTGATGTCCAAAGGATGTCTGCCAAACGAACCAGGCTGGCGCCCCTCGTTGGACGACGTGTTATGTGCACCACCCATCTGGTCCGAAACATGCGTCGAGTAGGGACAAACCTTCGTGTTCGCCCTGCAATGACGAGTTCGCTGTGAAGAGAATGATGGAATGATGGAATGATGGAATAAATAAAATGGTGGTTATTCGGCAGCGGCTTCAGCTTCTTTTTTCTTTGGCGGGGCCAGCTTGATTTTTTTCTCCTTGAGCAGGATTTCAATTTTGGCTTCGCCATTGATATACTTACCGTCTTTACCTTTTACAGCAAAGCGGCCGGAACGTTTTTCGATGATGGTGTAATCTGATTTTGCTTTTTTAGCTGTTTTCGCCATGTCGTACTCCTTAAGTCAGTTTCGACGTTGGGTCCGCTGAAGCGATTAAATGCGTCAACGGGTTTGGGAAACAATTTTCCTCTGCGAATGTCTATCGGATTAAGTGGGTCCGGTCAAGAAGAGACCACTGGCATCAGCTGCTTTGTGTTGGTGTGGCTTGCCAGACGGTGATGACAATAGTATAGGTTTGGTAGTGAAAATCGCAAAAGGAGCAAAAAAGTGAATCCAGTCAATTTGGCAATAATGATAATAGCGCAGCAGGATGTTCAGCCATCGTCAACCAGCGTTGGATTTGAGCTGGCTATATGGAAATGGGTGGTCATTATCGCCGCGTCAGCGTTTGTGATTATTTTTGCTCTCAAACGCATCAGCGATATTGTCGCCAAAAAGCGCACAGAAAGCATGATTGAGTCAGTGGTTGGTAAAGGGGAATCCGAAAAAAACACAGAGTGGATTGATGACGATGATGACGATGATGACGATGATGATGATGATGAAAACGGTGAAAACAGCAATAGCCGCAACGCGTAAATTTTCCGATACCCTCCGCTGACACAGCCAATAAGTCCAACTGACCGTTCATCTCCAGGTTTTTTTTGTTCCATTGCGCCCCGGAGTTTCCATGCAACCACATACCGCCGGAGTATTTATGAAGATACCGACTCTCAATATTTCAGGTCATTTTTCATATTCGAGTTGGTGCGGTGAATCGATGACAAGGCGAAAATGAAGGGAACCGGACCTATTCTTCAATCACTCGAACTGCGCCTTTGTCGGCGGATGCGGCGAAGTGGGCGTAGGCTTTAAGGGCGCGAGAGACTTGGCGCGGGCGAGGGCCTGGTTTGTAAGCGGCATCTCCTTTGGCCTCTTCGGCGGCCTTGCGTTTGGCCAGTTCTTCATCGCTTATGGCCACTTCGATGGTACGATTGGGAATATCGATTTTAATGGTATCGCCGGTCTGTACCAGCGCAATCATCCCGCCAGATGCGGCTTCCGGGGACACATGCCCAATGGAGAGACCCGCTGTGCCGCCGGAGAATCGGCCATCGGTAACCAGGGCGCAGTGCTTGTCGATACCCATGGATTTGATGTACGACGTGGGGTAGAGCATCTCCTGCATCCCGGGGCCGCCTTTGGGACCTTCGTAACGGATGAGCACCACATCTCCGGCTTTGACTGTGCCGTTGAGAATGCCTTCGCAGGCGTCTTCCTGAGAATCAAACACATGGGTTTTGCCCTCGAATTTTAAAATCGATGCATCAACGCCGGCGGTTTTAACTATGCAGCCGTCTTTGGCGATGTTGCCGTACAGCACTGCCAGACCACCATCCTGACTGTAGGCGCCTTCGCCGCTGCGAATGCACCCGCCCATGCGGTCTTTATCGAGCTCTTTAAACTGTGCGTTTTGCGAGCCCAGTACAGAGTTGAATACGCCACCTGGGGCAGCGCTGTATACCTCGATGGCATCCTGCGTCACAGTGTCGCGCATGATGTCGTATTCATTGAGTATCTCGGCCAGTGTTTTGTCGACGCGACTTACCGATGTATCGAGCAGTCCGAGACGATCGAGCTCGCCCAGGATGCCCATGATGCCGCCGGCGCGGTTCACATCTTCCATGTGATAGTGAGAGCTGGGGGCCACTTTGCTTAGGTTGGGCGTCTTGCGCGACAGCGCGTCGATGTCTTGCATGGTAAAGTCCACTTCGGCTTCTCTGGCCACGGCCAGAATATGCAGCACTGTATTGGTGGAACCGCCCATGGCCACGTCAAGCGTCATGGCGTTATTAAACGCTGCTTTGGTGGCGATGTTGCGCGGCAACACTGATTCATCGCCTTTTTCGTAGTAGCGTTCGGTCATCTCAACAATGGTTTTGGCGGCTTTGTCAAACAGCTGCATCCTTTTGGCGTGAGTGGCCACTATCGATCCGTTGCCCGGAAATCCGAGTCCCAGCGCTTCGGTCAGGCAGTTCATCGAATTGGCGGTAAACATGCCAGAGCACGACCCACAGGTGGGGCAGGCGTTGCGTTCCACTTTGTCGAGCAGTGTCTGGTCGGTTTTTGCATCGGCAGCTTTAACAATGGCGTCGATGAGATCGTATTTTTTTCCGTCGACCACACCGGCTTCCATGGGGCCCCCCGATACAAACACAGTGGGGATGTTGAGGCGCATGGTTGCCATCAGCATGCCAGGGGTGATTTTGTCGCAGTTGGGAATGCACACCATGGCGTCCACCCGATGCGCATTGCACATATATTCCACTGTATCGGCAATCACTTCGCGGGACGGCAAAGAGTACAGCATGCCGTCATGCCCCATGGCGATGCCATCACAGATGGCCATGGTATCGAACTCCGCGGCAAAGCATCCGCATTCTTCGATTTTCTTTTTCACGTACTGCCCGATTTCATGCAGATGGCCGTGGCCTGGCACATATTGCGTAAAGGAATTGGCAATGGCAATCACCGGTTTGCCGATTTGTTCCTCTGTCATGCCGTTGCGCCGCCAGAGACTGCGGGCACCAGCCATTCGCCTGCCCTGGGTTGATGTGTGGCTTCTTAAAGGGTGTTTCATGATATGCCTCTCGTATGACTTTCAAAAACTTCTAAACCGTTGTCGTCATCATAACCATCAGTACGCGGATTTCATGACGGATGATGTATTCAATTGTCGTGAAATTATAGGGACATGGCCGTTTCGTTCAACGTTATTGTGTCAAAAACGTCCCGTTCTGGCCAGTATCTGGTGCTCAGCGCCTCAATCAGGCCATTGGGACCGATGCGAAGCGTATTGTACGCCAGTTGCTTTTCGGATTTGCCAATATCGTTGGACGCGGAGGGAACGCCGATGACCCGCACGTCGCCACACATGCGATCGCTCAATACATGAATATGACCGTGAATCACCACTGCATTGCGATGCTGCAGCAGGTCCATCAATGGCTCAAAGCGCTGCATGCCATCCAGATACTGTTTTACACCGTGTCGCCCAATGGAAAAAGGAGGGTGATGCATGGCGATGAGCGGTGTAAGTCCAGGTGGTAAAGAGTCAAGCAGGGCTTTAAGGCGTCTCAGCTGTCTTTTGGGTAACCGGCCCGCTGCGCGAATGGGCCCCCGCCACACAGCGGTGTTCAATCCGATAATGGCAGCATGACCAACCGTCTTAAAGGTTGGATACTGCCTGGGGGCGTTTGGAAAGGGCAGCCATGCGGCAAAATGTTTCTCGAAATCGCCTCGAAGCTGCGCTCCCGGGGTGTATCTGTCATGGTTTCCTGGGATACAAAACAGCGTCTGCTCGGTAAATCCACATTGATTAAACAGCGCTGCAAGATATGCGAATTCCTGGTCAAGCGCCAGATTGACAAAGTCGCCAGTGGCAACGCAGCAATCGCCGCGCTGTGCCACCAGATGGTCCAGCAGTCTGAAAAACGGATCCTGCTGGTGGGTCTTGCCGCGATTGAACGTGAGATTGGCCCATCCAAGCATCCGTTTGGAAAGCAGCTTGAAAAGGGGAATCTTTCCGGAAATGGGCAAATGAAAATCGGATATGTGCGTGATGGTTGTAATCGGTTTGGTTTCGCCAGACATACTGGCAATATGCCAGGGAAGGCGTTGTCACACAAGCAACATTCGACCGGATATTTCCCCCAAAACCTAATATTTTTCCGGATATGGTCGATTATTAGGCTGAAATCATATTCGAAATTCAGTTTTAGACTGCGGGAGAGGAATGATAAACAGTCAAGGCGTTTCAGAGCAGCTGGAGTTGATGTATGAGAAATTTAAGCAGATGTCCCGTGAGGTGTTTGCGCTGGTTTCACATATGGGCACCCCGGCGGCATTGCTGAGGGATGCCAACCTGCTCACTGAGTTTGCGCCGGGAACCCTTTGTTTTGTTCAGGAAGGATACCTGAAACTGCTGCGTGGAAAGCGGGAGATTCGGATGTATTCCGGTGGCGATTTTGTACCTCCCACCGGCGGGTGGACGGACGAATATCGGATAATCAGTGATTTTAAGTCGGATTTGATCACTTTTTCCCATACTGCATTGCTCGATTATGCGGGAAAGGATGTGGCATTTCGGGAACAGTGGGCCGAGTTGTGCGCGATGGAACGACGGTTGCACCTGTGCCTCTGCGGAGAGTTCGCCCCGGAGGTGCTGGATTTTGAGATGGTGGTGAAGAATTTTGCCAAAGGAGAGGTGATTATCAGTCCGGACGAACCAAACGATTCTGTATATGAAATGATTTCGGGAAAAGCCGAGGTTTTCATCAACGAAACGCTTGTGGGGACAATCGGCAACAACGAAATGTTTGGTGAAACAGAACTGCTGGCGCCGGAGGCGGCCAGGGCAAAGATAATCGCCAGCAAAAACTGCTTCATCCGCATTCTCGAACCCCGGATGTTCATGCATCTCATCGAAACCAACAGCCAGTTTGCTGTCACATTGTTGCGCAATCTCGCTCGGCGCATCGACGCCCTGAATCACACGGTCATCGAGTTGGGGGCGAAAACGCCGGATTCAAACGATTCCGACACGACACTCTGAGAATCACAGCGCTGGCCAGAGTTCTCGCGGCTTTTTCGTCTAATCATAAATGAGGTGAGGATGATATAAGTCGACGCGTCCGGCGCGATACGCGTTGAAGCTGGCATCTGAAATCTCCATATGAAAAACTTCCTCACCCGCAGGCGTTACCTCCACCACATGGGCGTTGTACGGATATTCCTCAAACTGGCGTTTTTTACCATTGGAAATCAGCAATCGGTTGCCGGTTGAGAAGAACATGTTGGTGCCACCACTGAAGTCGCTATAAAGGTCCGGCTGGTGCTCGCCATAACTCCATCGCTTTTTCACCGTCATGGCAGCCTCGTCAATTTCGTATTCAATAATTTGACTGAACATTGCATCGCCGTCGCGGTCGTTGGAGATATCGCCGATAACATCAAAAAGCACTGCATTGTCCGTGGTGTCGGGACCATCAAAAACATATGACGCCTGATTGTTGAACATCAGCAATCCGAGACGATCCCCTTCCCGAAAAGTGATTTGCAGCCCATGCTGGCCAATTGGCCAGAAAAACGCATCCGGGTCCGGATTCGGTGCAGCGAGGTTATTCTGGACGTCTTCTGAATAGGGGATGTCATTTTCATCCACCGCAGTGAGCAGATAATCCCGTGTATCAAGTGGTCCCTCCCCCGTGGCGCCGGCTAGCCCCCACCCCATATGAGGTGCCAAAATCCATTTGAGTGTTTTGCCGTCGTTGCTCTGGGCGCCATGAATCCCGTTCCTCGATACTTTTATAACGCCCTGGTGGCGACCAGATACAATTATTGAATCGTCGTGTTCATCATAGGCCAGCGTGTTCATGTGAAACCAGTCTTTGGGTTTGTCGATATTTGTGGCTCGGCCCACATCGAGAAACTCACGCATGTCCCAGACGTTTACAACATCCTGGGTCGTCCGATCGATTTCGACAATACAGTCCCATCGGCTGTTCACCGTTTCGCCATCCACGGTGACGGTGGAATCATCGTCCGTCATGCCCATTATCAGATTTTGGTTAGGCAATTCCAGTGTGTCATGATGCCACGTCAGGTCATCCGGCAGAGGGATAACCACGATGGTTTCCCCGAACAGAGTGCGTATGGTTTCTCCATCCACATACTGGCCATTGCGAAGAAAATGATACACATTGCCGCCATACCAGCGTAAATTTCCCAGAGAATCAAATGCCCGATTGTTAAGCCAGGTAAACCCTCGCGTCATTTTGTCCGGCGTGACAGTATGCAGGGTGAGACTTTCGCCGCCAATTCCAATGGCGTCTGTCGGAATTTCAATCTCACCTGTGAAACGATGGGTTGCGGTTGTGATTTCCACAGTCACCTGGTTGTCATGATCAGGGTAAAGGCCAAGTACAGGCACGCCAACTTCATTCTCTTTCAAAAAATTATCCAAATGAAACTGCGCCGCAAAAGAGTCTGATTTGGGCTGCAACGATGCTTGCAAATCCGCCGCATCGCGATCGATGCCCTTCACTGTAACATACATTTGATCAACATCATCCGGTGACAATCTGTTGTGGGTGGCAATTACCAGAGCGACCAGAGGCGCGCTTTTGTATGGGTCTGTGATACTTGTTAAATTAAGGTTTTTTACCAGAGTCAGATCGGCTGCCCCGGAAGAGGTGTCGTCGCTGCTGCTGCTATCCGTGCCCATTTCGTCGGTGCCTTGAGTGTTGAAGGTATCCGTGTCAGTATCATCAGTGGCACCCGCGGATTCGTTATCGGTACTGGTGGTATCACGGGGGCTCGAACTGCCGGTTTCGGTTTCCTCAATGCTGTCGGAGTCGATGGGTGCTTTCGTCACCGAGTCGTTCTGACAGCTTGAAAAACAGCCGACGCAAAGGACAAACAGCAGAATCGATAGAGTTTTTGGGGCGCTTTTTACCATTTTTTTATCCTTAATCTTTTGTTGGTCTCCATTGAGGGGATGACGCGGATATTTAAATTGAAACCAAACGAGGTTCCTTTGTAAATCGGGTGAATTGAATGTCGCTCCAGGTAAAGTATAGATACATCCCATATGAATAAATTGGCGAAAAGTACACATTGTTTGTGTCTTTATTTTAAATACGAATTAGTAATGTCGTTCGGTTGATGCCCCAAACAGGTTGTCCGGTGAGAATATTTTGCGAACAAATTGAAAACTCTTTCGGAGTGACTACAATTGGCCCTGCGTTTGCTCCATAAAATTATGGGGGAGTAGCGTATCACAACACACAGACCAGATGGTGAGTAAGGGAGATAAATATGGCAAGCGAAACAAAGACTGATGTGCGAAATGTTGTAATCGTAGGTGGTGGACCTGCCGGATACACTGCGGCGATATATGCGGCCCGAGCGGCGGCGTCCCCGCTGTTGATTGAAGGATGGGAACCCGGTGGACAGTTGATGACCACCACCGAGATTGAAAATTTCCCGGGATTTAAGGATTCCATTGAAGGACCGGCGTTGATGGCTGAGATGAAAGCCCAGGCCGAACGGGTTGGAACAGATTTCATTACCGACGCTGTTGAAAGTGTTGATCTCTCCTCTCGTCCATTTCGAGTTAAAACAGGCACGGCAGAAGTGCTCGCCAAAACGCTGATTATCGCGACCGGTGCAAAGGCCAAATGGCTGGGAATTGAGTCGGAGCAAACGTTTATGGGCAGAGGTGTTTCAGCGTGTGCCACGTGTGACGGATTTTTCTACCGCGATAAAGTGGTTGCTGTTGTTGGCGGCGGGGATACCGCCTGTGAGGAAGCGATTTACCTGACCAACCATGCCACAAAAGTCTATCTGGTGCATCGCCGTGACGAACTTCGGGCATCAAAGATTATGGCCGACAGACTCCTGAAGAATCCCAAAATTGAGCCCGTATGGTTTTCTGCGGTTGATGAGATTCTCGGAGACAACAGTGGCGTTACGGGCGTTCGACTCAGGAACACCAAGGATGGTTCAACCAGGGAACTGGCCATTGATGGCATTTTTATGGCTATTGGACATCAGCCCATGGTCGAATTTTTAGGGGGACAGCTGGAGCTCACTAAAACCGGAAATATCAAAACCGCGCCGGACAGCACTCGCACCAGCGTGAAAGGCGTTTTCGCTGCCGGGGATGTCCAGGATTCAGTGTATCGCCAGGCCATCACTGCGGCTGGTACAGGCTGTATGGCAGCCATCGAAGCCACTCGACTGCTCGAAGAAGATGAGTAAATTTTTACTCGAATCGGTTTTGACTCAGTCTGTTCAGACTTCCAAGTGAGTCGTCAAATACCTCGTTTTGTATTGTTTCTTGCAGTGTCCACATGGTGACAGTTGAATGATTTCAATAATTTAAGGCGTTTGGTGCGCTCGTTAAAACCTGGTACGAAACTCGCACAGTATTGTGGCGTGAAGCAAATATCGATTTCCTGCCTGCGATATGAGCGACACGTTCCCAACATCCCACCCTAGCCGGCGCCGGACAAACTCTCCGCACCGGTCCATCATTTTAGGGTTTAAAGGTTTTGGTAACCCGAAAAATCCGTTACATTGACGTGCGTGCGACCTGACGCTATGAACAACTGGAGGTTCGAAAAATGAAAAGTTATTTTAAACAGCATCCGGATAAAGATGGCTATTTTGGCAAATACGGCGGCAGCTTTTTGCCACCAGACCTGCAGGTGGAAGTGGACAGGATAACTGATGCCTACTTTACCATTAGCAAGTCTCATAATTTTATCTCGGAGTTGCGCAGTATTCGCAAACATTTTCAGGGGCGGCCAACACCGGTTTATTATTGCAATAAATTGAGTGAAATGACCGGTGGGCGCATCTACCTCAAACGTGAGGATCTCAATCATTCTGGGGCTCACAAACTCAACCATTGCATGGGAGAAGCGCTTCTTGCCAAATACATGGGCAAGAAAAAGCTGATCGCCGAAACCGGGGCAGGGCAGCATGGTGTGGCGCTTGCGACCGCTGCAGCGTATTTCGGACTTGAATGCGAAATTCACATGGGAGAGGTCGATATTGAAAAGGAACATCCCAACGTGGTGCGGATGAAAATTCTTGGTGCTGAGGTGGTTCCGGTCACCCATGGTTTGAGAACGCTTAAGGAAGCGGTTGATTCGGCGTTCGATGCATACCTTAAAGATCCCGTCACCACCATTTACTGCATTGGTTCGGTGGTGGGGCCCCATCCGTTTCCCATGATGGTGCGCGATTTTCAGAGAGTGGTAGGCATTGAGGCCAGGGAACAGTATATGGAAATGACAGGTGAATTGCCTGATAACGTTGTTGCCTGTGTGGGGGGCGGTTCCAACGCGGCCGGTATCTTCTCGGCGTTTCTCGAAGATGCGGATTGCACGCTTTGGGGCGTGGAGCCGGGCGGCACCGGAAACGAAATAGGCCAGCATGCCGCAACCATGTCGTACGGCGTTTCCGATGGCCTGATTCATGGTTTCAAATGCTACAATCTCCAGGACGAAAACGGCGAACCATTACCGGTTTATTCCGTGGCCAGCGGTCTGGATTATCCTGGTGTGGGGCCTGAACACTGCATGTTAAAAGACGGAAAACTGGTTAATTATGTGGTGGCCAATGACGCCGAAACCATTGATGCGTTTTACGTGCTGAGCCGACAGGAGGGAATCATTCCCGCACTTGAAAGTGCTCATGCGGTCGCGTTTGCATTAAAACTCGCCAGTGACAATCCCCGTCAGTCCATTCTTGTAAATCTCAGTGGTCGTGGCGACAAGGATATTGATTTCGTCGTAAATACGTACGGGCTTCCTGAGGACCGCAAATAAGCACACATATAACGGTTCTTGTCATTAAAAGATACCGGACCGTTGCAGGAGCACACCAATGCCGTAGCTGGTTGCATTCGCGATGAGCGAGATGGCCAGCGCCTGTGTAAACGGCGCATTTTTAACGAGCGAACGAAACACAACAGCCTCTATTGCTATCACTGCACATTCGCCCGATAAAACGTAACACATATAACTGTCGAATAATGGGCGCCAGACAAACCAGAGCAGCGGATGGGTAATGCAGGACGCCAGGGCACCTGTTGCCAGCGCCATGCGCCAGTTGGTAAATCGACAGCCCAGATAAGTATAAACAGGTGCTTCCAGAAGTAGCGTGAGACCAAATGCAATGACCCATCTTAATAGGAATGCCTGAGTTACGAGCAATGTCATGAAAAGTGGAAGTTTCGAAAAAAGATGTGATTATTTTTTACGTCGCAACAACCAGACGCCCAGTCCAAGCATTCCGGCAATGGCCAAAAACTGAAACGACGTCTGTTGATTTGCCTGGGTGAAACTGCACGACGAATCATCACCACCGCTTTTGTCGTCATCACCGCTGTCATCGTCATCATTGTCAGTATCGTCATCACTGCTGTCGTCCGTATCCTCTTCGCCTGTATCGCCTTCGCTGTCAGTGTCGGCATCGCTATCTGTATCCGAATCGCCATCGGTATCGGTATCGGTATCCATGTACGCGACGTCTGTGACTCCCACTGTCGGCGCAATGTACAGGGCGCAGGCAATCATCATAAAAACAAAAAATTTGATATGGCTCATGAGGTCTCCTTCTGTTAAGTGTCTTGTAATTTGGTTATGATGCAGATTTTATCATGGCAGGCGAATAATACAAATATGAAATGTCGGTCTGAATAAATTATGGCAGACCCATGGATGAAACAAAATGAACGAACAGGGAAAAAAGTTAAGGTGGGGCCAGTTCAGTCTGATTTTTGGATTCATTCACCTTCTCATCGATTTGGTCACCGTCAGTTCAGCCTTTTCAGTATATCGAGTTTACCATGTCCCTCTGTTGCTGGGCATTTCAACAATAGTGTTTTACGATGTGCTCGCTTTTGCGGGTCAGAGTATCATTGGCTGGTTCAGCGACCGTAAAGCGACATACCATTCTGTTGCACTCGCCGGAATTGTGATGGTGTTGGCATCCGTACCTCTATTGTCGGTTTTACCGGTTGCGGCACTTGTGCTTACAGGTGTCGGAAATGCGTTTTATCATGTTGGCGCAGGTGCGCTGAGCCTTAATGTGGAAAAAGGACGAGCAAGGGTACCTGGTTTGTTTGTTGCGCCGGGCGCAATCGGACTCGGCGTGGGCACTCTATTGGGCAAAAGTGGGCAGTATTACCCCCTGCTGTTTATAGCGGCTCTGGTCATTGCATTTTTTTTCGTCGCCCAAACGTCTGTCCCTGACATCCGGCGCCCTGAAAAGAAACTGCTGTTGGCTGTGCCTCATCCCGTTTGGGTCGTTTTTGCGCTGCTCGTTTCCATTGCCATTCGCGCGCTGGTTGGATTTGGGGGCGGTACAGGCTGCAAAAAAACGATGACTTTAAAACTCGCATTAATGACTGTCGCATTTTTGGGAAAAGGAATAGGAGGCGTTCTCTCCGATAGGATTGGATGGATTCGCTGCAGTGTTGGGGCATTGCTGATTAGCGCACCGCTTATCGCGTTTGGGGGGACGGCACCCGTTTCGTTGACAGTCGGTTTGTTTTTCTTTCAGATGACCATGCCCGTTACCTTGGTGGCGGTGAATGAAGTCATGCCCGGACGGTCGGGGCTTGCATTTGGTTTGTGTTGTCTGGCATTGCTGTGTGGTTCGCTGCTGGCATTCTCGTCAACCGTACAGTCCATTTACAGCAGTTCGTTTTTCTTTGCCATGATACTGGTGTCAGCCGGTCTGGTTTTTATCAGCCTGCGGCATCTTCAAAAGAAAATACCAATGAAATTCTGATTCCGTGATTTTCTGAAGTGTGTCGCAATCAGACAGGTATTTGGGCCGTTTACTTTTTTTTCAACGGTAGAATGAGTATAACGATCTTACAAAGTGCTGCAATGCATGTTCGTGTAGTGAATTATCATACATTTTGGCCAATAAATTGCGAATCATTATCCATTAGTTGTAAAATAAAAATCGGGTCCATTGCTGGAATGGCATTGGGGGCCCGACTGAAACTATACAGCAGAAGATCGCAGGTGATATGAGTTCAGATCAGACATTTAAAATTCTTATTAGAGAAAGCTGGACCGACAGTCGTACTGAATCTACCGGTCATTCCAGGGTCCTGAAATTTGACCCGGCTGCAATGCGCGGAGTGATGGATTTAATGGTTGATGGCAAATCGCTCCCTGCGCATCCAGGTGAAGATTCCGTGTTCTTCCTGATGCGGGATCTTCTTGCCGCCGGTGAACGACTAACCACTGGAAACAGTAGCGCCCGGGTCAGCTTCTACGAAACGCCTTACGAACTCGTGTTTCAGCGAAATGGTGATGTGGTTTATCTGACCTTTTACAGGGGGGGGCATTTCCCGGAAGTCCTGGTAAAAGATCGTATGTTGCCACTTGGCGATTTTCTGTCTGGCATTGTGGAATCCTCGCGCATTCTGATTTCCCAGGTGGCGCGCCTCGACGATACAATCGACAAAAATCCGCTTATCGCCTGGATGCGCGATACCGGGGAGCGTTTGATAGCCATCGTACGTGACGGAAATTTTACCACAGCATCAAATGGCGGTATCCGTCGTGTCAAAGTTGAGAGCTCAAGATGGCGTGAGCCTCGAACTGGCAGCGGTTTTTCGTTTGGCTTTCGATTTATTGCCAGCAGCACCGATTTGCTTGCGCCTGGACGGCCTATAGGAAATGACCTCAATGCACTTCTGTTTCGCGGACAACTTGTGGTGCATGCGCGTGATCGGCGGCGAGTAATGGGGGACGGTTATCTCTTTTTGCAGGCCGAAAAACTGCTGGCTGCATTGCGAAAGTTAATGGCGGCTTGGGAAGAGGGGAGACCGATGTCTGTGAGGCTGATTGCCGAAGGCATATCCATTGGCTTGAAGCTCACCGGTGACGAAAAACTGACTGTCACTCTGGCCAATCAGGCCGATGACAATTCCCTGATTGTGCTTAACGATATTCATCCTCTTGAATTCGCCGAGGCAGTGCTTGGGGTTTGTCGGGAAATACGAAGATATGTGGTTCATCAGTCGCCCAAACAGCGTAAAAATATGCGCATTGAAAGCTATTCCAGAGAAGTTCGCAGTCTCACATCCATGTCAAGGGAGCATCTTAGAGAATCTGTCATCAACGAGGATGACGCACAATATCGAAATTCTCTGAATATTCCAGTTAGAGACGATGCTGATATTGGAATTAGCGAATCGCGAGGGATTGTTTTTCGTGAAAGATGGCGACTTGAAGCCGAAGGGCTGGAGTTGGCCGGAACGCTCATCGTGGGCGATGTTGCCCTCATTTCTGCACGGGGCGCGATTTTGGGCGTCGAAATGGAATCAGGGACTGTATTGTGGCGTCGTG
>JAFGWT010000349.1 GCA_016937015.1 Deltaproteobacteria bacterium | reverse complement strand
TCCCGCCCACCCGGAAACCAAAAGCACCGCCAAAACCGCCGCCAAATTCGAGTCCCGCGCCAACTGGCAGGACGCCCTCGACGAAGCGATTGCGAATACTGAGATCATTCAGCTCTGACGGCAGACCACGTGGTAACTGACTTGAAAATCAGTCAAACTTCCCCTTCAACGATTAGGAAAAGAGTTGAAAGAATTTTTATGACTGCACGGTGCGCGCATATTCCGCTTATCACGGATTTATTGGCTATTTCTGTCAATGTGCGCAGTATGTTGATATAAGCCACAACGGATAGAGAAACGTTCTGCAAATTAACTGTCTGTTGAAGATATTGTTTTTATAAGGGAAATTATTCGCAGACGTTTTCGGGATCTCCAGGGTGGACTGATAAATCGATTTAACATTGTAAAAAATGCAATTAACCTTATTTTTAATGGCGGCATTAGACCGAAACAATGTTCAGTTGATCGAACAGACTGCACTGAAAGCCAGATGTTTCGGTAGGACGATGAGGCGCACCAAGGTCAACCGAAGATTGAATGGGTCCAGAGTGACACTATGAGTAAATCCAGATTGGAAATCAAAGAGTTGAGCATCGTTTTGGTTGGTAAATTCAACCCGATAATCTATCATCCGCAATGGATGGCGAGGAAAAGCATACTGACGCCCAGTGAAGCTGATGCCGCCACCGAGAACATTAAAATAATTCATCAGGATGTAGCAGAGTTTGTGCTGGATTACTGCACTATTCAGGTTGTTAAGGACAGATTTTCTGCCACGTCAACCCAGGAGACCCACTTCAAACAAATGAGGGATTTGGTAAGCAATATTTGCAGCCATTTACCGGAGTGTCCAATTTTACAGGCGGGGATAAACTTCCATCACCACTATAGATTTACCGAAGAAGCAGCGTTCAATGCGTTTGGCCATAAGGTGGTCCCAAAAGAACCACTGTGGAAAAACTTCCTTGAAGAACCAGGGTTGTCGCATGTTGCCATTCAAGGCAAAAGAACTGATGGCAGGGACGGTTACAAAATGCTCCATATCAACTCTTCTGGAAGAGTGAGGCCCTGGGGTGTGCAAATATTCCTGAACGACCATTACCAGCTCTATACGGAAAAACCGGTGACAGAGGCGGACGCCGCAAAAGCGATTTCTGTTTTAAATGAACAGTACACAACTTCAATTGGCGATTCCGAAAAAATTTTAGATGGGATTTACCAGTATGGAATTAGCTAAAGATATTGAAATTTTTGCGTTTGAAAATGATTCAGCCGCCGGCACACTGCCAGCGGATGTGCCCGTTTTCGGGAAACGCTCACCAGAGAATTTTGCAGCTGAACTTGAGAAAAGCGCGCAAAATCTCGAAAGCGCCACATGTGCCATTGATAAACAGTTTCAGGTGCAGGATGTTTTCACCCGCAGGGACGACAGCAAGTCGTCGCTCAATACTTCTCACTCGTTGCTGCTCGAAGAATGGGAAGGCTGCATTAAAGAGGTATACGACGACCACTTTATCGCGCATCTGTACAAGCCAGATTCAGACTCGACCGAAGTCCTGGAAGCAGAGTTCGCCATTGATGACGTCGTCCCGGAGGGAAATCGGCATCTTGTGGTTGAAGGCATGATTTTCTACTGGAATTTAGGGAAAGAGGTCAAAAAGAGCGGTACCATCAGCAACAATGACTATCTCATCTTTCGCAGAATCCCATCATGGAACAATTTTGATGCGGAACGCGAAAGTGAAACAGCAGACAATTTTTTCAACTTTGACTGACCATACACATCTGTCAACACCCCCCTCCTGGGATGAGATCGAAGTATGCCTGTTCGGCTCCGGTTACGGGGAATGTGTGCTTGTGCATACGGGCAACAACGAATGGTGCATCGTTGATAGCTGCATATTTTCTGGAGACAGCGTCCCGGCGGCAATCGACTACTTGTCAAAGATTGGCGTCGATTACACCACACAGGTAAAAGTCATTGTTGCCACACATTGGGATGATGACCATATCCGCGGTTTGGGCGACATTGCCGGACTGTGTGAAAATGCCGATTTTTTTATGTCGGCAGCGTTGAATGACAAGCGATTTAACCGAATTGTCCTGGATTCGCCTTTATCTACCGCAATGAAGCTCGACCAGAAAGTAAATACCGGAATTAACGAATTCCATACAGTTTACCACGCACTTAAAGCACGAAGAAAAACACCGGAGTATGCACTGGACAACAAGTTGCTGTGGCGGTCGCCAATGTCATCACAGGCGACTGTTACGGCACTGTCCCCACATTCGAGCGCCATGGATATGGCGATGCAATCAATACTGTCTTTAGTGCCTAGAGATGGCACGCCTATTGGCAATATTAAAGCCCCCAAACCAAATTACACATCGGTTGTGCTGTGGATTTCTATTAACAACACATGCCTTCTTTTGGGGGCTGACATGGAAGAATCTCCAGAATTTCCCGGCTGGTCGTTAATTTCAGCTGATATGCGCTCAAGATATTCAAAGGCAGAAGTATACAAGGTTGCCCACCATGGCAGCGCGACCGGGGAGCATCCGCAAATCTGGTCTGATATGCTGGTGCAGAATCCATGTTGTGTGATTGCCCCCTGGCAGAGGGGAGGACGCAAGCTGCCAACACCGAACGACTTAAAAAGAATTCGATCAAAATCTGACAACGTGCATCTTTCTCATGACCGGAACCCGCCCGGCAGTGTGAAAAAGAATCGAATAAAACACCGTGACCGTTCCATGTTGAAAATCAAAGCCAAACCACTTTTTCAGGCATTCAGCATGGTTCGCTGCCGAAAAAAAATATCATTCCCCGCCTCTTGGAATGTTGAGCATTTTGGCAATGCGACGCCAGTTCTGTAGCGCGAAAATTTATTATTTAACGCCAGGACACTTCGTTCGAAATCGTTGCCTATCTGAAAGTACAGTCGATCATCGATGGAAAGCGATGCCAAATGGTCTACATGGGAATATCCAAATGGCAGCACGCCCTCGACGAAGCCATTGCGAAAACAGAGATGATTCAGCTCTTACGTCCGCTTGTCGAAAGCAGGGGTAGTTCGGCATCTGACTATCTGTCGCATTTTGGATCAAGTGCATTCAACACAAAAAACCGATATTGTAAAGGCTCAATCGCTCTGGAGTAATGCCACAGAACAATCTATTACGGAAATACCCTTATTCCAGATTGATTGGAACGATATATTCGTGTATAAAAATGAATTCAATAGGAAATTAAAAATTCAGCAGGATACAAATAACCTGGGATCTGCACTCGATAAAACAAGCGGTCAAATTGCCGGTTGTCCGTTATAAACATATTCCAAAGGAGGCTATTCATGACGTTCAGGTACACCAATAAAGTAAAAAGCAAGCGCCAATACTTCGGGGGGGGATTTATTCTTCTTTAGGCATTTCTTTAACACTGGTCATGTTTCTATGTTCAATGATGGGGCTAATCGCCTGCGAAGATGAGGAATGGCAAAACGCTGCCAGTAGATTGCCAGGAAGTATTCCCAAGATAAATGGTGGTGGTGACGAAGCCCGAATGAAGGACATCACGGATTGGAATGATGAGGGCTTTGTAAAACACAACCGGGCATTCGCCTATGTGAAAAGCGAGTTGCTGAATTCCAATGATGAAGGAGAGTGTTCTGGTATCGCCATCTCGCCTTATCACGTTTTAACTGCGGCACATTGCATAGAGGATACAAGCTACTCCGTCCCCAAATTTGTGCGGTACGGCAAAAATGATTGGTCGGGGGATCTGAAATGTCGATTATGGAACGATACTACCAACAAATGGGAAGATAAATCGGACGTGACCGAGGACGGGGAAGAGTGTACAAACCCACTTGCTCCAAAGGAAAATGGCCGAAACAACCGCTATTGGCAATTCACCACCGATGGGACAGGATATCCTCTGCAGGATATTGGAATAATTCGGTTGAAATACAACATAAGCAGATTTGAAGGCATTGGATACTACAATCCCCAAAGTATCGAAGCACCGGATGATGACAACGCTGGAACAAGCTGGGCGCATCTGTATGGGTATGGCGGAAAAAATTGTTCACAAGGCGGTGATTCGCCTGAAGATGATCCAATTTTTCTACGAAAAGGTTGGGATTTCAACGTGCAAGGGGATCACGGAGACCGCTTCATTATTGACGGCTTTGAACTTCCACGGGATAACCAAACATGGGTGTGCGGCGGAGACTCAGGTGGCCCGGTATTTAATGAAAATGACCAGTTAATTGGGACAATCATTGGAAAGTTTGATGGCATCGGCGGGCCTTTTCTCAACTGGGGATATGCGACCAATCTGGATAATCAAAAGGATTGGATACTCGAATCCCTTGCTTCCGATAATGATTATTTCGATCATGATAAAGATGGCTACTATAGTACGGATGACAACTGCCCAGATGCATGGAATCTTGAGCAGATTGATTACGATGGGGAAAACATTGGGTATGCCTGCGATGACAACCTGGAGCTGGGAGATCTCCAGTTTGGAGATTATCAGAACGAATTGTTCATGAAAAAACTTGCCGTTTATGGCACAGACTTTGTCATGATTAACGACCGGGCGGATGTGGCACGCCGGGCAATAATTTATGGCAAAATGGTCAACGTTGGTGCGGGAGCCCATGTGGGGGACGTCCTGGCGGGTAAGTGGGGATTGACACTTCGAGTTTACGCCAATCTTGAAGGGCATGTGCGTTCGGCAATGCCAATCTCTTACCAGGACAAAAACACAATCGCTCTTGCAAACCGTAAAAATATTATCGAAAACGCAAATATTGAATTGCCGGACTTAAACGAGATTACAGTTGAAAAAGTGCCCTTCCCTCAGGTGACAGCAACCAGCATGCATCTGGAACCGAATCAGGAAGATACCCTTAAACCTGATTTTCATTACAACCAGGTGACAGTCAAGCAAGGCGCGACTCTCAAGTTGGAAAAATGCGGGGGCCAGTATTTTATGAATTCTCTTCAGGTTGAACCGGGTGGAAAAATTGAAGTCCGTGGTGTCGAGCCGATATGCTGGACAAGAGTATATTCCCGAGACAATTTCATGTTCAGAGGGACGATTGTTCCCAAAGACGGAGAAACACTATATGCGCCTCGTATAATGTTCATGACTTTTGACCAAAACTATATTCCCATTGAAAGCGATTTTACCGGAACGATCATCGCGCCCCGTGGTGTACTCAACTTCTCCGCACCCAATCTAAAACTTGAAGGTTCGTATTTTGGCAGGGGAATTATTATCCACCAGGATTCACAGATGAAACCTGCGCCGTTCTCTCGTAAATGGATTCTTTAGTAAGGAGCAATTTTGATGAAACTGATCCACAGCAGAGTATTCCATTCTTATCGCCCGCGGCTATTTCAGCTCACAGCGGTCTTTGTCCTTTTATCAGGGACAGCAATTCTAATGGAATCATGTTGCGCCTGCACTTTAAGAAAATGTTCAGATGAAGTTGTGTTCATAACATTGACAGCTCCAAACGACACGAATTTTGAAGTATGCGAATTGCTGGCTATCCGATGGTCAACAGACCATGCCAGCGGAGAATCGTTGGATGCCGAAATTGAAAACCAGATGGCGAAATTCAGAGTGCCCAGCGCAGCAGATTTTGAAAACGGAGACATCATTGAGGTGGGTACAAAAAAACTGAATATTGAACTGTACTGCAATGCCGTTCTTGTGCTGGCAGAAGAATACGAGTTGTTCTGGAATGACTACGTCTGTAACAAATGCACGGATCGTCCATGGTGCGATGATGGAATAACATCAACCGCTTCTATATCAATCGAAATAAACCCAACCGAATTTCCTGTTGATCAGAATTAGACGCATTCAACTTATCATGGCTACGACAGGTACAATCATGAATGTACAAACTTCAATAAGGAGATGTAAAATGAATTGGCACAGGTTCATTTGGCACAGTTTTGTTTGTGTATGCATACTCAGCGGGTGCAACAAAAAATCGAATGTTGCGGTCGACACTGACAGTGCTGTCGATACCGGCAGCAGTGGAAATATAAACGAAACAGAGGATACCGTTACCTCAGCGACGTCGGATTCTTCACACGAAACGGCCACAGCACAAAGCGATGCCACCTCAGATTCAAATAACGATGACACCGCATCGGTTGATGAAGACACCTCAGGGAAAGCTGATACAGCGAAAGAAGATGACACAGGCGAGCACTATACGACCGACCCCTGGGTTATTGTTGATACTGAAACAGAGGAATGGTTGATTATCGATACCGTCGTGTTCGATACTGATACAGATGCAGAGGACGACACAACGCCAACAGATCCCGTGGACACCGAGAGCGATCAGTACGATTTGCCTTTGTCACACAGGTATGTGCAACAAGGGGCGGCACGGGTGTTTGATGCCGGCTACTCGGACGGTTCACTTTTGGTGGACGCCACCAGTACTGGCAACATTGTGGTTTCCGGCTACACTGCAAACCCGCTCGAACTGGATTCGGACTTCAATTTAGATACTGACAACCCGGATTACACACTCCCATTTATTCTCGAATTGAGTCCCAGTGGCGAAGCGCTGCACAAATGGACATTCCCAAATGGCGTCTATCCCAACGCCGCCTTTGTAACGGATGATAAGAAGGTGATTTGGGCAGGTCCTGCTTACACGGATAATCAATTCGGCACGTTGACCACTGCTGGGCTTGATAACGGATACTATGTCGCGCGTTTTGATTTGGCATCCGGAGAGCCGGAACTTCTCTTTTCAGTTGAAACAGACGATTACGCAAAAGTGTATGCCGTCACCAGCGACGGCGCAGGCGATATTTATGTTGCCGGCTGGACAGGCGATCAGGATTGGATGCCATTTAGTGCGAAGTACGACCTCTTTGGACAACAGCAATGGGAAAGCGTATTTCCAGGCAGCAGCTCTGCATCCTGGTTTACAGATGTTGAGTTCATCGCTGACAGCCACCTGATTGCAGGTGTTGGCGCATTTGACAGTCGCATCATCATTGGAGATGAAACGTACAATGTCGATTACCGAGGTGATGCAACCACAAACCAGGATGGCTTTATTGTCTGGCAGGATGATGCAACCGGAGAGCCCACGAACAGTTTACAAATAGGGTCCACGGATTTCAACACCGTACAGGCCATTGACATAACAGCTAACGGCGCGTATCGACTTGCTGGAAACATGCGTGGCAGTATGGAATTTGATGGTGAATCCATTAGCGGCAGTGACGATCTTTCCACCGTGCTGATGGAAATCGATGAAAGTGGCGCGCTGCATTGGTTCCACGTTATCGAGGGGAATACGCGTGTACGGGCATCAGGCATCGACAGCGCCAATCGGTCGCATATTGTTGGCCAGATTGACGGACATGCCAAATCCTTTATTGCAGCCATTGATGAAAACGGAAATCCAATTGCAATGTCTGTTTTTGCAACCAAAGGCGGCAATGGCGGCGCCAGCGTTGCCTTTGACGGCGAAGGTGGAATCTGGATGACCGGCGAATTCACTGATGGGACCATGGTCACTCCCAGCAGAGAATGGATTGAACGGGATTATCGTTCCAGTGGATTCTATCTCATACGGTTTGTTCTGGAGAAGAACGGCAGCGATTGAGGGCGGCAGCGACTCCCGCCATCGGCACCTTCGACATTTCTATTCAGCCGTTTGAAGACTGCTGCACCCTGTTTGTTCCCGCCCACCCGGAAACCAAAAGCACCGCCAAAACCGCCGCCAAATTCGAGTCCCGCGCCAACTGGCAGGACGCCCTCGAC
>JAFGWT010000348.1 GCA_016937015.1 Deltaproteobacteria bacterium | reverse complement strand
TGCGAAGGCAGGCATCCAGTTGTGAGCATTTAACTGGATCCCCAATCAAGTTGGGGATGACAGCGCAGGACAAAAATAGAACTCGATAGCCCTGCAGCAATTTTGCGCACTGGTTGAGTTCTATAACGCTTTTTCGCATTATAGCCAAATTAAGATATTGGGGGAGAAAATGATTAAGTGATAACCGCTTTAAACCCGGTGCAGGGGAATGGTGCCCTTTTTTTACAGAGATAATCGGTAACTTCCTATTGCATTTTTACATATCGCCCTGCTAACAATGTCTTGAACATTTATTTTACGATATGTGACCCAATCGCATTTTTTTGCATTTACATAAAAATGTACAGTGAGGTGACCAATTGAAGACCCATATTTGGTGCGTTCTGACCATGACATGCGTTGCCATGTCTCACACAGCCTGCGACACCGTCAATAGCCAATTGAATAGCGGGGACGATGACAGTATCCAGGCCGATACCGACACTCCGGGCGATGACACGGCTGCATATGTATATGGTACAATCGAAGTGAATCCAGGTGGTGTTGCCCAGTTTCAGGGGTCCCTTGCTGAATCACGCCGGACCCATGCGTATGGCTATTGTACAAGAATGGGCGACACCTTCGAATTTACCGTTGGCCACACGAGTGCGCGGGAGCTCGATCAGGTATTCATGAATGAAGGCATTCCAGCTTATTTAAGTATTGCCGATGTGCAAGGCCCCCCCTCTGAAGGCGTATTTGCTTTGACGGATTCTGTGAATGGCGTTCCTGTACCCAAACAGGATTACAGTCTGCGAACCACATTCGCCTCAGCTGTATTGATAACACAGATGGATAACTGGAATATCCGGTCTGATGAGGCAGACTGTGTTGTTGAATTATTCGCCACGCCGGTCAGCGGCGAGCTTATCTTTGAGAATGACCTGAATAAATCCTTCGACTACTATATTCGTCTGGGGTGCAATGCGTCTGTTCAGGGATTGAACGGAACTGAGCTGAATTTTTTTAGCGCAGAGCTGTATTTTGAAAACTGCGATTGACGCCATTGGAGTTGACCGTGAATCCGATGACCATATTGACACAGGCTTTCACCGCGCCCTGTCTCCCCCGGGCAAGCGATACCTTTCCCCCAATGGATTTATCAGTTGCAGCATTATGGGAATGCCGGCAAGAGCACAGAATATTGTTCTCCAGGTGTCTATCGTACTTGTTTCAGACGCCACCGCCACATTCGCCGCAGTCGGTGTCCTCGCAATCGGTCAGTCCGTCGAAGTCATTGTCCCAGCCATCATCACAGGTGGATTCCGTTGGCACAAACTGGCAGGATTTAAGGACGCATGCGCTGTGCCCTTCAGTCAGGACGCAGTTACAGACGCCCCCTTCCCAATCCTGACAAAGTGCATGTTTGCTGTCGTAGTAGTCGGCCTCCAGGTTTCTGTTCACCGCATCACTCTGGCAACAGCTGCTGCAGCTGGTTTCCACGGTGACACAGTCTTCGTCCTGCGTACACGTCCGATAGGCGGCGGTGGGACTGACGGTTTCCGCTTCAAGCACAGGCTCATCCGCGCACTCCGGTGAATTCCCGCACTGGGTGTCTGCCTCATTGTCGCAGCTGACTGTTGCAAATACACATCCCGTAAAAATGACAGATAAGATAAGTTTTTTCATCCAGCACACTCCTTCAACAGTTGAGTTCCGCTGTGGTAACCCCCCACTTTTTATTTTTGGGCATCTCTTTTTTGTTTTTCATTGTTTTTTTGCGCGCAGCTTCCAATCCCTTGCGGACCGCTTTTTTCGCTGGGGACAGCAGCCGCACCGGGCGATTCAACGACATTTCCGTCGCCGCTCCGTTTTTTAGCTTTTGTTAATGTCATTTCTTTTGTGTAAATTTAGCGCCACACGTGGTATTTTTGGCTGGAAATATTCGTGGACGATGTTTTCGGACGCTACTTTTACATATGCTGGATTACAATCAATGACCACAGAAGACTTTAAAGATTACAAGGTGCTCGCACAAATCGGTCGTGGTGCGACAGGGATGGTGTACCGCGCCAGACACAAAAAATCGGGGCAACTGGTGGCGCTGAAGGTGGTGCATGAACAGCTGCTGCAGAACGATGACCATGGCCGGGAAAAAGCCCTGTTCGTTCAAAATGTGGTGCTGAATGCGCGAATGGATCACCCCAACATTGTCGGGCTGAAGGAGTGTTTTGTAGAGAAAGGTAAGTTCATCGTTGTCAGTGAACTGCTCGTGGGGGATACTGTTGACGCCATTTTAGCCAGCGGGATTGAACTGCCTGTCGAACTGCGTCTGGACTGGCTCATGCAACTGCTGCAGGGGATTTCATACGCCCATCTCGCAGGGGTGATGCACGGCGACCTTAAACCTGCCAATTTATTTGTGACCGTGGAAAACCAGGTCAAAATTCTCGATTTTGGTTTGAGTCGGGAGCTGCTGGCCGATGACGAGGCAACCGGACCAGGGTTGCTTTCCGGCGCCCCGGCATATCTCGCTCCCGAGACATACCGGCTAAATAACAGAATCAATGGATTGGGTGTGGGAAAAGCCGGTGATGTGTTTGCCATTGGCGTTATTGCATACCGACTGCTGAATGGCTGTTTGCCGTTTGGTCTCAACGAGACGATGTCCGCAACCGATACAGTGACGCGACTCGCCGTGAACTACAACGCCGGCGAACCAATTCCCCGCATGAACACCGGACGAAACGGTATCCCCGTCGAAGTCGCCGATGCGGTTATGGAGTGTCTGGCCCTGACGCCGCAAAAGCGTGCGGCATCGGTTGAGTGGCTTCTGGCGGTGATAATGAACGCGCGAAGGGCGCCACTTGACCGCAAAGCGCTGGGCTCTCTTGCCGCTTATTTTAAAAAGTCGCCTGCGAAGCTGGCAGCCGTTGTTCAACGCAATTCGTCACCGCCCCCAAAACCCGATACAGAGGCTGTTCCCCCAAAATCGTCACCCCCCGCGGGGCGTCGCCGCAGGATGCCCATTTGGCTGATGGTTTTTTTGGCCGCAGCGGTTCTGGCCGCCGGTCTGCTTCGGTATCGTCCCGAGTGGGTGGGGCTGAATGCCGTTTTGGGTGAATGCGAAAAACAGGACAGTGTTATTTGTTTTATCGCTGGAAAGCAGGCGGACAAAGCCCGCAAAAGCGCCCGGATACAAAAGATGCAAATGGATGCATGTGAAAAAGCCAGCGGTGAAGCGTGTATGCTTCTGGGGAGGCAATTCGAAACGGGGACAACCGGAATGACGCGCGATGCTGCAAAGGCGGCTGTATTTTACGGCAAGGCGTGTGACCTTGAAAATCCAGCGGGATGCGCTCGGCTGGGAAAAATGTTCAGCCAGGGGAAAGGCGGTGTACCAGGGGATGACACCCGCGCCGTTGAGTTGTTTCGGAAGGCCTGCAACGCCGGATATATCGCTGCGTGTGGGGACCTTGGGAACATGCACCTTTGGGCCAGAGGCGGCCTTCCTCAAAGCGAAGATCAGGCAGTGGCGCTCTACACCCGAGCCTGCGATGCCAAAGATATGACTGGCTGCGCACGGCTGGGCCGCATGCACGAAGCGGGCAAAGGCGGTCTTGAACAGAAACCCAGAACCGCTGTGACGCTCTACGAGATGGCTTGCCGCAATGGCAATGCCACAGGGTGTGCCTATCTGGGCAGGATGTACGAAGCAGGGCAGGGCGGTCTTTCTAAAAATATTAAAAAGGCCACGGAATTGTATCTGCGGGCCTGCGAGCACCACGTCGCCTTTGGGTGCCACAATGCATCCAACATCCTCAGTAAACGTCCTGACACCATGAGCGACCCCACACAGGCACAGACTCTGAGAATCAAAGCGTGCAGCCTGGGGTTTGAAAAGGCCTGCCGCCAGTAGTTCTGTCGTCTTCCGCTTTTAGGTTTCCCGCAATGGGTCCCCGCTGGCGGTGGCGCCGTTAAGAAAACCGGCGCTCCAGAACAGAAGTCCAAGAAATACCACAGGAGACACCGCAGAGAACATGACGATGTGTCGCGCGTCGGCGTGGATGATGCGAGTGAGGAGAAGCATGTATTTGTATGCGGGAACGACAGCAAAGGCAGGCAGCTGAATTGCGGGCGAGAATAAGAATCGTTTCACGCTGTTTTTCAGCCTGTCTTTTTTGTAGGCCGCGACATATTTGCCCAGCAGAAACTGATTGGTGCGGAATCGTTTAAACGAATCTCCGAAAATGTGGAAAACCTTCGAATCAGGCAAAAACCATAGTTCGTTGGATTGGCTGGCATTGAGTCCAAACAAGACATCTTCACTGGCGCGTACTTCCGGAAATCCGCCCAGTTCGTTAAACAGTTCCTTGTCGCAAAAAAGATTACATGACGGCACAAAGGGTTTTTGCCGCTTGTTTCCATTTGGCATAAATTCATTGAACTGGAGAAAAAACTGAGCCATAGCCAGCAGATTTCGGGTCTGAAATTCAGGCAGTTCGATACCGCCGCCCCCCACCCGCGCTCCGTCACTGTACGCTTTCAGGACCGTTTCAACCCAGTCGGCGTCGGGATACGCGTCTGAATCAATAAAAAGCAAAAGTGAACCTTCTGCTTTTGACGCGCCAATATTGCGGCCAATTGCCGGTATCGTCTTTTTGTCGAGAAAAACCGTTTTCACAATAGGGTACTGCTTTACAAGCGATGTCAGTTCCTGCTGTATTTCCGTTGGAGATGAATCAACAACAATGATCTCGTGTATCAATGACGACTGCCGGTTCAGATGTTCCAGAGTCGACGGAAGTGTTTTCATTGAACTGTATGCCGGTATAATAACTGAAACGCCGGGGACTGCCATGTGTACTTTTCTCCTCCTGTCAGGTGAATTGTGAATGCTGTCTTCATACTACTTAATACCAGGAGAACAGCCAGTATTTTCAATATCAAAATTGAACCTGAATGTTGTGTTACACGCAGTGCATCCACAGAATGCTTTGCGTATCGTCAGACTTAACGGCGTTGTCCCAAAATGATTTGCAGACCTTTAGAATCGTTTTTTGAATCAATTTCGTCCGTCTGTGAGACCTGGGAGCGGATACATTTTTTTTGGGTATCAAAAACATATGGTTGGGTTGATATTGCGATCAAGCTTGATTTTGAACAGTGCAATGGTAATTGTGATATAGAACGAATGCCTTTAATTACGAATTGGCAAAAACAATTTATTTATTATAAAAGGGTCTTTCGAATTTTACGAAAAACATTACTGATTAAAAGGAAAATTCTGTGAGAACTATATGCCCGCGTTGTGGCGTTATCAGCCAAAAGGATGCCGACTTTTGTTTTTCCTGCGGTCATTCCTTAAAATCGGCAGTATCATCCATACCGCCGGTCCGAACCAATCGGGCGCCCGCATCCGAAGTGAATGTGGATAATGTTGTAACAAACGTGTCGGATAACGAAAAGGGTTGGGGAGACAAATCAAGTGTCAGCGTTCGTTACAAGGCCGTCGCTGTTCCGTACAGGCCATCAGAGGACGCGAACGCACCCAGGGGGGCTCAGGTTGATGATTTGAGAAAAACGGTGATGCTTCATTCTCCAGCGTCAACGCCCCCGGCTCAAGCGCCGTCGTCAGACATGGATGTATCTTTGCCCCGGTCTGATATTTCCATGGGAAAACCTGCTGTGGCGAAACAGGTAAAGGACACTGACGTTTTGGCTATCCAGCCGCTGACCCAGGATCGTTTTTTGGATGATCCTGAAAGGCAGATTTTCAAAAAGCGAAATGTATCACCAGATGATATGCCATCTCTGGGAATTCAGCGTATCTGGTACAAAATAACGCAGCATGAGGCGTTGAGCACGGTCGCGTTTGTTCCTGCGAATGACAATATAGAGGTTTTATCAATCGCACACGGTATGGGCAAGATGGCCGTTCGGGAACCCTGCGATTTTGTGAGAGTGGTGAACGCAGCATTGGGTGGATTGGGGACTTCGAAAAAGGATAGTGATGCTGTTGATGATAAGGACGTTGACGCCCTCCCTTACGAGTATTTTGACCTCGTGCGGCAACTGGGAGACAGTGCAAATTCGTTGTCAGTTACTCAGTTGACCAAAAGAATCCTTGACAAGTTTAAAAAGGCAAAAAGCGAAGGTAAATTCGACGACGGAAAGATATTTATCGCGGTGGACTCAGTATTATCTCATCCGGACGCCATAGCCGTTTGCCGCGCGGTGGATAAAGTTATTCTATGTGTGGAATTAGGGTTCACCCGTTTTGATGCACTCAAGCAGATACTCGAAGCCGTTGGAAAAGAAAAAGTGCTTGGATACGTGGCCATTAATCCCGCAAAAAAGGCAAAAGCGAATAGGTTGAAATAAACCAGAGTTCAAATAGAGGAAAAAAACAACAGGGAGCGTATGTCGCAATCAGATGGCAACAGCCGCGAGGAACACAGCGAGAACGTCTTTGCTTCGGAGCAGAAATCATAGTTTTTTAAGGATTGCGAACTGATATTGCTGAATATTCTCAATGAGTTGGGCCGGTAGATGCTTCGACGCAAAGTTTGGGAAACATCACGGCAATATGAATCAAAATAAATACTTGTAGGCCGCCAGCGCAACAAATGTTGTACGAACGTAACCGTTGAGTCTCACAGTCCAAGCGGTTTAATTCCATTGAACAGATACACGTAACGTTAAACAGAAGTGCGAAACGATTCTACGGGTGTACCCATCGAATTCAACAACAGCTTGTCACGCGTACAACACAGACACTGCGGTATCGTATTGCACTCGGTTTTTTAAGGCGGATTGTTCAGTTTTCGCTTTTTTCTCTGCATGGATTGGCGTATCTTTTTTTCACTTCTAACTGAATATTTTGTTTTTTTTTTGTGTGGTGAAACATCGATAAGCCATCGAAAAAAGGCTTCCGACTACACTTGTTTGAGGGCTAGTGAAAAAGACCATGATGAAAAAAATGGGTTCGAAAAAAGTGGTACGCAATCTTCCTGCCGACGGTCCATTTGGTTGCAAAAATGGAAGGAAGGCTCAGTTTGACGCCATCGCCGTTGTTGGAATGGCTGGACGCTTTCCTGGTGCAAATGATATCAGCACACTGTGGGATAATATCTGCAACAAGGTGGAATCCATCACATGGTTCTCCAAAGAAGAACTGGATAAAGGCATCGGCGAAAACATTCTTAAACATCCCGCCTACGTTCCCGCACGCGGAATTGTTGAAGATGCGGACAAGTTTGACGCAAATTTTTTTAGCATATCCCCTCTGGAAGCCAAAACAATGGACCCCCAGCAACGAATTATGCTGGAGCTGGCTTGGTCAGCGCTTGAAAACGCCGGACATGACCCCGGAAGGTTTGATGGTGACATTGGTATGTTCGCCGGTGTGGGCGACAACCAATACTATTTCCGAAATGTAATGTGCCACCAAAATCTGGTTGATAATTTAGGAACAGTCATAATTGGGCTCGGTAACGAAAAGGATTATGCTGCTAGCCGTGTTGCATATCATCTCGACCTGCATGGCCCAGCCGTCAGTTCCAGCATGCAGTGTTCCACGTCCCTTCTAGCTGTAGATCTTGCGTTTAAATCCCTCAACCTGGGAGAATGTGACATGGCCCTCGCCGGAGGTGTAGATATTTTTGTTCCACAGAAAAGTGGCCAAATATATCGGGAAGGCGGCACCTTTACCAAAGACGGACACTGCCGTCCCTTCGATGCTGAAGCCACTGGCACAATGTTTTGCGATGGTGCTGGAGTCGTCGTGCTTCGCCGACTCGAAAATGCCATCGCAGACGGTGACACCATTTATGCCATGGTGCGCGGTTGCGCTAAGAATAACGATGGTTCACGCAAAGTGAGCTTCTTTGCTCCCAGTGTTGAAGGCCAGTGTAGCGTCATCAGGCGAGCTCAGGAACAGGCAGATGTGCATCCTGAAGAGATTGGCTACCATGAAGCCCATGGCACTGGTACACCACTTGGAGACCCTATCGAAATCGAGGCGCTTACTAAAGCGTTTCGCGAGAAGACATCGAAAACAGGCTATTGCCATATCAGTTCCATTAAGGGAAACATTGGGCATCCCACTATCGCATCCGGAATTGCTGGCTTCATAAAAGTGGCATTGTCACTGCACCACGAGAAGATTCCGCCAATCATGCACTTTAATAAGCCCAATCCTAAAATCGATTTCGAAAATACACCTTTCGTTGTTGCAAAAGACTTGGTGAAATGGCCGCGCAGCAAGAACACGCGTATTGCGTCAGTCAGCGCATTTGGGTTTGGGGGAACCAATGTACATGCCATTCTCGAAGAAGGGCCAATTCCAAAAGCAACTGGACCCTCGCGACCTGTGCAACTGCTTCGCATTTCCGGCAAGAGCAGCGATGCACTCAAACGCAACTGCGAGACCATGTCGGCATTTTTTAAGAATAATACAGAGGTCAATCTGGCGGATGCCGCATACACCCTCGACCTCGGACGTGCCCATCATGATTTTAGAGATTTTGTTGTTTGTGACTCTGCGCCAATGGCGGCAGAGAACCTGTCTAAAACGAGAGGTGGTTCGCGGTCGATACCCCTAAAGAACTCAAAGGTCGTGTTTATGTTTCCTGGACAGGGGGTGCAGTACGTAAACATGGGCAAAAGCCTTTATCAGCAGGAAGCAGTTTTTCGGAAAGCAATGAATGAATGTTTCGCCGCATTCAAGCCACATATGAAAAAAAATCTGAAACGGATCATTTTCCCTGACGCGGGAAATGAAGACAACGCATCTGAGTTGCTGAAGAATACTACCTACACGCAACCCGCCATATTCTCTTTGGAGTATTCGCTGGCGCAGCTCTGGATTTACTATGGAGTAACCCCAGCGGTCATGGTTGGACACAGTATCGGCGAATTTGTCTGCGCTACCCTCTCCGGGGTTTTTACATTGGCGGACGCCTGTGCCATTGTAGCACTGCGCGGACGATTGATGGGCGGCCTGCCACGGGGTTCCATGCTGTCTGTGCGATCAGCTGCAAAGGATATTGAAGCCCGTCTCCCAGTCGGAATCCAATTGGCCGCATCCAATAGCCCGGGATTGTGTGTTGTCGCCGGTCCTGATGAGCTTGTTGAGGATTTTGCAAATGCGCTCGAAATTGATGGTATCAAATCGACAAAACTTCATACCTCTCATGCATTTCATTCTGAAATGATGGCCCCTATCGTCGAGACATTTGCGGCAGCCGTAAACAAAATAAAAAGACACTCGCCCGGGCTTCCTTTTATTTCGACGTGTTCAGGCGACTGGATTACTGAACAAGAAGCCGTTTCCGCAGAATATTGGGCCACACATCTGATCATGCCTGTGCGGTTTTCTGAAGCGATTGCTCAACTGGCACAAAAGCCGGATCACGTTTTTTTGGAAGTGGGACCTCGAAATGTCTTAACCATACTCACACGTCAGCGCATGGAGGCAAGTCAGAGCAAACGCGTAATCCCAACCTTGGGTGATACTCATGCAGACAATGTTGAATGGACAACATTCCTCTCAGCTGTCGGCGATTTGTGGTGCAATGGAGTCGCTGCAGACAGCGGGCGGTTTTACGAAAACGAAATACGTAGGAGGATTCCCCTTCCTACATACAGTTTTGAACGTAAACGGTTTTGGCTCGATCCTGTATCGGTACACTATCAGGATTTCCAATTTACTGATGCGGTGAACCAGGATGAAGATACAGAATTCCGGAAAAGCACGAATACCCTTACTGCAGAAGAGTCTTACTTGCTCAGCCTCTGGATAGATGTTTTGGGTATCGACAATTTGACCATTGATGATAATTTTTTCGATGTCGGCGGCCATTCATTGATCGGTATGACAATGCTCGACAAAATCAACTCGAAGTTTTGTGCCGAATTTGTCCTTTCTGACATGATTCATAAACCAACCATTCGTCAATTTTCCAATGAAGTAGTCAGGCGTGGATTTGGCATTTCTCCCAGTACCACAGACGGTTTACAGCGGGATGTGAAAAGCCGTTCTGGCGGTCAGGGAACGCATATCACCTCAGATCAGCAGTATTTGTTGACCCTTTGGCAGGAAGTTCTCGGGGTGAACGAACTGACCATTGATGATAATTTTTTCGATCTTGGTGGCCACTCGCTGATTGGCATTAGCATGCTGGACAGAATCAACATAAGATGCGGCAGTCATTTCATTCTATCTGACATCATCAGAAAGCCGACAATACGGCAGTTTTCAGAGGAAATCGTCGATTTCATCGTGGATGTGGAACCCGGCAAATCCCCAAATGAACACAAAGCCAAGGATTGGACACCTTTGGTCGCTTTATCCCCCAAAGGATCTCGAACACCGGTGTACTGTGTTGCCGGTCACGGGGGGCATGTGATGGAACTGCACACTCTGGCCACACAGTTTGCCTCAGCCGACATCCCGTTTTTCGGTCTCGAAACCCGGGGTGTCGCTGGGCATAAGCCATTTGAAACCATTGAAGAAATCGCCGAAGATCACATAGCTGCCATTCGTCACAATCAACCACGGGGTCCGTACTATATTGCTGGCTACTCTTTTGGCGGTGCCATCGCTTTTGAAATGGCACAACGCCTGACAGCGGTGGGTGAAACTATAGCCTGGTTGGGATTGCTGGATGCACAAAGTCCAACTTTACCTTTTAGAAGTAAGCTGGACTTCCGTCGTGTTCAGCTGAAGCGTCTCATTCACGACCCAGGAGAATATTTTCGGGGAATGATGATGCGTCGTTTCATGCAACCACCTGTGGAAAAGCATTTCGCGGCAGTGACTGCTGCAACAGATAAAGCGGTTGCGAAGTATAACCCCGTTCCGTATCGAGGGGATGCATTTCTTTTTAGAGTACCCAAAGACGAGTTACTTTATGGTGAAAATTACGCCTATATTATAGATGAATTTGAAGGGTGGCGCGAACTTATCAGGGGTGTTCTCCATGTGATACCAGTGAGAGGTGGCCACGTTACAGTGATTAGCGATGCAACAAACGCTAAGTATCTTGCAACCAGAATGATTAGCACCATCGAAAAAATTTACTACAAAAATTGTAATAGTTATCAGTAATGCAGGAACTATAAAAAACGACCAGTATTTCCTATAGGGGACTACATGCGTGATCGCTTAAGCGGGCCATTCTGAGCGTATCCGTCAATATTCATCGTAGTCTCGGGTCATATTTGTGAGTTCCGG
>JAFGWT010000347.1 GCA_016937015.1 Deltaproteobacteria bacterium | reverse complement strand
CGTCGTCGTTCATCTTGCGGCTACCCGATGAGGCCATTACCCGGCTCACCCCCGAAATGCCCAAACCCCAAAAGCGAACCGCTCAGCTTAGCCTGCTGTAGACTGAAACGAAAAGGGTATTCATGCAGATGGTGCGCCCAGCCCACCGCCGTGTTCATGCGGGTTGTGATTCAACGGCCCGTTTGATGTCGTTCAGGTCCTTCTGCAGCGCTTTTCGGGTTCCGCCAACAAACAGGGGGGCCAGCAGAAACTGCGCTATTTTAGCCCCAACGGTCACGGGAATGCCGTCAAATTCATACGACAATCTGTGGGTGTCATCACTCCCGGTGTCGTCAATCTTTACCAGGGTTTTGTAAATGGCCCCGTGACTCTCCGCCTGAGTGCGGTAGAACCCGTTAGCCTTTGCCTCGGTTATCCACATCACCTCAGTGGCTGTTTTTCCGAACATGGTTCGGGTTTCGCGCCATTTCAGTCCGGTGAATCCATCTTCCGAGTCTGCTTTTTTTAAAATCTCGATGGATTGAATACCCTCTATTACCTCGCCGGCCTGCTCAATGTTCGATATCACGTGCCAGATGCGTTCGGCTGATGCGTGAATGTCAACAGATGCGGTCAGTTTCATGGTTTCCTGTTTTCCTTTGTGTTGTCGGAGTGTTGCGATTCTTACTGTGATTGATTTAGCCATCAATCAGAAACATGCAATGAAAGGCGTTTGGGAAGTCCGGGGCGACACAACGCAATATTCCGGAATAAAAGAACTTTTCGCCTTAACAACGACCCCGTTGGCGACGATTACAGTTAGGGGAGCAGCCATTGGCGATGACAGAGGTACAATTCCCGGGAATCTAATGAGCATTTACGCGGTCACATCTCTTTTATCCATGATTTTCGCCGTTATTCTCGGCGCGTTTCTGCTGCTGCGCAATCCCCGCCACATCCTGAACCGCCTCTATTTTGTCGTACTCATGTCGGTGGCATATTATTCGCTGATTGAATTTGGATATCGCATTTCGCCAACCTATGACGCCGCCCTGTTCTTTTGGCATCTCGATGTGCTGTGGCCAGTGCACATTGCCGCCTGGCTTCATTTTGCGCTGGTCTTCACGGAAAAAACACAGTGGCTGAAGCGCCCCTGGCTGTATGCGCTCCTGTATGGTCCCGCAGCGGTATTTGTTTTGTTGGACGTGCTGTTTCACGCGGTCACCGGTCCGCCGGTCCTCCAGCCATGGGGGTGGTCCTACAGTGTGGCCAATACGGCAGTCAGCCAGATATCGTACCTTTGGCTTCTGTTATTACCCACCATTTGCCTGGCGCTTTACATCCAGTTTCACCGCAAGGTGGCCGATGCCCGCAGGAAAAGGCAGAGTCGGCTGATGCTGCTGGCGGGGCTTGTACCCCTTCTGGCGCTGCTGCTTGAACTGCTGCTCAATTTTGCCCACATGAAAGTGCCGCCAGTGAGCGTTCCGTCGCTTATTTTTGCCAACATGGTTGTGGCGGTGGCCATTTGGAAGTTTGAGCTGTTCACGCTTACGCCGTCCAAAGCCGCCGAGGGCATTATTGCCACCATGACCGATTCACTGGTGCTGGTGGGACTCGACGGGACCATTATTACCGCCAATCACGCCACCAGCCGCATGCTGGACTACCCCGAGGGCGCGCTGCAAGGCCAACCGGTTTCCATTCTGTTTAGCCATGATGCCGACATGCCTCTGGGGCTGCTGGCACCAGCTGCGGCAGAGCCCCTGGGATTGAGCGCCAATGGTCAGGAAGCGGAGTACCGCATGGCCAACGGGAAATCCGTTCCGGTGTCGCTGGCCTCATCCAGGCTGTACGACGACGACCGAAATCTGCGGGGATTTGTGCTCATCGCCCGGGATATTACCACTCAAAGGGAAGTGGCCGATGAGATCTCCAGGCATCGGGAGCAGCTGGCGGAGCTGGTCCACCAGCGCACGGGGCAGCTCCAGTCCGCCAACGAAAAGCTGCAGCAGGAAATAAACGAGCGCCGCCGGGCCGAAACACAGAACCGCACCTTGCAGGAGCAGCTCCACCAGGCACAGAAGATGGAAGCCATTGGTCGTCTGGCGGGGGGCATTGCCCACGATTTTAACAATCTGCTGCTGGTCATCAACGGGTATGCCGCCGCCCTGCTGGGAGAGTTCGAAACCCAGCCGGATGTGCAGGACGACGTGAAACAGATTCTGGAAGCGGGTACCCGCGCCGGGAATCTCACGAGTCAGCTGCTGGCATTCAGCCGCAAGCAGATCATTGACCCGGTTCGAATCGATGCCAATGAACGGCTGATGACCTCCAGTCAGATGTTTGCCAGAATGATTGGTGAACACATCCGCATACAGTTTTTTCCCTGTGACGGGCCCGCCGCGGTGGTGATGGACGTGACTCAGCTGGACCAGATTATTGCCAATCTGCTGGTGAATGCCAAAGATGCCATGCCCAGAGGCGGCACGATTACCATTCAAACCGAGGTCGTTGGCAACAACGACGACACCCTGCGCCGGCGCGCCCAGCTGCCCAAAGGCGAATATGTCGCCCTGCGCATCGAAGACACCGGATGCGGCATCCCGGCGGATAAACTGCAGCTGATTTTTGAACCGTTTTACACTTCGAAGGAAGTGGGCAAGGGCACGGGCCTTGGACTCGCCACGGTGTACGGCATCGTGACGCAGAACAAAGGGGCCATCCTGGTGGATTCAGAGGTGAGTGAGGGGACGCGATTTACCATTTTACTGCCGCGGTCCGGGCCGTCCGACGCGGCGGAACAGAATGACATGACGACAGGGGTGTCGACCCGCACCGGAACGGAGACCGTGCTTCTGGTGGAAGACAGTCCGGGTGTGCGGCGGCTGGCCAGACGACAGCTGGAACAGGCGGGGTTTCGTGTGCTGGAGGCTGCGGATGCGAGGGCCGCCGTTGAAATTTACAGCGCTTCACAAAATGACATCGACCTGCTCCTGACCGATGTGGTGATGCCCGAAATCAGCGGGGTGCAGATGGTGGAACAGCTGACCCGCGACTTTGGCGCGCCCAAAGTGCTGTTCATGTCGGGACACAGCGATGAAATGATGACTGCGTACGGTATTCGAAAAAACAACTACGCCATTTTGGCCAAGCCGTTTACCGCCGAGCAATTGTGTACCCGGGTTCGGGATATCATTGATGGCCGCATCTCCCTGTTGCCCGACCCACCTTTGCCGATGGCGTGAGCAGGCAGCCAAACGGTGCACGGGAGCAGGCAGCCAAACGGTGCACGGTTCATGGGGTGATGATGCGACGGTGTGATGCCCTCAGTTGTCCTGGCTGGGCCACTTGTTGATGGCCACAATACCGGTGCGGGCGATTTCAACAATCAGCGTTTCGGGAATCAGACTGATGAAGGAATTGATTTTGTCTCTGGAGCCGGTCACCTGAAACACAAACCCGCTGGGGGTGGCGTTGACAATCTCGCCGTCAAACACATCCACCAGCTGAAAGAGCTCCATGTTGGAAGTGTTGGGGATGGCGGTGGCATTCTTCACTTTAATGAAAGCAAGCTCCCGGACAATCCTGTGTTTGGGATCGATGGGGGTGACCTTGACCACATCCACAATTTTGTACAGTTGCTTCTGAATCTGTTCCAGACTGCGTTCGTCCGCTTTGACCGCGACAATGATTCGCGTTTTGTCACCGGACGTTTTTTCCGCGCTGACGCTTTCCACGTTGAAACCCCGGCGGGTGATGAGACTCATGACCTTCGACAGCACGCCGGGCTTGTTGTAAACCAGAATCGACACGGTATGTTCGGATAAATTGGTATTCGCCATCATATCACCTCAGCTTGTCCGGGTATCGTTGAGCGACGCGCCCGCCGCCACCATGGGAAACACATTTTCTTCCTCTTTGACAATCACATGCAGCAGCATCGCCTCTTTGGACTGTGCCAGCTCCGTCATGGCCTCAGCCACCTCATCCACCCTGGTGACCTGGCGTCCCCGGATGCCCAGCACCCTGGCCAGTTCGGCAAAATTGGGATTGTTGTCCAGCAGCACACCGGAATACCGCTTGTCGTGAAACAAATCCTGCCACTGACGCACCATGCCCAGGTACCCGTTGTCGAGCACCATTATTTTAACCGGCAGCTTTTCGCGGCGAATGGTAATCAGTTCCTGCATGGTCATCTGAAATCCGCCATCACCGGCAATGACGAGCACCTCCCTTTCCGGGCATCCCAGCTTGGCCCCAATGCCCGCCGGCACGCCAAACCCCATGGTGCCAAGGCCACCGGAACTGACAAAACTGCGCGGCCGGTTGGTGTCAAAATACTGATGCGCCCACATCTGATTCTGGCCCACATCGGTCACGACAATGAGATTTTCAGGAAACGCCTCCCTCGCCTTTTCCATCACATACTGAGGTACAATGTCCTCTTTTTGCGTGTACGTTAAGGGATTCGCCAACCGCTTTTCCCGGATGGCCTTTACCCAGGGCGAAAAATCGGGCATGGGCCTGTCGGCTTCAATCCACTTTTCGAGCACGTGTCGCAAATCGCCCACAATCGGCACATCCACCTCGACGTTCTTTCCAATCTCTGCCGGGTCCACATCCACATGAATAATCTTTGCCCTGGGTGCAAAACTGACAGTATCCCCCAGGATGCGGTCGCTGAACCGGGTGCCCAGCGCAATCAGCAAATCGCAGTTCTGTACCGCCCAATTGCCGTACACCGTGCCGTGCATGCCAATGTTTCCGGATGGCAAATCCCTGTTTCTGGGATTGATGCCGTGCCCCATCAGGGTGTGCACAAAGGGAATGCCGGTCTTGTCGATGAACGTATTGGCGAGCTCGGTGGAACCGGAAATCTGAATTCCGCCCCCCGCCAGAATGAGTGGCCGCTCCGCCTGACTCATCATCTCAAGGGCCTTGGCCACCTGCCTGGGATGCCCCTTGGAGACCGGTCTGTAACTCTCCAGACTAAACTCTTCGGGATATTCAAACGCGGTGCTGGCCAGCAGCACGTCCTTGGGAATATCCACCAGTACCGGCCCCGGCCGTCCCGACACCGCAATATGAAATGCCCGTTTCAGACTGGGCGCCAAATCCTCAATGTCCGTGACCAGAATGTTTTCCTTGGTGATGGGCAGAGAAATCCCGGTAATGTCGGCCTCCTGAAACGCATCCGTCCCCACATACTGAGTGGGCACCTGTCCGGTAATGACCACCATGGGGATTGAATCAATGTACGCCGTGGCGATGCCGGTGACCGTATTGGTCGCCCCTGGCCCCGACGTTACCAGCACAACGCCCGGTCGTCCGGTCACCCGGGCGTATCCATCCGCCGCGTGGGTCCCGCCCTGCTCGTGTCTGGGCTGCACCATGCGAATGCCATCCCCATGCTGGAACAGCTCATCAAATATTGGAATGACAACGCCGCCTGGATAACAGAAGAGGGTATCCACTTTCTCCTTCTTCAGGCATTCAACTACAATTCTCGCACCTTTCATTGCCATACGCACTCCTCCTCATGTGGGATTAATTCCCCGCGTCTCATGGAAACCGCCGTCATTGCCAGTGTCAACCGCCCCCCAACCCCCATTGGCTTCCACTTGAAAAAAAGATCGAAATTAAACAATAATCACCCCTGAAAATCAAGAACGGTTTCAGTTTCAGGGCAATCGCCAAAAGAAAAATTTTATTCCCCAACGCCATGTGATTTAAGTATTTTTGATTGAATCCCCGGCCATCGGATTAAAAAATTAATTGATTTCGCCTTCAGGATATGGGTACACAGTACACAGCAACAGCAGCGCGAAAGGCTGATTTTCAAAATGATTAATCGTTCATACAACATCCTTCATTCCCTTTTTGGGACCATGTTCTGGACCATTTGCGTCCGGACCAGGGGGCGGTGTATGAGCTAGACCTGTTTGCATAAGTCACTCAAACCCCGCTTCCGGATTTCGGCAGCGGGGTTTTTTTTTGCCTGCACGCCCGTTTTGCCAGGGGCTGCAGCGACTGGACGGTGTGAAATGTTACGATGGGATAAATGGAAGGAGTTACTGCGTCTGGCGTTTCCGGTGGTCATCTCGAAACTGTCATTCACCTTCATGGGCCTGGTGGATACCGCCATGGTGGGACACCTGGGTGCCGATGAACAGGCTGCAGCCGGCTTTGCCGTGGTGTACCTGTTTACGCTTTACGTCTTTGGCCTCGGCACCATTACCAGTGTAAACACCCTGGTCTCACAGAATGACGGCGCCGGCAACTTTGGCCGCTGCTGGCAGGTGGTCAGAAACGGCCTCTTTGTGTCTATTGCAATGGGCGGCATCACCTGGGCCGCCCTGCTGATGTCAAAGCCTGTTTTTCACATGCTGGGGCTCAATGCCGCCCTGTGCGACATGGCGTACGACTATTTGTTTTACCGCAGCTTTGGCATTTTGGGCGTATTTGGCTACTGGGTGTACAACAGCTTTTACGAGGGCATTGGCAAAACCCGCATCCCAATGATTGTGACGCTGTGGGCCAATGTCATGAACATTGTTTTCGACTACGGACTGATTTTTGGCATCGGACCATTACCGGCAATGGGACTCAAAGGCGCCGGTCTGGCCACTGCCCTGTGCAATCTGTTTATGTTTGGCCTGCTGGCACTGCTGCTGCAGCGCAACAAAACGATTGCCCGAAAATATCGCACCGCCACAAAGGCGCCATCCCTCGAATGGGCCCTGCAGCGTAAAATGATTCGACTGGGCCTGCCCATGGGGGCGCAAATGTTTCTTGAAGTGGGTGCCTTTTTGGCATTTACCACGTTCGCGGGATGGGCGGGCAATACCGAGCTGGCTGCCAGTCAGATTGCCATGCGCATCATGAGCATCACATTCATGAGCGCCTGGGGCGTGTCCATCGCCACCACCACACAGGTGGGCAGGCATCAGGGGGAAAACAGAACCGACCTTGCCGCATTGGCGGTGGGCCGCTCTCTGCTGCTTGTGTGCGCCGGCAGTCTGTTGGTGGCAGCGGTGTGCATCTTTGGACGCAACCTGATTATTCCCCTGTTCACGCCGGTGGCGGAGGTTCAGAAAATCGCTTTGCAGCTGATTGCGGTGGCATCGCTGTTTGCCATTTTCGATGGTGTGAACATGGTGAGTTACGGTGCGCTTCGCGGCGCGGGCGACACTGTGTGGCCGCTGTACAACGTGGGCATCATGCACTGGCTGGTGGGTATTCCACTGGTGTATGCGCTGACGATTCCCATGCACATGGGGGCCTTTGGCAACTGGCTGGGCATGGCCATCATGATGTGCGTTCAGGCCATCCTCATGGTGTACCGTGTGAAAAGCGGCAAATGGAAACAAATCCGACTGGTGACACAGACCGCGTGAAAACAGGACACAATCGCGCCCACAACAGACGCTTTGTCGTTTCACAGCTCAGGCGGTTCGTCATTGCGCACCATCGCCAACGCTCTCGCCATCGCTCCGGGCCGTCGCCGTTACCACGCGCAGTCGCCATCCCCGCAAACAAATGCATCGCCGCCGGGGCACGCCACCGGCCCACCCCCGCCAAGACACTGAATGTTGCATCCAAAACAGTTGACCTTGCAGCTGCCGGTGCACTGAATATCACAGTTGCTGAAATTACTGCAGGACGCCACGCTGCGAGGGCCAATGCGCGCCTCGCACGATGTGATGGAATGACAGTCCAGGGTGCATCCCTCGTCACAGGTGTGCCGGCAGGTTGTGGCATCCGTGCACAGAATCTCACAGGCATCGTCACAGTGGGATTCACAGTAGTTCACCGAACCGCAGTCCATAAAACAACCGTCCCGATCTCCGCAATCCATGGGACAATCCACCCGGTCGCCACAACCGCAATAACCATCATGACAATATGGGGGTTCCCGGCGACACCCTGGCAGTGAAACAAACAGTCCCAAAAACAACAGAATCAAAATTGCAATTCTCATGACGCAATTCATAACATGTCCAACGACGGGCAACAATCAACAACCGCGTCCTGCGGATTCCGTCAAAAAATTTTTAATGAGAAGAAAGACGAAAGGAAGAAAAGAGGTCTACCACCACATGGACGCGCCGAGGCTGATTACCTGGCTGTCACACTTCATTGCGCCATTGGGGCCATCCACGTTCCACGGATACCCGGACATCACATTTTCGCCCATGTTGTAATAGGAATAGGAAACATTGACTGTCTCGTGAGTCACAAACTTGCTCTTGAAAATCAGACGACCGGTGTATTGCTGGAAGCTGAGAGAGTTGTCATCCATGTCGGGATTCACGAAGTCAATACGGCCGCCAACACCGAACCAGGACAGGGGCGTCCACTGGGCGTCAAAACCGTACTTAAGTTTGGTTGAGGCCGCGGTGAAGAAGGGACTGTCGGAATTAACAAAATTCAATTGACCAAACGCCTTGAGAACGACGTCTCTGTCCTGTCCCCAGAACTGTTTGGGATGCCACAGGAATTTGGCAAGACTGAACTCGTACTCCCATACAAATGTATCGATCGTGCCTCTGTTGTCGCCCTGATCGGTTGCGGTCATTGAAGAACCGCCGCCGTAAGGATCAATGGAGGTCGGTTTGAAATAGTTGGCATTCCAGGACCAGCCCGCAATGGAGTGCAGCGCTTCGATGGCGCCGCCCAGACGCAGTGGATTTTTCAGGTCTGTGTGGGCGTAGCCAAAATAGCCGTTGCCAAAAAAGAAGTCTCTTAAACGAACATCAATACCCATGTTCATGATGTGCGCATCCCGGTCACTGCCATAATCCACGTTGAAGTTGTCTTTGTCCATGCTGAATTCGTGCATGAAGTGCGCGCCGATGAACAGTTTGTCGTCGTAAGACACACCGATGTGCTCGTGGTGCAGGAAGGTATCGCCCAACTCCCAGTCACTGCCGCCATAGGGAACCCACTGCTCACTGCCCAGGGGATTGGGAACAGTCTGTTCGTGATTGGAGGGGTTGGTGACCGTTTGACCATCAAGGTCAACCAGCTCGAACTGCCTGAACGCATCCACTTCGGTCTTACCGCCGAAACCCTGCTCCACATGAAGGGTCAGTTTGGGAGCGATGTCAAAGTAAACACGGGAATGCTCACCGGTTACTTTTGTCGCACCAAACAGGTACGTGTCGTAGGAACCGGCATCGTACCGACCGGCAGAACCGTAACGCGCGGTAAAGGCACCAATGTTAACCACCAGACCACCGCGATCCGCGAAAAGTCCCGGAAAGTTCATGCTGACAAACGCTTCGGAAATACCCAGCTGAGCGCCGAGCTTTTTGTAACTGCCGTTGGTCAGATTGTATGTGGCCAGGGCCACGTTGCCGGAAACCTTGCGATTGCCGTAGGTAAACTTGATTTCAGCCCAGGGGCCGCCATGGGTATTTGTGTAACGCCAATCCACATAAGTGGAGTCAGGCATTACCGGCAGCGCATGGAGTGCGGTATCCGAGAGACCTTCACCTTCCAGGGTTTTATTGCTGCCAATACCAAAGTTGAATGGCGCACGAAAATAGCCCGTGTAATAGAAGTTGTTCCGCTCATCAGCATCACCACCGGAACCCTCAAGTGAAATGGGATTCACACCATAGGTCTTTACCGCTAATTCACTGGGATCCTGGCCAAGGCCCGGTGCAACTTTGGAACGAGGCGCCACAAAATTCGCATCGAAATCATCCTGGGCCATTACCATTGGTGACGCGAACATACACGACACCAACATACTCATCATCAATTTTTTTATCATATCTTACCTCTATATTGGAAAGTGGAAATCAAGAACGTTGATTTCTGAACCTCGGTTCAACCTTCAGTCGAGTCCGATGCGTCGTCTGCAGTTTCCTCAGAGGCATCCGCATCATCGCCGGCAGCATCGTCAGCAGGGGCATCCGAAGCAGGTGCAGCAGCGGGTGCGGGCTCTGGCGCAGGCTCAGGAGCAGCGGTTTTCTCTTCGCGGGGCTGCAGGTAACTTTCGTTGCAGGCGCCAATAAAACGGATGTCATCCACCAATACGTCAAACTTGATATTGGGGATAGTGGTCTGAAATTGAACCGAAATCAGAGAGCTTTTGTCGATGTGATCAGGACGCGGCGCACCCCAGCCGGCACGCTGTTCCATCTCGTCAAAATAAACCACATAGCGTACCCACTGGTCTGTCAGTTTTACCGGTGCACCAAAATGGTTGAAGCAATCAGTGCAGATTTTACCGGCCGGATCCGTATTCACGTCAGCAACGTTGACACGAAAAACACCAACCGCCTCCGGGTTGCCACGTTTGGCCAGGAAGGAAATGCCACTGTACTTGGAGGCATCCCAGGACGCGCCTTCAGCAGGAGAAAGATTGAATCCCCAACCGGCATAGATGTCACCACCGGATTTGGCAGTAGTGCCACGGAAACGCGCACAGTACTTGCTGTCGCCTACGCCGCCGGGATACACGCGAAAATCGCCCTGAGGAAACTCGACCTCTGTGCCCAGACCATCTTTAAAAGTATAAATCCAGCCGCCGCGACCTTCCTCCTCAGACGACTTGTTGTTGCTGTCTTCGAAGTCATCAAGTGTGGCTTTCATTTCACAGCTTGAAATTTGGGGCGCATCCCCGTTAGTAGCCTTTTGCTCACTGAAATATCCGCCGCAACCAGCAAGCAGACCACTGCCCATAAACGCGATGATTACTTTTGAGAGTGTCTTCATTTTACTGTCCGATTCCCTTTTTGTGTTAATGGATAAAATTTACCGATGAAATTTTTTTTACGTTTTTTACCCAAATTGGTCCCTAAATTCAACATCTATATCGACAGATTGTATCTCGATACGCACCAAATGTGCCGCCTCTCGTCTGAGAGGCCGCGGCTCACACTACATACTGTGATCCCCTAAAACAATATTGGCTCAATAAAAAATAAAAACTGCCAGCCGATAGTTTACCTGAAAACAACCTCTTAAAACCCTTTCAGGGCCCGCAACCACCGGCTTTTACCAGCCAACCGGCACAATGGGCCCACATCTGAGTTACCATCAGTAACACGGGCACTGCCAACGCCCCTGCCCGGTGTCGCCTGACATTATTAGTCGCCTGACATTATTAAATGAAGTAATTAAACGAAGAGAGTTTGTAAATGAATTTAACAAAAAACCTGTCCCCTGAGTGCGGTCCAGACCATTTTTTTGAACTCAGTATAAAAATACAGCAAGACAAAACAGGGTTTACAACACGATTAACTCCCCCTGCTCAAGGGGCGTAATCACTGATTCCGCCTTGTTAAAATTATCCGGATAATGAATCAGCCGCATTTTGGCACGAACGGCCTCTGGCAGTGCGGCCAGTTTTTCGTATGGTGTATGAGAACCACCATTGGTTTCGTGCGCAAACACATCCGCCTGCGACAGCCAGTCAATCAGCGATTCGTCAAAAGAGGTGTCCGCGCTGTAGCCAAAAACGCGCTCTCCCGCGGTAATGCGCAGCGCAAAAGTGGGGACATGGTGCAATGTGCGCCGACATTCTATTAAGAACGGACCAAAACTGTTTTTCACATCTTCGGCCATCACCTGCGATTTAAAGAAATCATCAAATTGTCGCTGTTCCTCCGGCGGGTCACAGACAGGCGCCATCACCGCTTCAAGATGCCTTGGCCAAATATCGCGCATCACATCTTCATGGGCAAGCAACGTCACCGATTTCCGTGCGACATAGTAGGCATAAAACCCCAGCCCCTCCAATCCGCTGGCATGGTCCGCGTGCAAATGCGTTAGAATCACGGCATCCAGACTGCTCACATTGATGTCGCAGCCGCTTTGTATCGAGGCTTCCCGCATGCTCTTGCGGATGGGATGGGCACAGTCAACAAGCACCCGGCACCCGTCATATTCCAGCCAGAATCCCGATGAATAATACAATTCAGAAAAGGCATCGCCCACCCCAAGTGGCACAATTTTAAATGCAGTTGAACTGGTCACACATTCCCCCAAATCGCGGCGTATCATCTGAAAAAAGCCGCACGGTTATGCATACTGCTCTCCCTGCTTACCGTCCGCCACCGGCGCCGCAGCAGGCACGGCTCCCACCTCGGCCTCCATCGGCTGAGCGGCGTTTTCCCGTTTCTGTGCATGGCGCTGCTTGGCCTTCAGCAGCAGCATCGACACCCGGCTGAGAATACTCACATCATTGTCACCGCTGGTTTCAATGGATAGAAAGTTCAGCTCCGGAAACATGGCCAGCACCTTTGCCTGCACACCATCAGACACCCCTGACGATGGCATGCACCCAAACGGCTTGCTCGAAATGAACCCGTCGACCGCGTCCTCCTGCGCCAGATGGATGGCCTCGCCAATTTCCAGATTGCCCTCCCCACCAAAAATCTCGGGATGATAATGTTTTCGCGCCAGTTCCGCCAGCTCCGCCAGGTCCATCAGCTCTGTCCGGGCCCGAAACGACGCCGGCTGCAACGCCTCACAGTACTTGTTGTAAAACCAGGTAATCACCTTTGTACTGGAACGCTGTTTCTTCAGCGACTTCTGCCAGAACTTAATCTCCTCAGGGTCACTCGCATACTTTATGCCGCGATGGGCCTCCACCGTTCGGCGCCAGTTGTCGTACAGAGCCCGTTGAGTAAAGCTGCCCGGGATCACCTCGCACCCTTCGTCAGTGATAAAGCGACGCAAATGATAGTTGCCGTCATTGTGCGCCAGATTGGCAAAGAATTCGCCGGTCACATAAATCAGCGGCAACTGCTCATCGCGCCTTGGAATCGCGGCGAACATCCGGCCGATTTTTTTCAGCACCCGGGGCAGCGCCCACAAATAAAAGCGACTTTCGAACGCCTTGCGGATCATTTTATCCGCCTTGTCGAGGGCCTCTTCCGCCTCTTTCCTGTCGACGGCATACGCCCGCAGCGCGCATTCCGCCGCGTGCATCAAATCCGCCAGAATCATCGCAATTCCCAGATTGATTCGAAACGGCAAATCAAATTTGAACGCGTGATTCTCCGAATCGGGCACCTTGCCCAGATCCGACGAAAAAATCAGTACGCGGAAATCCTCAAACCCGGCCTCGTTGGCCACCTTCAGATACTCCTGGGGATACATGCCGTAACGACATGGGCCGCACTGACCACCGCCGCACAAAAAGATGTAGCGCTTCGAAATTTCCGCCTTTGAAAGTCCGGTTTCCTTCTCGATTTTCAGCAGATTTCGAATCATGCTGCCGGAGGTAAAGTACATGGGGTTGCATTCCATGCGGTTGCCGTACAGCTTCCCGTAGGTCACGTCTTCCTTGACGTGGTCACCCATGTCGATGAAATTAATTTTTTTGCGATGAAAATAGGCGGCCAGATAATACGATTTGCGACGTTCAAGAAAGTTGAACATCACCGTCACCTTTTTTTGGTCCTGTTTGAGCCAAGGCTTCATCTCATAACCGTCCCACTGTTCCCTGGGAACAAATTTAGGCGGCTTGACTTTCACTGATTGCTTTTGTTCTGTCATGACTTTTCACATGGCTCCGGCTTTGGCGGATTCCGCATTTATCCGTTCCCGCAATCGCCGATGTTCCTCTTCAAGGAAATATTCAATGGATTGAATCCTGATTTTAATGGTTGATGACGGTTTGTTCTGGTCCATGTCGTGAAACAGAAAATGAGGGGTTTCAGAGGCATCCAGAATGCGATCCACATACGAGTACGTGGGCGCATCATGGCCGCATTTAAAACTGCTCATATCCACCACCGCCAGATTGGGATGTCTGGCCGCCACCCGCGCCGCCCAGATTTTAATGTTGGTATTCCGGTTGAAATTGCGTTTCCACACATCGGTAATATCGGTGGGGACCACGTCCCGCGATGCCGCGCCAAACAAAGGCGACAGAAACTGCTCGCTCACCGGCAAGGATTCAATGCACAGCACTGGAAAGCCCGCCTTGGCAAATTCTTCCAGGATGCCGTGATTCAACCCGCTGTCGTGATGGTACGGATGCCCAATAAAAAGAATTCCAATACGATCCTCATCCACCAGACGGTTAATCACCTTCGCCCCCGTTTCCCTCAGGGCGCTGAGATACTGTTCCATCGCAGCGTAGCCGCATTCCACCGCGTACTGATTTTCCTCTTCACTCACATGAAGTCGCGTCGAAAAATACGTGTGCAGATTGCCAATCGCTTCCGCCCGTCTGTCCATGCGAACCAGCGGCTTCCAGTATTCGACCCCCGCATCGGCAAAATGATCCCGCCCCTTGGTAAACGCCGCATCCACCACCTCTGGCGTCCCCATCTGAATCACGCAGGCATTGTTGCCCAGCGTGTTGGTCACAATGGATTCCAGATGCGTGATCATCGGAAAGCAGATGTGGGTCACCTCTTTTTTCTGCATCAGATTAAACACATGGGCCGGCGCCGCCTTGGCCGGGAAACACGGGTCAATGGACCCCCACTTGTTGCCGTTGGCCCACAGCTGCTTTGACGTCACATCACTGTAAATCACCTTCCCCACGCCCAGGGCTTTAAAATAGGCGTAAAAGAACGGAGAATAGAAAAACATATTGAGCAGCCGCGGGATGCCCACCACCATCGTGCTTCGAGCAGCCAAAACGTCGTCACTGCACAGTTGCGGCTGGTGCAGCGGCGCCTCATACGGCGCAAACACCAGTTCTTCAGCCAGCGCCACCAGATTGGGACTCCCTTTAAGGGTTTCTTCCTTCTGTCGCTCGGCCGCCTTCATGTCCGCCACGCTTTCCGTGGCCCCTTTGTCGCAGGCGTATCCGGAGATATGCCGGATTTTCTCCCCCCCAGGCACACTGATATCAATGAACGTTCGGGTACATTTGTTGGAACAGAACCGGCACCTCGTGCTCTCGTCATTGCGTGACACAAAGGTGAGCTGCACCGCTTTTTTAAGACCGATGAACGTGCTTTCCAATCCTTCGGTCTGCGCCTGTGCCTCAAACGCCGCGCCAATGGCGCCCGCAATATCCGCATGCTGATGCACGCCCACCCACGCGCCCGCCACCCGTCCTTTAATAAAATCCACCTGGGCTTTCACCGCAGCCAGGTTTTTCTGTGTGCCCCCCTGCAGCAAAAAGCGCTTGCCCAGTCTGGACAGATTGGTTTCCTGAACCACGTAATTCCAGATATTCTGCGGCAGCACCAGCGCCAGTCCCGCCATGATCTCATCGCGGGTCCATCCCAGCTGCTGAAAATTGACTTTGTCCTGTTCCATGAACACCGCACAGCCGTAGTTGAACGACGGCGCCTTGCGCACTGAAAACGCCCGGTCCGCATACTGCTCAATGGGCACATCGAACTGATTGGCCATCGACTGCAGAAAATACCCGTTGCCGGCGCTGCACTGAGTGTTCAGCTTGATGTCCACCACCCGCCCGTGCTTCATGAACATCACCTTGATGTCCTGTCCGCCCACATCGCAGATAATGTCCAAATCGCCGTAGTATCTCTGGGCGGACTTCAGATGCGCCACCGTCTCCACCACCTGACTGTCGAGGGAAAACGCCTTCATCAGAATGGACGACGCGTACCCGGTGACCCCGGCTTTCAGAATTTCGAGAGTGACGCCGGTTTTCACCTCCCACTTTCGGATTTCCCTGAACATGGCCACCACATCCACAATGGGATTTCCCTTCGACAGCACATAGTCCCGGTAAATCAACTGACCGTCCTCATCCACAATCGCCAGTTTGGAACTGGTGGACCCGCCGTCTATTCCCAGATACCCCCGAACCGTCTCGCCCCTTTGGAACGTTGGGGCAACAAATTCGGGCACTGTGTACTCCGCCCGAAACGCGTCCAGTTCCGCCTCCGACGACACCAGCCCCGGGAGCACCGCCCCAAGGGATGCGGACACCGACCCCCGTTGCGCCTCAATGGCCTTTTCAAGCGCGGCCGCGCCCAGGTAGGTTTCCGGCAGTCGACCCCCGGACAGCGTGGCATACGCGTCGCGCCCAAACCACACCGCCCCCATTGCGGCAAAATACTGCGCATCGTCGGGCACAAAAATCAGTTCTTCAATGGGCCGTCGCTTGGGTTCCCAGTGATGCAGCTTCCAGATGTCCGGCACCTCATCCCGCCAGATATCCACAAAGGCATTAAAGTACGTATGGGGCCCCCCCAGCAGCAGCACGTCATCGGACAGCACATTGCCGTGCAGCAGCACCTCAATATTCTGTTTGACAATTGCCGCGCACAGAGACACCACTATCTCATCCTCCGGCACCCCGGCTTTGAGCAGTCCCACCACGTCGGTCTCGGCGAACACGCCGCACTTGGCCGCAATATGATGGATATTTTTGCCCTTCGCGGATATTTTCGAAATCGCCTCCGGGCTCAGATGAACCTTGGAAAATATTTTGTCGAGAGTGGCGCCGGTGCCCCCCGCGCATTTGTCATTCATGTACGAAATGGTGGACTTGCGCCCGTGGCGGTCCTTTTTCCAGATGATGATTTTGGCGTCCTGCCCACCCAGTTCCACAACGGATCCCGCATTGGGATACAGCCTTTCGGTGGCCACAGTGACGGCGTTCACCTCCTGCACATGAATCGCGCCAATGCGCTCGGTCATGCTTTTACCACCGGAACCGGTTGTGAACACCGTGATGGTGCTGTCTGGAAACTGCGCCTCAATGGAATTCAGGTACTCCAATACCAGCTCCTGTTGATGCGCATTGTGTCTCCTGTATGCCTTCCAGACGATTTCATTGTCCTCATTCACCACCACCGCCTTGGCCGTTGTCGATCCAACGTCCAGACCCACCCAGATTTTTGTGCTGTTACTCATTAAAAACGATCCTGGCTTTCTGATTTCCACACAACCAGAGGGTTGTCATTTTGTTTGCTTTTAAATGAATATAAAACTTAATTGAAACGAAATATTGCCAAAAATGTCGCATATGACCCATATTTTCCATATTTTCACAAACGGTTTTAATCACATCAAAATATGTCTCCAGGAAAAAAGTCTAACCACGTATTTTTTGGATGAAACCGCTATCCAGTATGGTAAAGCGCCAAAAAATGCGACACCATACGCCCCGTCAGCGCGTCTGTTCGCTTAAAACAAAAATAATCGAGGGAGAACGACAGTGTATATTGAAAAATTTATGGAAAGAGGCGCAGAATTTCTGGGCTGCAAATATCCGATTATGTGCGGCGCCATGACATGGGTCAGCGACGCCAGACTGGTCACTGCCATTGGCAGGGTCGGCGGTTTCGGACTTCTGGCCGGGGGCAATGCGCCGGTGGAGGCACTGGAAGCGGAAATACAGAAAACCAGGGAAATGTCCGACAATCCGTTTGGGGTCAATCTCATCACTGTGGCGCCCAACTACAAGGCCCAGCTCGCCATGATTCTCAATGCGGGATGCGAAGTGGTGGTGTTTGCGGGGTCCATTCCCAAAGCCAAAGAAATTGAGCAGGTTAAAAAAACGGGGGCCAAAGTCGTCTGTTTCGCCCCCACCGAAGCCCTGGCGTACAAAATGGTCACCTACGGGGCCGATGCGCTGGTGCTCGAGGGCTCCGAGGCCGGCGGCCACATTGGTCCGGTATCCCTGACCGTATTGCTGCAGCAGATTCTATTTAAAATCGACAAAGTGCCCATATTTGTTGCGGGCGGCATCGCCACCGGGAAAATGATGGCCCACATGCTGGCCATGGGCGCCGCAGGGGTTCAGCTGGGCACACGATTTGTCATGAGCAAGGAATGCACCGCCCACTACAAGTTTAAAGAACAGTTCATTAAGGCCAAAGCCCGGGACGCCATCGCCACCCCCGCGTTTGACAGTCGGCTGCCGGTCATTCCCGTACGCGCCCTTAAAAACGAAGGCACCAACGTGTTTGCCAAGCTGCAGCTGGACCTGATTCAGAAACTGGAGAGCAGTCAGATTGACCGGGACGACGCCCAGTACGAAGTGGAGCGATTCTGGATGGGCGCCCTGCGCAATGCGGTGGTTGACGGCGATGTGACCAACGGGTCGCTGATGGCGGGACAGGCGGTGGGACTGGTCGACGAAATCATGCCCATCGAGGAAATCATGTTCGAACTCATCAACGAGGGCGATCAGGCCCTGGCCGAAGTCAAAAAGCAGCTCTGCAACTGCGACTGACTGTGGCGCCCGGAGAAATTCGTTCAATCATTTCATCTTCACTCACACGCGAGCGACTGACTGTGGCGCCCGGAGAAAT
>JAFGWT010000040.1 GCA_016937015.1 Deltaproteobacteria bacterium | reverse complement strand
GCCTTTAAAATCCCACTGTCCGACAAACTATTTAGTTCCATATTCGCCATATCTAACGATTACAATAATCATCTTACTTTTATTCGTCAAATAAAACGATTAATAATTATTACTCTATTCGTCATATAATTAGAATTAAAACATATTAACATATATATCGTAATATATGGCGAATATGATGACATGAATATATTAAAATCACAATTTGGTCGACCGGCTATTTTTTTGATATATCCCATCCCATGAAGCATCTCAGTTTACGTCGGCAAAATCTGCTTAACGAGCTGTTGAGCCTTCCCAACCTGCTCGACGCACTTCAGGCGCTCCCTGCCTCAGATTTCCATCAGATTATCCTGCATACAGGACTTGAAGACTGTGGCGAACTGGTTGCGATGGCGACCTCCTCGCAGCTTGAAGAACTGTTTGATGCGGATTTGTGGCACAACACCGCGCCGGGGGAAATCGCGCATTTCGACAGCAACCGATTTGTGCGCTGGCTCGATATTTTGCTCGAAGCCGGCGAAAACACTGTTATGGAAAAGATCTGCGAAATGGATGGGGAGTTACTGCTCTATGCGATGGCCAGTCAGCTGCTTGTCCTTTCATCAGAGGAACTGGCGCAGTTTTTCAGCGGTGAAGATGATGACTCCCGTCAGGTCGATATACTGCTGGACAGTTGCATGTATGAGGAACTGTATGAATTTCAGGTGATATCGAGAAATCCGGAAACATGGGATACACTACTCACAATTCTGGTGGCGCTCGATAAGGAACACCACGATTTGGTATGCACTCTTCTTGAACAGCTGGCGAAGCTGGGAAGCGCTCAGGTTGAAGACGAATCGCTGTACACGGTGCTGGCAGAAATAGAATCCATGGCTGAGAATATGCGTGACAAAAGAGATACTCGCCGTGGCGCAAAAGGGTTTGTGTCCAGTCCGGATGCCCGCGCATTTTTGGGGCTGGCGGACGTGCATACTGTGAATGAATTGCTCTCTGCCCAGACAAGAGATGCAATAACCAACGCATATTTCCGAACCTATTCACCACAGCAGCCCATAAAAAGCAATCAGATGGAAAGACATGACATCCATTCAATTATTGATGTCCTCAGACGGCATATTCCCGATCTGACGGCAGTTGGGGTCGCAGGTGCGCTTAAAGGTGACACAGCTGATAATCAAACAATGTTCCAGCTGGCGCTGCAGCAACTGAACGCCAACGCCCCAAAACGCTATCAGCAAAGGATGTCAGAGCTAAGTTATCTTGGCAATGTGGTTGCTGCAGGCTGTACGCTACACGGAAAACGTTTTCGATCCGTTGATGCATCCAGGGCTGTGTTGGCGACATGCACACTCGGCATCGACGTTGCGCTATACCACGGGCGGCACAAATGGTCGGTGGAGACAGCAATGAATGTGATTGACGACTTGCCAATGGAGCGCCTGTTTCTGGCGGGGTTCAAGTACCTGAGCAAATCGGTTAAAGCGCCTCGCGATTATCCCTATTTACAAAAAGATGCCCAAACCGGAATGATTTCCTTTTTCGACAGCATGGCTGATTTGGCGCTTCGCTGTTCCAGTGATTTCTGACAACAAATACTACAAATCGAATCAATTGGCTTTCGGCGACTGTCGCAGGCTCAGTTCTGCATGGTTTCAATCTATTGCTCAAATCCGCTTTTTTGAGCTTCGGCATCAATGGCCCGCAGTCGTTCCCGCAGGGAGGGGTGCGAATTGTAATAACTACGATACCATTTATGGGAGCCGGGGCTGGAAAGATTCTGTTTGGTGAGTGTGACCAATGCTTCTTTCAAATCGGTGGCATTCTTAACCGCATTCACTGCGAACCTGTCGGCGGCATACTCATCCCGCCTCGAGAGCACCCTGGAAATAAAGCCAAACGGAAACGTCATTTCCGAAAAGAGAAGACTGAATACAATAAGTGCGGCGTATGGACTTGCCTGAGCGAATCCCAACCCAGTGTAAAACTGAGGCTGAAGTGACAGCCAGTACATCAGTGCAAACACACCAGCTCCGACAACAGCCGCGGTTACGAGTCGCTTTGTAATGTGTCCAAGCCGATAATGCCCCAGTTCATGCGCCAGAACCCCCACAAGTTGAGACGTGGTCAGTTTTTCAATGAGGGTATCGTAAAGGACAATGCGACGGGCTCCCTTGAACCCAATAATAAACGCGTTCGAATGCGCGGATCGTTTGGACCCATCCATGGACACAACCCCTTTGAGCGGAAATTTGACCTCAGCGGCCAACGCGGCAACCGCGTCAGCCAGCTCCCCTTCCACCTGCTCAAATTTATTAAAAACAGGCATAATGACAATGGGGTATATCCACATCATTAACAGTTGGAATACCAGTACAACCCCATATGCCACTATCCACCAGTAAGCGGTGCTGTCCATGATATACAGAACCACAGCAAGCAGCACACCACCTAACATGGCACCAATCAGCCCGCCTTTCAGTTTGTCTTTAAAAAAGTCGGCCACACTCTGTTTGTTGAATCCGTGGCGCTGCTCAATGCTGAAAGTAAAATACAAATCCGATGGCAGACTGAGGATGCCGCCGGCCAGACTGACACCACCAATAAAAATGAGGCCTGTTAAAATGGTGTTCAGGTGCAGACTTCGACACATATCGTCGAAATAGGCGAAACCAAAGAGGAGCATGAACCATAGCGGAATCAATTCGATGAATCGAATCATCAGTCCAAAACGCAACTTTTCCAGATTATATGCAACCGCTTTCTGAATGGTTTCGAGCGATACTTTGCCTTCAAGGTGTTTGGGAACACGCCTTTTGCGATTTTTCAGATGCCTGATTTGCAGCAGCGCGAGGGTTACCTCAAGACCGTTGTGTAAAAGAAGAAAAACAATGAATATCCAGCTGTAAATATTGAACGTCACGAAGTGATCCCTGTTGATGCGAATTGTTGACGGTTTTATTTTTGAATCAATATATAACGACTGCAACGGCTTCCTTGCCAGCATAGCAGACAGGTTCACAGTTTTCGCCGTTTGGATACGTCATTGTATAGTCAGGAGAAATCGTTTTTTCAATAAGCAGTGCATCGTTGTAAAACACCGACAGGGTGCAGTACGGCGGTGCGCCATTCACGTGAAGCCTCATTTTCGTATAATCCTGCATATCCATCCCGGCAACCATTTGCGCCAGATTAGGTCCGGTACAATCCATCGCGGCGTCTGCACGCAGCAACTGGCAGTCAATTACGTAAACGGATTCGTCCGGTGCAACAATTTCAAATGAGTACATCCCCGGCGGATATTCTGTGGCGCCTGCAAGCAGAATATCAAAATCCAGCGAATGGTTGCATACCTGATTCAAATCGGCGCCATCGCAGCTTTGCGAATCATCATCGGCGCTGCCATCCATCACTTCTTTGACATCGTCACATGGCCCCGCCCCCATGGTACACAGCGCCAGTAATATAAGGAAAGTAAATTTATAATACCTCATGGCTACATATTGCCTTTTAACCCTGAAAAAGACAAAAAAACGGCGTGGATGACAGGCATGGCCACTCTCGCGCTGAAGCCTCCTGGCACACCAGCGTCAGCTGCGCCAATGGTCCGGAAAACTGGTGTTCAGATGAAGGTGGCTGGATTAAGGCTGACTCTGAAATCAATCACCGGCAGGTCAATCACAAAGCATGCCCCGCCAGTGGGGAGATTTTTAAAGAATATCTCGCCGCCGTGTTCTTCGACAATGCCGCTGCAGATGGCCAGCCCCAGCCCCGTCCCCTCTCCGGAGGGTTTGGTTGTAAAAAAAGGATTCCAGATCCTGTCGCTCATTTCGTCTGGAATTCCTGGGCCATTATCGGCAACAACAATTCGCTGATACTGGCCGTTGGGTTTCAGCGAAACATCGATGATGCTGTCAATGCCGTCGTCTCTGTCCCGCATGGCATCAGAGGCATTCACCATCAGATTGACGACAACCTGAGTAATTTCCTGGGGGTTCACCTCGATGGCCGGAAGTTCGTCACAGTCCGTATTCACAGTTACATGATATTTCCACTTATTGCGACTCAGTTCGATGGCATCGCTGATGCATTGTTCAATGGGCGCGTGCACCCGAGTGGAATTGCCACGATGGGCAAACTTGCTCAGTCCGCTCAAAATCGAGGTGATTCGAGTCAATCCCTCCTTTGCAGCGTTCAATATTTCCGGCAGATTGTCCTGAATCAATTTCAGTCGACTCGCATTACCGTTACCTGATTCCAGACTATAATTTATTGCGGCGAGAATTTCCGTCTTATAGCGATTGAGGATTTGGATATTTCCGGATACGTATGCCACCGGATTTTTAATTTCATGGCCAATACCGGCGGACAGCATCCCCAGGGTGGCTAACCGTTCCGCATGAACCAACTGCTTCGCCCGAGTGTTGGCCAGCTCTTCCATGATGTGTGCATAACGCGCAATTTCCCTGTTCTTTTTCAGCAGCTCCCGTTCGTATTTTAAAAATCGAACCGCAGCGCTCATGCGCACGTTGAATTCGGCCACATTAATGGGCTTGGTTAAGAACTCATGCGCGCCCGATTGCAGTCCTTCTATCAAATCATTGCTGTCCGCCTTTGCAGTGATTAACACCGTGTACACAAAATGAGACACTTCATTGGCGATGATTCGGCAGAGTTCGGTTCCGGATTTTCCAGGCATCACCCAATCCAGCAACGCAATGTCCGGTGGCCGTTCGCTGAGCAGAATATCCCGGGCGTCATTGCCATCAGTCACCGTGACCACCTCATATTCGGCCTGATGCAATGACCGGCTTAATATACGCCGGGATACCGGGTCATCGTCGGCAATGAGCACCACCACTGGCCTATCGCAGACTTTTCCCGGGGGAATGCTTTCCTTACTGCCTTCGAAGAACGTTTTTTCGTAATCCAGTTCCATTGAATATTGACCGCAAAAAACTGACGCAGACGATAATTGGTTGCTCCGCGCAGTAGGTAGAGAGTTGCATTGGTGTCTTTATTTTATAATCCGCCCGAATCCGTTCATCAACAGAAACGTTGATTTTAATTTAATTTTGCAAAATAACTGAAACGGTACTGAGATGTTTGCCCGCCATGCGCACTCTGTTTCCACTCCGAGCTATTTTAAATCAACTGAGACGGGACAATGGTCGGAACCATGGACGCTGGAATAAATACCTGCCCCCTGCATTGCGTGGGCAATTTTTTTTGAAACGCCAAAGTAATCAATGCGCCATCCAATATTGCGCTCTCGCGCCCTGGCGAAGTTGCTCCACCAGGTGTAGTGCCCACCATCGCTGCAAAACGCGCGAAAGGAATCCACAAAACCGGCATCCAACAGCGCCGAAAAAGATTGTCGTTCCTCATCTGTAAATCCGGCATTTTTGCGGTTCGAGGCGGGGTTGGCCAAATCAATGTCCTCGTGCGCTACGTTCAAATCGCCGCAGAAGATAACAGGCTTTTCGCGATCGAGAGCGGACACATACTTTCTGAACGCCACATCCCATGTTTGGGTGCGGTAATCCAGTCGCGCCAGGCCCCGCTGGGAGTTGGGAGTATACACCGTCACCAGATAAAAATCATCGGTTTCGGCAGTTATCACCCTTCCCTCGTTGTCCAGCTCGGAAATCCCCATGCCGTTTTTGACGTGTTTAAACGGAACTTTGGAGAGAATGCCTGTGCCTGAATAGCCTTTCTTCACGGCGGGATTCCAATATTGAGCAAAGCCTTTTACATCGATTTCAAACTGTTCCGGCAGAGCGCGCACCTCCTGCAGACAGATTATGTCCGCGTCCAGATCTTTCAGGGATTCAGCGGCGCCTTTGTTCAGCGCGGCCCGAATTCCGTTAACATTCCACGAAACAAGTCTCATGTGTCGATTTCTCCCTGTGCTCAATGGGTTATCTGTTCGCAGACTATAGAACAAATTTCCGGTACACAACCAATAACGCGAATGCGGTTTGTAATTTACCGCAACGACAATTGCATCATGCCGGGGCGTTTGCTATATATCGCCAATGATCGATAGGCCGGACCACATCCCCCCGGAGTACCTGGAACTGACCATCCCTGTTGTAAAGGAATTCGCGGGCTGGCGCGCCGATCGCTTTGTCGCGCACAAAATCCCTCGACTATCCCGAAATAAGGTACAGCGGATTCTCAAATCACTGGCGTTCGATCAGACCGGCAAGCCCATCAAACCCAACCGAACCCTGCGCACCGATGATGTGGTAATCCTCTACAAGGAACCGCCCGATGAACCCGAAGTATGCAAAGACATTCGGATAATCTATGAAGACGACTGGTACATCGCGGTGGACAAACCGCCCCGGTTGCCAGTGCATCCGACGGCTAAATATTTAAAAAATACGCTTACATATGTGCTGGAAGAGATGTATGGCGCTGAAAACCGTCCGCAACTGGTGCATCGACTGGACGCGGAGACATCCGGTATTGTGCTCTGTGGTAAAACCCTGGATGCCGAACGCCGGGGCAAGGGTCTGTTTGCCAGGCGAAAGGTGCAAAAAACCTATCTGGCCATTGTTGATGGAATTCTCGAACCGGAAGCAGGCCGCATTGAGGCCCCCATCTCTCCGGATCCGCGCACCATCATCAAGGCGCGCATGTGGACCGGAGATCCCGCGGGGCTTCCGGCATTGACCGAATACGAGACCATTGCGAAAAACAACGGGCGATCCCTGTTGCGGATGAAACCCAGAACCGGGCGGCAGCACCAACTGCGGGTGCATCTCAGACACATGGGACACATTATCGTCGGCGACAAGCTGTACGCCGAAGATCAGGACCTGTTCCTGGACTATATGCAGGAAGGTCTGTCTGATTCAGTTGTTGAACGTGCCGGCCATTTCCGCCAGGCACTCCACGCCCATCAGCTCTCCTTTACGCATCCATACACCGACGAAATCACCACCATCGTCTCTCCTCTGCCAGATGACATGAAGCCTCTGATTGGGTTGAAATAGTCGAAACCGCATCGCCAGCGGATGACCGAGGTCAGGACTACTGCATGAATACGAAGTCTATTTTGATGCGTTTTTGTTTCCCGCTTTTGTGCGGTCTTACTGCCTTTGCAGCGTCAGGATGCGGGGCGCGAGTAGGGGAAACGGCCGAGGATAAACCATCCACGAATATGATTGCTGGTACAGCGTTACCAGTCGCCAGTCCCCACGCAGACAACATCGTCAGCGTCGTGAATTCATCTGAAGATTTCGAAGTTAAGCCGTTGCCGTCTCCTCCGGTTGCCAAACAGGTGCGCCCCCCATCTCCACCCAATGACAGCATTGAAATTGACGTCTCTGAAAATGATAATCCCCCCAAAGGAACGACTCCGACAGTTCTGGCCGGTCAGCCGATGATCGGGCCGTTTTCTTCCATCGCCAGGTTTTGCACCCACATGAACAGAAGCCAAAAAGGGACATGCTACCGCGGCAGGCATCAATGGATTGCGCCTAAACCGCTTGGAAAAAGGGGCACCATATTACATGCGTCAACGACACTGCTTGCGCCGCCAGACACGGACGGCGCAGCATCGCATCTTTCATGCGCTGTGCTTGTAAAAACCACGAAGGGATGGTGGGCATCCATAGATGAGACACCATGCATCAATCTGGGCCAATCGAGTATGGACGACCAGAATGTCGCGCTGCAACAGCTTCGTTTTGCCGACGAGCTGGGACTGGGCGTAGTATTTGTCGAACGCTCCAGAACTTATACAAAAGAGATTGATTTAGTCATGGACGGGATGGCGGCGACGGGCACAACACAGGCAATGGCAACGCAAATAAAATACTGTGCCGTCAGTCAGGGCAAACCGCTTTGCTCCGGCTGGCTAACTGTTTCAGCCGATTCAAACGCTGTCGACGTACTACATAAAAAAGGGATGCTGCAGGTAGCCGGAATAACCGTGCCTGATTCAGGCCTGTTGAGTTCGGGGTGGTACTTTTTATTTAAACCGGTCCCCTTGGTTCCATTTGTGCAATCGGCGGATGATAAATTGAGAAAAAGCGCCGGAAATGGAGACGATTCATTAGACAACGGAATAGAGGTATCCCCGTTAATTGGTCCATTTGACTCAATTCAACACTATTGCAGCGCGCCACCAACAACTGAAGCGCAGTTTGTTCAATCGCCCGAAGACGCTCCGCTTCATCCGATTCGATGTCCCTCTGCAATCCCCGGATGGCGAGGCACCGGAACGATACCTGACAGCAATATCCCAGGCCGAAAAGCGAAGATTCAACTGTTTTCAAGAACAGACGATTTGGCAGGTGCACAGATCGGCGTCTGCCATGTGGCAATTCAATCAGCTGGCCAATGGTATGTCAGTAATGAGTCGTCACATTGCCAAGGCGTGATCGGCCCTGGACAGACCATTTCCCGTCGGTTGCTGCATTTGAAATCCAAACAAATGGGCGCCCGGTCAATCGTTGAAATCTTTTTTGAGCGCCAAAAAAAGTCGGTATCCAGAATCAGACCCATGCCAACTCATGATTTCATCGATCCGTGGGGAGATATGAAAAGCGGTATTGGGTTACAGTTTGTACGCACCGACTGGCGGTCAGGCGTTATTGCCGGAAATCAAAAAAAAGAGGCCCCTCGGTTTGGCCCCTATCCATGGCGTGACCGTGAAACAGATGACGTGAGCATGGAACGAGCGCTTTATTTGCGAATTTGCAGTGTTGGCGCCTTGGGTATACCTTCCTGCACCACGGATATCCCGGTTGGATGCGGACATAAGGACCGACCGCCAGCCCCGGAAAAACTTTGGACAATCAAAAACGATAGTATTCTGATTCATACATCGGTGGAGTATTGCGGGTTTGAAGAGTACAACAGTATAAATGAACCGAAGGGCACGACAGTCGACGCGCCATTGGGCGCCCCATTGTTGTTTCCGTAACTGTAAGGAGAAAATATGCGATTTATGGCGTATCTGATTCTGTCTACCCTGTTTGTATTGGCGGGATGTACTGACGATACAACCGAAAACAGTGAAACCATCCCTGACCATCGGTCCACTGACAGCATTGACAGCAATCAGGATGATGACACCGGTCCCGCCATCACCGACTCCGACGATTCAGACAGCGAGGCGCCCAATGATCGCCCTGCACTCCTTGATGTGATTCCCAACTATTTTGGGTTTGGCTATTCATCATTTTCGGCGGTAAGGAGCTGGCCGCCGCAGGTAAAAAAAACCCATGGCATCAACTGGAATTATCTGTACTGGTATCAGCTTACATCCGCGGATGAGACTGTACTGCCGGCGCGACTGGATGAAGCTGTCGAAAACCATGTCATGCCAGTGCTGACACACTATCAGTTGCTCGATAGGGGCAGAAACGCCGGATACGACGGCAATACTGAATGGGACATTGTGATTCAGGCAGTGCAGGACAATTCGCTGATGCGAGACTACTTCGGTAATGTGACCGGTTTGATGAAAGCCGCGGCTGCACACGGTACACCAATGATTTTTCAGACCGAACCGGACAGCACCACGTGGCTGCGGCAGTATCACACTGATGACACCTGGGATGCCCGAAACGGCAATGTTGCGGTGGCATCCACTGGACACCAGGATCTTGCGGATTTGCCCAACACGATTGCCGGTTATGCGCAGGCGCTGGTTCGGCTTCGTGACTTGTATGCGCCTAAAAACGTATATATGGGTCTGTGTGAATTCGATAACGAGAATGGCTGGAATCCGGACCGCAGTGTGGCGTTTATAAAAAGCCTGGGCGCCAAATTTGATGTGCTGTTCACTCATCACATTATAAAATACAGCACCAAAGACGAAGGTTGGTGGGATGCGTTCAGTGAAACCGACCAGGAGCGGTTCCTGCTGTGGATTCGCACTATCACTCAGGCAACGGGGCTCAAGTATATTCACTGGCAAACCGTGATTGGCGCTGAAGACTACGGCCTGATGCCTGACTACCCAACAGAGGAACGGATTTCTCAACTGGTGGATGCGGGATCCATTGGCAATCTGTATGATTTATATTCGCTGGATGGGCCTCCTCACAGTCAGCCCTGGCATGGATTTTCAAGTTCGCCCCCAGCAGATCACCCTGCCTATAATTCGCTCGACAAACTGGCCGAAAGACTATCAGCATACTATGCGTCTCCTATTCCATTGCGATAGGCACATTTATTTCGCCATTCAAACAATCATATTCTTAGGGAATTAAAACCACATTCAGGTTGGGGAACCTGCAGTTGTCAATCAAGCTGAAATTGGGCTCTAAGCTTGTCGGCTTCGGCTTTGGACATGCTTTTTAGCAGCGCACGCACAGTATGGCCACCATGCATCTTGAGTTCAATGCCTGTATCCGCTATTTTTTTAATTTGAAAAAAAGATAATCCCAAAACGAAAATGGCGCAATTATTCCTGCCCCAGCAGATGATTTGTAACAATCGAAGCCAGATAAAATCCAAAGATTCCGGTAATATGCACTGCAGAACCGTTAATTTTGGCTTTGTGACTGCACCACTCATGGGCGGGTGTGCCGTCTGATAAAGCGGGGCATACGCATTTTCCTGATCCGCAGGCAATTGTGGATGCGTGGGGGGGCAGGTTTTCCGGACTGAACACGCACATAAAATCCTTGGTCACATTGCGATAGCGCAGTCGCTTGCGAACAAATCTGGCCAGAGGGCAGCCATGGGACTTCCAGAACGACGCCATCTGGATCTGAGTCGGATCCAGTTTGCACGATGCCCCCATTGAACTGGCAACCGGTACATCTGTTCGCAGCGCACGGTCGAGCAACTCCACTTTGCAGGCCAGGCTGTCTATGGCATCAACGATAAAGTTGTAATCATTCAGGTTGAAGTCGTCGGCGGTATCGTGGTCGTACACTTTATTGTGCGCGATAATGGTGCCTGTGGGATGAATATCTCTCAAGCGGCTGGCCAGCACTTCGACCTTGGATTTCCCCACGGTGGAATGCAGCGCCTGCAGTTGTCTGTTGATATTGGTCACACATACCAAATCGGAATCGACAATTTCGAGATGGCCAACCCCATTGCGCGTCAGGGCCTCAGCGCACCAGGAACCAACCCCGCCGACCCCAAGCAACAGCACCCTGGATGATGCCATTTTGCTCAGGCCAGCTTCGCCGATGAGTATCTGTAGTCTGTGGAATTGAGTCATGTTCAGGTCTCCGTTATTTTCAACCATGCTCAACCACAAATCAGGTCAATGTTTCAAGCAGAATCAGCACTATCCCAATCAGTGCCCCTCCCGCAATACCCCCGGCACACACGGTTTCGTGGTTGTCTATAAATATTCTGTAGAACCGGGAATTGGGATTCTTCAATCGAATTTTAAGGACCCCAAACAGGATGGCCCCGGTCGCCATGGCCAGAGAGTCCGAAAAAGGCAATATAAAAGCCAACCCCATGCCAACGCCGGAAATCGGAAACCGCCCTTTTGTAAGCAGAGAAACAATTTCGAACAGTATTCCCAGCACGCCACCGACAACAATTGCGATTTGAGCGCTGCTGTGCAAAAAACCGAGTCCCTGGGTCAGAACCTCAGCAACGGCACGCCAAATCTGGGCGCTGGGCATAGGCATTTTTTCGGAGGTCAACAGGGACAAATCATTATTTAGAATGGTGTAAAACACAGGTACAGCCACAACGGAACCGGCCAAAATGCCAATCACGTGTCCTATGGCCTGATGTCTGGGTTTGGCCCCCAACATGTACCCGGGTTTAATGTCCATCAGCAGATTGCTGGCGTTGCCGGCCACCTCACCAGTGATACCGGCGGTCATAATGTTGGTGGTGATGTTCCCCGGCGCAATGACACTGTATGTCAGCTGCGTCAATTTACCCAGTGCGCCAGTCGGTGTGATGGATGTGAGTCCCGTTGAATTGACGGCAATGAGCGTAAATACGAATACCAGCGGCACGGCAATTATCCCCATCAGAATGCTAACGCCAAAGAAAACATGTGCCAGCGTGACACAGATGGCGCCAATGGCTGGAATGCCAATTAAAAACACATTCATTGGCAACTCAATATCCCGCAATATATCGCCATCCGTCTCTTCTGCGCTGCGCTTTCGAAACAGGCCGACAAACGCATCGATAATCACCTTGGGTTTTGAGAAAAAAGAATAGAGCGATGCGGTCGTCATCATCGATACCCCACCCCAAAGGGCCCACATGGTGATGGATTTAAACGATGCGTCTTGAATTATTCCTTTGTGGATGAGTTGCGGTGCAAGGATAAAATAATTGACGGTAGCCCCCAGAAGCAGTGACACGCCGGTTTTTAATCCCATGAGCCCCCCCGCAGCCACCATTACAATTGACGTATCGGCTCGAATCGTAAGGTCCCGAAGTGGTGTCCCCATCAGTGTTGGTGTTGCAAACCGATATATGAAGTCATCCCAATAAGCTGGAATTTTTAAAAATGGCAAACGGATTATGCTCATAAAGTGTTCGTTCCGAATCATTTCAACGAACGCGGAAACGGTCGCTCCCACAAACAGCACCTTGGCCTTGAACATCCCCGCCGCCCCGGATTCACTGTGCAGACTGTCCATGACCACCCCGGCCGCCCGGCCCTCAGGAAACGGCATCTGCTCATCATTAATGAATCGCCGCTTAAGTGGAAACGCAAACAGCACTCCCAGAATGGACAAAAAGATTATCCAAAGGATAGTCTGGTACATGGGGACAATCTCTCCGGTGATCAACATGTACGCCGCGATGGACGAAACCAGTGGGCCTGTCATATACCCGGCAGCGGTGGCGATGGACTGCATGGCATTGTTTTCGAGCAGCGTAATCTCACTGTGAATATTGAATTTGGACATTATCTTAAACAGCGCGAAAGCGAGAATCACCGATGTGATCCCCACCCCCAGAGTCCAGCCTGTACGTATGCCCACATACAGATTAGTGAGGCTCAGGATACCGCCCAATATAACCCCTGTTGCCGCCGACCGAAGCGTCAGCTGAGGCATATCCCCCTTAAAAACTTCCTTTTTCCACCATCTGTCTTTTTGTTCCAGACTCCATGTCCGAATCTGCTCAGGGGTCAGCTGCTTTATCGCCATATATACCACCAGTTATTTGGGTTTTCATAGACACAATTTGTCGCGGGATCTCCCACGCATTGGGCTGTTTTTATCTGATTTTTTCGAATTCGCCAAGCTTACGGTTTTTGGTGACATTGTCGGCATCGAAGCATCGGCCATTCATTACAACGTACACACCATGAGGAAGGCTTTGGGCAAAGGCCAGGGCGCTGCCCAGATTGAACAGTCCATCCGAACTGCCAAACGCAATCGGAATCATCGCGCCCATCAGTACCACGGTTTTGTCCGTGATGTGACGGCCAAGCAGCCTTGCGGTCTCTTCCATCGTGTCAGTGCCATGGGTGATAACAATTTGGGATTCGTCACAGCGCCGCACGTTTTCGAGAATGATTTCGCGATCCCTTACCGTCATGTCGAGACTGTCCACCATCATCAGTGTGCGAATTTCAACATCAAGACGACTGCGCCCCAGCGCAAGCATGTCGGCCATGTGGGTGTCCTTGAAATACAGTTGTCCCGTTATTTCGTTGTATTCTTTGTCAAAGGTGCCGCCGGTGATGAATATGCGAATGGTCATGCGCGATTTTCTTCCCTTTGCCGGGTTGGCTACTGCCGGGGCTGATACTGCATTTTAAAAACAAACTCTTTGGCAAGAGAACGAATGGACTCTCTGTACGATGGATCTTCGGCCAGCCGAGCCATCTCGGGCACCGCACGATAGTCACCGATGTGTGCAATCTCATATATGATTCGCGCAATTAAATTTGAATTGCTGCAGATAAGCACCTGCTTGCCCGTAAAATCCGTGGCTACCATCTCCTGACACTCAGATGACTTATCGGCTATCTTTATGAAATCGACCATTTTAGGAGATGAATCCGCGGCACCGATATTGCCCAGCGCTTCGAGGGCAACGCAAAGGGTCTGAGTGTCGGTCTGCACTGATAGCAAAGACTCAAGGTATGCCAGCCCTTCAGCACTCTCAAATTTATTCAGGCACCAAATGGCAAGCCGGGTGAGGTCCTTATCCAGTCGTTTGCTTTCCAGCTGTTCAGCCAAAAACGCGCCCAGTTCGCGCATCTCGCTGTCACTGAAAAGAAAAACGTCTCTATTCAGACGCTTTTTCCCCACCATACCCAGCGCAATCAGTGCATCTTTTTGCATCTCTTCGAATTTCGGCCACCCATCAATCACCAAACGTATCAGCCTTGGGTCGTTCATCCGTGCCAGGGCCATTGCCGCCGCTGCCCGTTCCCGTTTATTGCCGGTGCGGAGCAGATTTGCGATTGGATTACGCAACTTGCTGTCGCCTCTGATACCCGCCGCATATACCGCCCACTCCCTGGCCTCGCCGGGAGATTCCATTATTCTGCGCAATGCGCTGGCTACCTCAGCATCACCAATCAGTTGGATGGCGCCAGCCATGGCATCCGCGCGTTGCTGCCCGTCTGTTGAACGCAGATTGGTCAGAACATGGTACCTTTTTGAGCTGGTGACCAGCACGCCGTCACCTATCATATCGAATGCAAAAATATTAATCGCAAGCGCAGCGCCAAAAATGAAGGACTTCTTGGCGCCCGTTACTTTCATGGCCCGCATGGAAAAATCGATGTCGTCCTCACCGTTTCTTTTCAGTTCAGCGGGTTTGGGCTGGATGATGTTTTTGCCCCAGATGACAGCGACAATCAGAAATGCCTGGGCTGCACTCGAAAGTGCGAGCAGCAACATAAAGACCGCAACCGTATAGAAATTTGTGACCACGTCGAGGGATTCGTTAATAATGTATTTGGAAACCGGAATAATGGAAACGAGCGAAAAAGCGATTAATACAATGCTCACTGTTCCAAGGAACAGTTTTGAATTAAGCAATGATTTCAATTTTTTCATGTCTCTTCTGTATACTCCACTTTAAGTTTTCGACCGTCTATCGACATGGCCGACAACACTTTAAAAACGGCTTCACAGTTCACATTGGGTACATTGATAAACGTGGAACGGGTCAACATGCGAACCTTTCCAATATCCGTTCGCTGTAGGCCGCTTTTCTCAACTATTTCTTTCATTAAGGCGGAAATTTTCAATCCGTCGCTGCGCCCGGCATCGACGTAAATGTCAGTACTGGCAGCTGCATCGGTAAAATCCGGAATGATACTGTTGCGCTCTTTGAGAATTTCATCCTCAGACCGGGTTAATTCGCCAAGGCTTACCCGGCTGGTCCGGGATTCGTCGACCTTCTGTTGCGCTTTCTGATCGGTTTTCAATGGTTCAGACTCTGGCTTCGTCGCATTTCCGGCGGTCATCGATTGCCATTGACTCTCCAGATCTGCCTTCAGCTTCACCATCGCCGGTGCGGATGCATTTGAACCTGCGCTGCGAGGGCTTAACGGGACCGGAGATGGCGCTGGGGGCGCAGATGGCTTTGGGGAAACGCCCGGGGCAGTCGATGGCTTTGATGTCGAAGGCTGTGGCACCGATTTTTCCACCGTTTTTACAGGGGCAGTCGCCTGTTGGGCTTGTGCTGCGGGCGCGCCGGATGGTCTGGGCGCAGGTGCAGGTGCCGGGGTTGATTTTCGGGCCGATCCCCAGGGGCCTGGTGTCGGCATTGGCTGAACCTGTGGTATATTCCCTGGCGCAACCCTGTTTGACGTCAATTCAACCTTGGCTGGCGGCGTCGGTGCAGCGGGTGTTGAAATCGCTTTTTCGGGAGATTTCGATGCTGCTTCCTTAACTGCATTGGGTGACGTCGTGGGAACTGACGGTTTTGTTGACGCCGGTGGCGTTGCACTTTTAGAAGGAACCGAACTTCCCTTTCCTGCTGCGGCCTTCGGTGCGCTGGCGTTCGCAGTCATCTGCGGGGTGGATTGCCCGGTCATAGTGATTGTCGTTTGAATTTTGCCGGCTTCGAACAGCTGAGACAGCAAAACTGCAGTCAAATACTGCGCATCGGACGAATGGAGGACCCTGGTTGCCAGACTGAAGTATTTTGGTTCCACCTCGGTGCCTTTTGCAGATTGACGAAAATAGTTGAGCATCGAAAGTTCGTCCTGAAGCGCTTTATCTGTCAGATCGGGCAACTTTTTCTCAACTGGAAAAATTTTATACGTCAAACGAAGCATGTAAAGATTGCCAATGTCGTGAGGCGTAATTAACGAAATGGCAGCGCCATGTCTGCCCTGACGTCCAGTGCGTCCGGTGCGATGAATATATCGTTCGAGCGAATCTGGAAAACTGAAATTGATCACATGGCTCAAATGAGAAATGTCGATACCGCGCGCCGCAATATCTGTGGCGACCAAAAACTGGATTTTATTTTCTCGAATCTGACCAATCACTTTTTCGCGTTCTGCCTGAGATAAATCGGAACTAATGGCTTTGGCGTGATATCCGTTGTCGCACAGAGAGTTTGATACAAACTGAGTTTCTTCCCGGGTATTGCAGAAAATAATCGCGGATCCGGGTTGTTCCTCGTCCAACACTCGCACCAAATCGCCCACCCGGCCTTCACCGGAAACAAGGTACACAAAATGACTGATCTCCGAGGCGCCAACTGCATCACCAGACACACTGATTGTTACAAACTCCCCCATGTAGCGGCCAGCCAAACGACGAATATCATCCGGAATCGTGGCCGAAAAAAGAAGTGTCTGACGTGTTTCAGGCAATGCATCCATAATCTCATGGAGTTCTTTTTCAAATCCCATGGAAAGCATTTCATCCGCCTCATCCAAAATCATGGTGCGAAGCTGATCGAATTTTATGGTCTTTCGCTTGATATGATCCAGAATCCGCCCTGGCGTTCCAACAATAATATGAGCGCCAGCCTGATAATCGCGCACCTGATTTGAAAAGGAGGTGCCACCGTAAACGGGAATACATTTGCTGCCCAGAACACTCCCAATCAAAGAGATTTCCTTCGAAACCTGAAGTGCCAGTTCGCGGGTTGGCACCAGAACGAGCGCCTGAACGCCATTTTGTTCAAGGTTTACGCCCTGAACCGTTGGGATGCCAAACGCGGCAGTTTTACCAGTGCCAGTCTGCGCCATTACGACCGCATCAATGCCACTGACTGCACATTCGTAGCACTGAGCCTGAACCGGCGTGGGAGCGACAAACCCCATTTTGCTGATTGCTTCTTCGATTTCGGGTCGTAACCCGAAATCAGCAAACGATTTCAATGATTCAGGGTGGGATTCGGAAGAAGCCGGTGCGCTAGCGTTCTGGTTATTCATTTATTTTTTCCTCGTCGTTTCAATTGACAATAGTGGTCTGTAAAAGTTCCATCGCATGGATGACCGTACATACCTTCCATGCAAGGATAGAGTCAAGAGGGCAATACTGGTATTTAAAGATAATATTTTATTAATGAGCGCCCTTTGCTGCCGTGTTGCTGTTGCAAATCCAATATACCTCCCCAAAATATCGTCCGAATGGTCACGGCCGAATCAATCCGAATTATTTGGATAAACTTTTCTGAAAATGGACCGTTTAACTTTTGTAAACAATTTGAAAAACGTAAAAAGCAGGACGATAAGGATGCATAAAATACTGGTAATAGAGGATGATGCCTCGGTCCGAATGTCTTTGCAAATGATGCTTGAGGACGACGGATACACGGTTGAAATTGCTGAAAATGGCGAAGAAGGTATTGCGCGCTACAGGGAATCCCCGGCGGATCTGGTGATAACGGACCTCTTTATGCCCAAAAAAGAAGGCATCGAAACAATTTCAGAGTTACGACAGGACTACCCAAACGTGAAGATTATCGCCATTTCAGGGGGGGGGCAGCATATTCCCGGCGGTTTTCTTGTGTTTGCGAAAAAGCTTGGCGCCATCCATACATTTCAAAAACCCATCAACAACGACGAGTTGCTGCAGGTAATCCAAACCCTTCTATCGGAACCAAATTGAAAAAAGCTTCTGCCTGACTACTCCGTGAGGCTTAGATTGGTCATTGTCCGGGTAGTGTCAAACCCGAAGTCCGGGTACTCAAAAAGCGGAAATCGAGGTTCTGTAATACCAATGGAATATCCGTAAAGATCTGTATATTCAGATGAATCGTCACCCATTTCCTCTATCTGGTGAAGATACTCGGCAATGGACTTGGATTCAATAAATACACACGGGTCCTTTTGCCTGATAATGGGACTGTGCTTTCGGGAGTCGTCGTACTCAAATTCAAGAATCCGCTCTCCGTGGCGCGTGATGCCGATCACTCGGAAGGACAGACTCTTACCCAACGCCGGAAGGTTGGAAATATTGCGATCCGTGGCTGGGAACGGAATACCTGCCTCTCTCATTACCGCCTGAATAATTGCGGGCGCATCACCGGGACGCTCACGAATATCTGACATCCGGTCTACAAACTGCTCTGGAATTGCTCCAAAACATTTTTCTTCCTGCATTTCCTGCATAATTCTCGATGCGGTGGAAAAGAGCTGGTGATTTTCCTTAAAGCCTTTAACCGAGAATGTATAGTACGGTATCACGCCCTGCTCCGCCATTACCTGACGCAGTCGGGCAGTATGTCCCCGTCGGGATGACGCGGTGGTAAACACATGCTGATTAACAATCACCCACCCGGCGTTCTGAAGCATCCTGATGGCATCCCGGGTCTCGGGGGTGAATTCCATCGCCGACTCAAAATGCGTTTGAATATGAAATTGGGAAATCCCGATTTGGGACGCTTTCAATTTGAATTCCAATAGAATTTCAGAAAGGGCCGGCGTGACACGCTGGGGCAAATACGAGAGTAAACGAGTCGCGAGTCGAACACGGGTCATCTCGGCATATTTGTCACCATCTGCTCGATCTCTATTTTTTTCACGTTTGCGGACCGCCATGTCATAGACAGCGTCAAGAATACGTTTCAGCGACTTATCTGTGCTCATAAAAGCATCGCCGCCGGTAATCAGAATATCCCGAAGGTATGAGTCGTTCTCAAAATATGCCATTAATTCCTGCAATTTTGCCCGCCAGCCTTTTTGCGGTGAAAGGGCTTCAAAGTCAAAGTTTTGCCGCCCTTTTTGGAAATTGTACATGCGCTGACACGCGGTGCACAGGCCACCGCAGGCCCGTCCTTTAGTGTTGGGAATCAGAATGGCAGAATCCGGATATCGTCGATGAACATTCGCGCCGGTGGGTAACAGCCAGCCAGCCGCATTTGGCTTGCCGTCTTCAATTTTATCCTCTTTTTCCCATGCGACAATACTGCCAAAAGCCTCCACCAACTGCGACGAATAGAGCACATAATCCCGAATGGCGAGATCTGACGCAATGGCAAATGCCGGCGCACGAACATTCAACAACGACACGTAATGCGGATTGACAAAGAACGGGATGCCCGCGGCTTTTGCCTTTTCAAGGACTTCCAGCTTTTCCAGACTTAGAGAATCCCCAAGCATCCGATTGAGCGTCTGAGGCGTACGGGCAGCAAAACGCAGATGAAACAGACTCTCGCGCCACCACTTTTCGACCGTCCTGAATTTTGCCGACCTATCTTTTTCATGGGTAAAGAAATAGCGGCTGTCTTTTTTTTCCCCGCAGTCGATAAGGTCGATAATCACGTGGATAATTCGCTCGCGATTGTCTTTGCGCATCGCAATAACCCTAGGATCCAGGCCCGAGAGATGGCGTTCCATCCATGTCTCCAACAGATTTCGGTCAGGAATTGTTCGGTGGCTTCTACCGGTAAACTGACGAAACAGTTCAATCATATCTGTAAAATAATCCGGTCTGGCGCCGCCAGTCCCTCTGGACGAAGCCATGTAAAGAATTTCGAATGGATGCGAATTGGTTATCTCATTTCCAATGTTCTGATTCTCAAAGCAGCGTCCGGTGTTATCGATGTAATCCAAAATTCGTATGGCAGCGATTTCATTCCATTGCAGATGATAATACAGTTCTCTCCAACCGGTTTCTCGACGGTAGTATTGCACCGCCCAGGGGTTGCCTTCAATTTCTGACAGCGCCCAAGACTTCAATTCATGCAGAACGCCTTCCAAATCGGATGCATTGGTTAAAATATCGTGGAGTCGTGGATTTTCGTCGAGCAATTGATGAAGCAGTCTGTGGGATTTTGCGCCAATTGCCACGTTAAACAGCTGTTCAGAGGCAGTCATCATTCAACCTTTTATTTTCGGTGTATGTCAGTTCAAGATATCCAGCTCAACAAAAGATGGAACTGTCGTTTTTACTTCAATGTCTTCTGGCAGACCTTCTATCTTGACGGGAACCCTGTATTTACCGGGTTTCGCCAGTTGGATGTCTTTGACATCCGCCACAGGAGAAATCACAGATAGGTCCATTCTGTCAAGAGATAACTGGGGGCCATAAAGGGTGACAGCGATTTCGGAGGGGACGATATTTACCTGCACATCATCGCTGAGTCCATGCCTGATGGAGAGGCTGCTGACCATCCGCTGTCCCATCCGCGGAATGATTTTAAACGACACGCTGAATTTATCCTGGGCGTATTCCAAACCTTCTATCGGGACAAGGGGAACATCTTCACGGTAAGGGCCAACATCAAGTCCATCGATTCCCACTTCTTCGGTATACAGAGAGGTGACTGAACGAATCACCGATGCCGGGCCGGTGGCTTCCACCATATCGGGCACCACTTCGGGACTTTTTTCAAATCGCGTACCCTCTTTCAAACGCCCAACAGTCTTTATTTTTACAGGAAGCCGTCTCGTCTCCAGCTTTTCGATACGGATTGAGACCGCCTCCGGTTTTATGTCCACCACTTCAACTCCGTTGAAATTGAAGTTTTCCGGTTCGAAAAAGAATGTGGACATACCCGGCCTTTTGCGATTGCTCAAATCCATTTGAACCACATGGGACGGCTCGTTTTTAATATCATTGACCATCGATCTGCGCCCACGAATCGCAACGCGCACTTCGCGAATCGGTTTGTTGGTCAGAACCACACCGGCCTGTTTGGGCGGATACACAACCTCAACCTCAACATCAATCCAGCGCTCCACCTTCTCCTGTGCGCGAACGGAGATAAATAAACCAAGGGTGATCACCAGCGCTATCAATTTGAGCCCCTTGTTTTCAGTGAAGGCTTCCTTGAGAAATGCCTCAACCTGTTTAAACGACAATCTCATTTGCCCCCCCTGCTGCCGTCGTCAGAGGGCGGCGTCGAGTCCGCAACGCTTTTGCGGACAATTAGGGGATTGGATTGATCCTTTGCCGGTTTTGGGGTGGTACTGTCTCTTTTGGAAATAACCACCGGGCCGGTGGTGTCCCGCTTTCCCGCCAGCGTGGGATTCGTGTTGTCCCGGCTATCCCGCTCTTCAGTTTCGCCTTCCTCATCCTTTTTATCTGTGGTGAACAGGGCGAGCAGTTCTTCCCGCAAATCCTTGGCTGTCAGATCTGTTAGAATCCGCCCGCTGTGACATACGGAAATTGTCCCCCGTTCTTCGGACACCACCACCGCAATGGCATCGGTCTGTTCGGTAATTCCCAATGCAGCGCGATGTCTGGTACCCAGATTCTTTTCAATTTCGGGATTGGTACTTAGCGGCAGAAAACTTCCTGCCTCGCGAATCTGGAAGTTTCGAATCACTGCAGCACCGTCATGCAGTGGATTTTCCATCATCGGAATAAAAATCGTATAAAGCAGCTCCTTGGTGACATTGGAGTCAAGACGTATCCCTGGTTCCAAAATGAATTCATCCAAACGGGCTTCGCGCTCAAACACGATCAACGCGCCAATTTTCTTTGACGTCATCATCGTTGCCGCTTTCGCCACCTCTTCTATAATTGCGGTTTCTCTTGCCTTTGAAAACCACGCAAATTTGCCAAACCGCACCAGCGCGCGCCGAATATCATCCTGGAAAATAATCAGGGTAAAGATAACCACAACAGACATGAATTGATCGAGCAGCATGTAGGTGGTGGCAAAGCCCAACTGGCGACTGAACGTATACAGTAGCACCAGCAGCAGCAAACCAACGGCCATGGGAACCGTGCGGGTCCCCCGAACAAGACGCAGTGAAATGTAAACCAGGTAATAAACGATTATCAGGTCGATGACCGCGACCCATATTTCTCCGGTATCTTCCCTTATATTTTGAAAAAACTCACCCATAAGCCTATCTGTTCTCCGCCGCTTCTCTTAATTTTGCGCCTATCATTGCCGCCTGTTTCATTATCCTGATATCGTGAACGCGTACAACAGAGGCACCGTTGAAAACCGAAACGGCCACAGCCGCAGCGGTGCCGCCCAGTCGGTTATCGACATCGCTCTGGTCAAATGCCGAAATAAAGGATTTTCGGGATGGACCGACCAGGACCGGATAACCTGTATTTGAAAACACCCGCAAACTTGCAATCAGCACAAGACTCTGCTCCGCTGTTTTTGCAAAGCCGATACCGGGATCCAGCCAGATTCTTTCCGCGTCAACGCCACACCGGACTGCGCGATTGACTGCCCCCAACAGCTCATTGCGCACCTCCGCCACCACATCGCGATAGTCAGTGTGCCGCTGCATATCTTCAGGGGTTCCCCTTGAATGCATAAGAATCAACGTAGCATCGTGAGTCGCAGCAATCTGCGCCAACTCTGTTCCAGTTCGTAGCATGGACACGTCGTTAATGATTGTCGCACCGGCCAAAACAGCCGCTTTCGCCACTGCTGGTTTGCTGGTATCAATTGAAACGGTTATCGATGAGCGTTGCCGGATCCCCTCAATCACGGGGATGACACGATCCAATTCTTCGGACTCCGGAACAAAGACACTGCCTGGACGAGTGGATTCGCCTCCCACATCGATAATATCCGCGCCGGCATCCACCATGCTGATGCCATGCTCAACAGCGGCATCAACAGACAAAAATCGTCCCCCGTCCGAAAATGAATCCGGCGTCACATTTAAAATGCCCATTATCTTTGGCGTGAGATGATCTTTGTCCATTTTTTTTACTTTGGAATAATAATAAGTATGAAATCAATAATAAAATAAAAGGATTGCATTTTTGTTCGCAGTCCGTAATCACAGGTTGCAAGGTTGCTGTTGATTATCAGTTTGTTTCGAGGACACCGGAAATAGAATAATTTATAATAAATACCAGGATGTTTTTAAAAAAACCATTAACAGTCATTTTTATTCTTCTGCTCTTCGTCATATCCGGCACTGGTCTTGCCAATATTTATTCGTATACAGATGATGATGGAACGACGCATTTTACCAATATGCAGCCCCGGGGAACGCAAAAAAATAAATTTAAACTGTATATGAAGACACCGGAACAGCGACAGGCACGTCCAGGAGTTGTGCCAGTGGGGGCATCGGATCACAATCCATCCCGGTACAGTCGCTACGATGCGTCAATTCAGCTGGCGTCCCGTACCCATTCCATCCCCGAGCCATTTATTCGGGCAGTTATCAGAGTGGAATCAGATTACGATCCCAGGGTGGTTTCCGTAGCCGGCGCTCAGGGGTTAATGCAATTGATGCCTGCCACTGCCAAAAGGATGGGATGTCCGAATGCTTTTGATCCACATCAGAACATTATGGGGGGGACCCGATATCTAAGGCATCTGGCCAATTTGTTTAACGGCGACATGGTCCTGACCATCGCGGGATATCATGCCGGCGAGGGCGCAGTCCGAAAGTACAATGGCGTTCCGCCCTATACTTCCACCCATGGCTATATCAACAAGGTCCTGAAATTTTATTACAAATACAAAAAGGAACACGGCGGCAAATAAAGCGCCGTCATTATTCGGCGTCTTTGCCGGATTCAAAACCGATAGCAATGCACACCACCATCATGGTAAGCCCCACTGTCCATGCGGTTACGGTATATCGAACCGCATTAACTACTGTGTCGTCCAGAGTCCCCTCCCCCCCAAGTAGCTGATGCAAATGTCCCCACATGCCGCCGACGGTGTCAACCAGCTCAGAAATCGCCACATACGCGAACAGGCCACAGCCCAGCAGTCGAATCAGTGCGGGCGTCCACGCGTTTTTCAAAAACCAGGCCAGAATAAAATTAACGCCGTACACGCCAAGAAAAATCAGCAGCCATTGCCGGGAAGCCGACACGATCTGGCTCTGTACATCAACAACGCGGCCACCGATGAAATAGATGGCGAGCGCTGCCACTGGAAACATAAGCAATATCGGGATTTTGTTATTTAAACGCATTCTATGTCAGCCTCATTGTTCAGTTCATGGTCTGGCGAATGTATCCATAGCACTTAACCTTGAACAATTCGAATAATATTGATAAGCACTTGCAGAGAAATGCATTTTATCAGGTACAAAATATGGATAACAAATTACCCGTTCCCAAACCAGACCGAACTAAAACACCAACCGGAGAAATCGTAAAGGTTTTGATTCTGGCGGTTGTGTCCTTTGTTGCCGGTTTCGCAATGATTTATTTCTTTCTTCGGCCATCTGCGCCAGAGGTGGCGCCCGAAGAGTTGCCAACTGATGACATCAGCCAGACCGTTGCACAGTCGGACACGCCGGATACACCAGCGTCAGCGACTGCGGTACCACCTAAAGCGAAAAGTGCAGGCGCGGTGGTGCCCCCCGGTGAAACACCGGAAGGGATCGCGCAGACAGGAGAGCCTCATTATCTCAAATGCTGGGACAAAACGGGGATCGAAAGTGATGGGGACCAATGTGATCGACTATTAAAACTGGAAAACCGATTCACTGAGCGCCTGTATGTGGTGGATGAATGTAAGAATCGCGCTGCGGGCCAGGACACCACGGGGAAGCTGGTCGTGGCCTGCGAAGTGAATTTTGATACCGGCAATGTCAGTTTCTGGAACGGTGCGTCATCCGATGTGCGAAATGCGTCGGATATTGGCGATTGTCTTCGCAACGAATTGGCAGGGTTACCCATTGAATCGATTGAACATGAGTTCTCAAGATATCGGGTCTATTTTTCTGTCGAATTCGGTCGTCCGGGAGTGATCTCTGCCGTAGCGACTGCAAGCGGCGCTGCAGCTGAACAAGGTTCAGGACGAAGCGATTCAGAAGGGCCATCCGCGCCGCCCCCTGGGGCTGGCAAAATGGTCCGTGTGATTAAAGACCGGGTACGAGTTCGCAAGGCGCCAGAAACTGGGGAACCGATTGGTAAAATATCGACAGGCAACCAGGTGCGGCTGCTGAAACAGGAAAATGGTTGGTGCCACATAGTAACCCCCAACAACAACGAAGGCTGGATGATTTGCACAGCCCTTGCGCTTTAGTTGCATTCTGTCACTCCCATGCGTTACTCCAATCAACATTTTATGATGATTTTGTGCTTTCTTTTCGCACTTTTGGTTGTTCAGGGATGTGAAGATAACAGCTACCGGGACCGGGCGCAGTTTCAGCAGATGGAACTAATGCTCGATGCAATTTCAGTGGAATCCGATCCCAGGTGGGAAGCCCGGCTGGATGCTGCCGAAAAAATTGTTATAGATAATACAGAGATTCGCCAGGTGCATCAGATGTGCGTGTCCGCCTACCGGGAATATGCCAATGCAATGGGAGAAATGGCCACCGCAAGGCAAGGAATCGAAACGCTGGAAAAAACAATCTCTTCGGGACAGATAGCCCAGGTTGCCAGCGAATACGCCCACGCCAAAGAAGCCATTATGCAGACCAGCGCACATCTGGAAACATCTCAGAAGCTGATTCAAAAGTGTACACTTTTGCGCCGGGACATTAGAGGCCGTCTAAAGCTGACCAGAAACTGAGGTCCGTATATTCATATCGAAAATCATATTGAAATAATTTTGAATCATTATTGTTATGGAACCACTAATCAAATAATGTTTTGATAGTGGGAGAAACGGATGAATAAATACTGGCACCTATTAATACTGATTCCAATACTTGCCTCGGTTTTAAGCGCAGCATGCAATTCCAAAACGGAAAAGACAGTTCAAAAAGCAGAACCGTCACAATCTGACAAGCCCACCGCACCATTGGTTAAAAAAGGGGCTTCCGGGTTACTGTTTAGCTGGTTTGAAGAGAAAGAGGCGAAGACAGCAACGGACATTTCTGACATTCCGGACAACGTGAAAAAGGAAGTACGCGTGCAGGATTTGTCTGTTCCGCCGGAGAAACGGAATCCGGATTGGATTTTCCTTTCAAATCTCACAAAGGCAGACAGCGACGGAAAGTATCCGGTTCGTGTGGTTCGTCGGGACAAATACGAGGAAAAGCGGCATCCAAAACAGCCACCCGTTTCGGGTAGCGACTCTGATGGCGTGATAGGCGCTGCAAGCGTAATCATGTATGCCACCCCCCACTGTCCGCATTGCAAACGCGCCAGACGATGGCTGCTGGAGCAAAAAATACCTTATAAAGAAATAAATATCGAGCAGAATGAAGCGGCCGCAGCTGCACTGGCGCAGAAAGGTCAGGCTCAGGGCGTGCCCACAGGTGGCGTACCCATGTTCGAAATAAGCGGTCGCCTGATTCCAGGGTTCGATCCTGCTTCCATACAGAAGGCATTGACCCTGCCGCCTGACAAGGCCCAGCAGAAAACTCCCGTCCTCCCGTCTTTACCAAGTCCCCCCCCAGCGCAGGGATCTCCCTCCCCTCCGCCTGCCTCACCATCTACAATTACTATTTAGGCGACTGATTGGCCAGCATATTTAGTGCGGATTTATCCGCCATGCAGCAGGCGGATTTATTGTTGCCTCAATGCTTTTTCATGTATACTG
>JAFGWT010000346.1 GCA_016937015.1 Deltaproteobacteria bacterium | reverse complement strand
CCTCGCCGGCGCCGGCCATTTTCAGAAAGTCCTCGGTGGCCTCTTCGGCGATAACGTCGATCACGTCATCAACAGTGACCGCGCCCACCAGATTGTTGGTGTCGTCCACCACCGGGATGGCCAGAAAATCGTACCGCGTGACCAGACGGGCCACATCCTCCTGATCTTCCTCGGTGCGAACGGAGACCACATTGGGGTCCATAATGTTTTTTATCAGCGTCTCCGGTTTGGAGGTCACCAGCCGTCGCAGGGACAGCACGCCGCACAAAGATCCGTGATCATCCACGACGTAGAGATAAAAAATCATATCCACGTCCTCGTGGGCCTGCACCACCTTGATGGCTTCGGCGATGGTGCTGTCCAGATGAATGGCCACCACGTCCGGATTCATGATTCCGCCGGCGGAATTTTCATCGTACCTCAGCAGTTCCTGAACATCATCGGAATCCGCCTTGGGCATGGCACCGATAATTTCCTGGGCATGCGGTTCGTCCAGCGCGCCCAGAAGGTCGGCCTGATCGTCGGCGGACATTTCGAGAATGATGGCCACCACTTCCGGAACCGTCATCAGCACCACCAGCTCCGCCGCTGCTTCGAGAGGAAACTCCCTTAAAATTTCGGCCCGGTGTTTGTCATCCCTGGCGTACTTGAGAATGGCGCGCTTTTCTTCGGCCACAAAATACGACAGAATCTGGGCCATATCCGCAGGGTGGGTCTTTTCCAGGATTTTACGTATATTGGGCCCTGCCTTGCGGTTCAGCAGTCGCCTGAGCGTTCCGTAGTAGCGATAGTTCTTCTGTTGTTGTGTCGTGGCCTGCATGGGACACTTTCTAAAGCCAGAGGAAACCGGTCACTCCGCCGTTATCTCAGCGCAGCTCTTTCCGATTTCGGATTTTGGATTTACCTGCACACACGTATCGAATGCATTCATTGCATCTTCGCTGCTGTCCAGGCGCAGGTACACCATTCCCAGTAAATGATATGCCTCCTGCATTCTATCGCACCCATCGGCCTGGATTGCCAGCGCCTCTGAAAGACTTTCGCGGGCCGCGTCGTACTCGCCTTTTAAATAAAACGCGTTGCCAAGTCGGTACAGGCCCACGCAAAACTGCGGCTGGTCAAACAGCGCCCGTTTGAGCACTTTGATAGCGTCGTCGTACCGTCCCATTTCAGTATAGGCCCAGCCCAGGTTACCATATGCAAGCCACGGGGCGCGATTGAGCACCTCGGCGGACGCTTCTTCGAGCAGTTTCACCGCTTCATCGTAGCGTTTGGTGTGAATGTACAATACTGCGAGGCTGTTTTGCGCCTCGACTTTCTGGGCTGCATTATTCTCACGATACCTGACTGCTGCCAGCAGATGCTCTTCCGCCTGCGCATACTCCCCCCGGCTCAGACGCATGGTCCCCAGCAGATACTGCGCATCGTCGTTTTCAGGATTTGCTTCCACGGCCCGGGTTAAATGGCGGATAGCGGTCAGATTGTCGTTTTTATCGGTCCACGCGATGACCGCGGCTTCGTAAAACCGGTCGGATTTGCGCATGGATTCCTCGGATATCTGCGCTGCCCCGCAGGACACCAGAACGCTGGCGCCGATACTGGTCGCAATGAGCAGCAAAAATGTCACTACCGGATATCTCATGGTAACTCCTCGATAAAAGTCGTTCCGCCGATGACGGACAGCACCTGGGTGCGGCGAAGGTGGCGGAACCTGTACCGAGTCGTAACAGCAAAGCCACTGGGGGTCAAGTTTGTCAGCAATTCAAACGCTTTATTTTTCGGTAGTTTAGACCGATTCGGAGTGTGCCTGATTATGTTTGCGCAGAGCACACGAAGGGAATCGGCAGGACGAAAAGCACTGATTCAATCATCTGATGCGCGTTTAGGTCCAGCGTCGCTTTGCGAGGCCCTGTGACTCGGACAACACCGGAAGGGACACCGGCTGAACAGACCTGAATACCGCCTCTGATACCCGGGGAATATCACCATCCCCGGCACACGGAGGACAGTCCGGACTCAGCCTTTGATTTTCTTAACGGCTTCGGTGAGCTCGGGGATAATCTTAAACAGGTCGCCAACCATACCGTAATCGGCGATTTGGAAAATGGGGGCTTCCTCATCCTTGTTGATGGCCACAACCGTCTTGGCCGATTTCATGCCGGCCACATGCTGCAGCGCGCCCGAAATTCCCACAGCAATGTACAAATCGGGGGCCACAATTTTGCCGGTCTGTCCCACCTGAAAATCGTTGTGAATGAATCCCGAATCCACCGCGGCGCGGCTGGCGCCAACCGCAGCGCTTAAGGCATCGGCCAACGCTTCAATAATATTGAAGTTCTCTTTCGATTTCAGACCGCGACCGCCACTGACCACCACTGCGGCCTCGGCCAGATCGGGACGATTCGAAACGGATTTTTCAAACCCGAGAAATTCCACCTTGCCGCATACAGCCTCTGCCGCCGGCAGGGCCACTTCTTCCACCGCGCTGGCCGCGGCGCCGGGTTCGATGGCATCGAATTCGGTGGGGCGAATGGTCACCACTTCAACCGCGCTGTCAATCTGAACCGCACCGTTTACATTGCCGGCGTACATGGGGCGCACATAGGTCAGCTTGCCGCCCTCGTTGCTCACAGCCACCACTTCGCTGGCCATCCCGGCGCCAATGCGGGCGGCGAAACGGGGAAATACGTCCTTGGCGATGGATGTGGCCGCACTGACAACCACTTTGTATCCACCTTGCGTGGCGACCTGCGCAATAATGGGAGACAGTCTCTCCGCCAGCGCAGTGCCGAGCTCAGCGCCCTGTGCCAGCATGACTTTGCCCGCCCCCAAAGACGCCAGGGTATCCTTTACACCGGAAAGGTCGTCACCAATGGCAAGAATGTCGTAACTGCCACCGGTATACCCCGAAACGGTTTTCGCGAACGCTGCGGTGGACAAAACGGCTTTCTTTACTTCATTATCTGCAATATTTGCTACTACCAATACATTACTCATGGTGTCCTCCCTACAGTACCTTGGCTTCGTCGCGCAGTTTGGCAACCAGTTCTTCGACAGTTTCAACGATGACACCCGCAGAACGCTGTGGCGGTGCAGTGAAATTCACAGTCCGCACTTTCAGGGTCTGATCCACACCCAAATCGGCGATGGTCATGGTATCCACCGGTTTTTTCTTGGCTTTCATAATCCCTTTGAGTGAGGCATATCTTGGGCCGTCCTGGTATTCCTTGCCCGCCGCCACATTGTTGTTCACGCCAACAGGGGACACGATACGAAGGTCTACCGAAATCACCGCCGGCAGCTGAACTTTCACTTTGGCGGCGCCGCCATCCACTTCTCGGGTAACGGTCGCGCTGGACAAATCCGCGGGCACTTCCACCTGACCGGCAAAAGTCGCCTGAGGCCATCCCAGAATCTCTGCAAGGGCCTGACCCACCTGATTGGAGTCGCCATCCACGGCCTGCTTGCCGCAAATCACCAGATTGGGCTGCTCTTTTTCGACCAGTTTCGCCAGCACATTGGCCACGATGGTGGAATCCAGCTGGTCGTCATCTCCCTGAACGATGATGCCGCGGTCCGCGCCCATGGCCAGACACTGGCGCACCTGACGAACAGTGTCATCACCACCAACGGTGACCACCACCACTTCGCCACGCAGGTTGCCACTGCCCACGCCATCTTCGAGTATTCGCAGTGCGGTTTCGACGGCATATTCATCAAACGGATTGGGTTTGGATTCAAGTCCTTCCGAAGTCACTTTGGTACCATCGGGACTGATTTTCACTTTGTTTGCATTGTCCGGGTCTGCCACCCGTTTCATTGGAACGAGGATCTTCACGTAAAACCTCCTCTGGTGTTATCGTTTTTATCTGTGAGCGCAGCCCGCCTGAAACCCTGACGCGCGCGCTATGCCAATTTGAAAAGCGGTTTTTACACAAAATGGCGCGTTTGTACACTTCAGTGTACGTTTTTCAAAATCGGCCATAAATACTTCGCAAAAAGATTAAACCGGGATAATTCTATCGTCAGACGTGGTAGCAATGGGATTCGGTTTAATCATTGAGTGATTCCATGAGACATTCCGGCCGATGCTATCGGCAATTAATCGGGATAGTGAGGTCGGGCTGTTCCTCAGCCATCAGCGTCAACACCGCGCCCCCCTCATGCCATATGACATGGTAATTGTGCTCACCCAGCAGTTTCCCGTCATTATTGAGCTGCCATTCACCCACTTGCGACAGCCACAAATCACTGGGATGTCCGCTGTACACAAATGCCTCCACCGGGCTGCCTGTCACTCAGAATCAAAGTCAAACCCGCAGGAGCGTGCGTGCGTACCAGGGAATATCGTGTCATGTGCATGCCCGGGAGATCCCATTGGCGGTATTCAGGTATGCGACAGTGAGGGAATGGCATTCGAAGAGTGTGTCTGTGGAACTGATACAAATCCCATCATCGATTCGCAATCCGTCGCCACAGACAGGGAACAACTTCTACGGTCTTTGGGGACAAGGGGGCGGAAGCGCCATTTTTGTGGCGCCGCAGGCACTGTTTGCAGAAGGTACTGCTGTCACGTCATGGGAAAACGTCGACGGAAATGATGTCACGTTTACAGCCCAACTGATTGAACAACTGGAGAACGCATTGTGCATTGACAAATCCCGTGTGTTTGCGGATGGATTCAGCATTGGGAACTAAAAGACATCGGGCGAGGCGTGACCCAGCTGTCGGGTCTGGAACGCGCTCAGAGCGCGGTATAACAACGAAGATATATCGTCATGCTCGCGAAGATATATCGTCATGCTCGCGAAGATAT
>JAFGWT010000345.1 GCA_016937015.1 Deltaproteobacteria bacterium | reverse complement strand
CATTTGTATCAAGACGCAGTGAGCTTGCCGATGCACTGGTGCAGATTGGCGGTAAAAAGGTCATCGCGGACATCACCGGGCAAATGACATCTGACCAACCGATCACCAACGGTCTGTCACTGCTGGCATCCATCAGGGCCATCTCAAAGCAGCAAACCGTCATCAGCGACAGCGCCTCGAAAAAACAGGTGGCGTTCGTTGGCGGCGTCTCTCTCGCCGTTCCGGCCCAAAATGCAAACCAGTCAATCAAACTCCATTTCCAACTGCCGGCGGACTCTCCGACAGTAACAGTGCGCTGCAATAATCAAGCCGTTGAAACACTGCGCAACGTCTCAGCAAATACCCTGCAAACGCTGACAGTGCCCCGGTGTGATCCGTCCGGCGACAATAGCATTGCCATCGAATCCGCAACCGCGTTTGACTCCCCGCCCCTAATGATGGCCATCTGGTAGCCCCTCCGAATTCAACTTGCAGGAAACAACTCGAAAAAAACGCGCCGTATATAAAAAAACAGATTTCGATGCTACTGATGACCCTGTGCACGGTAAACAGGAAGGACGTTTCTTTCATGGCTATTATGACCGCTACTGCTTTCTTCCCCTGTACGTTTTCTGTGGCATCCAGCTGCTCGTTGCGTATCTGCGGCCCAGCAATATCGATGGTGCAAAGCATTCCTTTGCGATGGAGTTTTGTTCATTGCATCTAAAAACCGATACTGAACTGCTACTGAAAATCAAAGTCGCCGACTCAATCCGACTCAAACAGATTTATGACTTACGCAGGCCAATCGCCGCACTCAGAGTTGCGCAGCGGGCGACAGCCCGAGTGCGTTCCAGTTTCGTGAGGTTGACGCGATACGGGTGTCCCGCTTTAGCCAAGGCTACAGCGCAATTTGTGAGTGGGCGAAGCCGATACCGGTGCGTTTTGCAAAATTTCAGAAACGGGGTGACATAATGCCGATTATGTCAAAAGGAGTGCGGTTATTTAGCCGACAGAATTCCTTTATGGGATTCCTGCTTAAGGCCCCTCGGGCCATTTATCACAAGCTCTGCAAAAAGTTGTTCGCCCTGCACACTGACCATAAAATATCCGCCGGTTGGCAACCCCTGTGTTGCCACATAGGTGACGAGGTCGGGGGTAAATCGAAATTTTTCTGCCACGATCGTCTCATTTGCAAGCGCCACCCCCGATATTTGAACGGTGTGCCACTGCTCTGAAAACGACACGCTGTAAGTGTCACCATCGTCGACGGCGCTGTACTGGGGATCCATAAGTAACGGCCAACCGGCCGAATCAACTGGACTGGCAATTTCAGAAATGGTCATGTGATAACTGCCGCCTTTCAAGGCCTCCAGTGCCGGATGCAACGCGCTCTGTGGCGGCTGACCAAAACGATGACAGGTTTTGTATACCGTTCCCGGCTGATTGCTGAAGGTCAGCTCGCCAGCGGTAGTGCCCGCCTGCCAGTAAACGGCCTGATCATCCACCGCAATCCACTCGCGAAACGCACTATCCCAGTTGCCTGTGATTTCGATAGGCGTGGGCGCGCTGTCAGATATCGACAACGGGAACTGCCAAAACTCGCCGTACCTGTTGGAGATGTACAGCGCGTCGCCCGCGGGAACCATCGGGTCGTCATTTTCTGAATATATGTCGTAATAGGGGGCCACACCGAATGCATCACCGGGGTTATCCGGTTCGAGCCAGATGTATCCCGCTGCGTCCACGATTTGACTGTTTCTGTACAGCCACTCAACCGTACCGCCAATGCTTTTAAGATATACGCAATCGCCGAATGTGCTGACCGAAGACACGGGCCCCGACACCAGCTCCTGCGACAATTCTCCGCCGCTGCGGGGACGCCTCACCAACCTGTGGTTGGCTGCTGAACCCGAGTCGACCCAGTACACCCAATCGGATGTTACCTTAAAAGAGTCGACCGGAGCCGTCGTCCACGTAGTAACCTCTCCGCTTTCAGGATTGAGAGATTGCAGACCGCTCGTATTTCTATACGTGCTGAACAATTCCCCGCCATTTACCTGCATTGTCGTCAACAACGGTGGCAGCATCACCGGTTCGCCAACAGCGGCGCCGGTATATTTATCCAACCGATACACAGACGTGGGGTCGGCGCTGTCCACCTCATACACATACAGAATGTCACCTTCCACAGCCATTTCGGGATAAGTGTGCGGCAATGCCGCCTCGAGGCTTTGAATGGCCCCGGTCTGCTTATTCACCTGAAGTAACTCACTGTCCCCCAATCCAGCATTTCGAAAATACAGAAACGCATCATCGCTGCCCCAGAAAGCGTAGTCTCCACTCATCCCGGCCAGGGGGATCGTTTGAGGTGAACAGCTATGACCTGCCGCATCGCCGTCTGAATCCGACGCAGCGTTCGTATCGGTATCCACAGCAGAAGCACTGTCCGTATCAGACGCGATATCCTCAACGGATGCACTGTCCGTGGCTGCTGTGTCCGCCTGGGTGCCCGTGTCACCACCTGATGTAGTGGCCGTGTCCAAAGGACGATAGCCACTGCCCGACGCCGTATCACTCCCCGGCGCCGTCCCGAGCGTATCTCCCGTTTCCGTAGATGTCACCGTATCATCTGACTTTGCGCCGTTCTCGGATCCGCTGTCGACGGTGGCGTCGGAAGCACTTTTACTGCTGCACCCTGCTGCCAGCGTGAACAGTAATGTGGCCATTATAATCAACGGTCGAATTTTCGGCATGGTGTCCCCTCACTGCTGCCTCGGGCAGCGGTCATGCAACAGGTTATTGGAAAGGGCAGTACCCGAGTGTTACTCGACCACGATAATTGGCCGGCAACCGAAGGTGGCGGAAATGCCATTCCAGTTTTTGGTTCCCTTACGCGTCTTTAGCTGGGAACAGGCGTTACTGCAAAGTTTGACGCCGACGCACTTCGAGGTGTCTTCTTTCAGCTCTTCGATGTCTTCCCACGGCTTGCCTTCCTGTTCTTCCCAGGTCCAGCCCAGCTGCAGGCGCTCATCATCCGCATTGGGATTCTCATCGCTGCAGCTTTCCATATATGTGAGCTCCACCTGTTTGCCGTCATCGGCAGGCAGTCCAAACACCTTAATCTGCGAACACGATTTCACCACATCAAAATTAGTATCAGGATCTTTGTCGGGAATACTTGCCCAGTCCACGTTGTACACACAGCTAATCGCCTCATTGGTTGCCTCTTCCAGAGCGGCGCTGACACTCTCAGCGTCGTTGGCCGGATAATACCCTGTGCCGGTTGGAGAAGCGGGAATCGCATCGAAACTCGGCTCCGTCGAAGGAATGTGTCCGCCGCCCCAGTATGCGATGATATTCATCACTTCAGAGAACGCCGCCACGTCGGCGCCTACGCCCACCACAAACGTTTTGTATCCGGACGCAGCCAGTTCGTATACTGCGCGGGCTGAATCATGATCGTCAAGACATTGCTCCGGAGCCTCTGCTGCCTCAACGGCGGTTGAAGCGGAGGCACAGGGCAGTTCAAGACCAAAGTTACAGCCCGGGGCGCCGTCAGTGGCCAGCAGCACATACGTGTCATTTTCAAGATTCAGGGAGTCCAGATACATTTTGGCCCACTGCAGCGATTTGGAAATCGGCGTTCCACCGCAGTACCCCAATTCGCCCAGCGCGGTCTGTATCGCATCGTACGTGTCTGTGGTAATGGTCTCGGCAAACGGCACCGTTGGCGGCAAGTACGTTACCCCGTCCCCGGTATTCTGGAACTGGCTGGCGGCCTGACACAGAATACGGGTATCCTGACCACTCTCTTTGTTTCCATATTCGGCGGTACACATCTCCGGTGAGGGGAATACATTCAGGGCGAAATTAATAATGCCGGATTCGGTATTCTGTTTCACCACATAGTCCACTGCGTCCTGCACCACTTCACCGTAGGTCTTATCGGTTCCTGTAACCCTGTAGTTCTCCATGGATTTGGAACGGTCGAGCAAAACCAGCAGGTTAATGGGTTTGGTTTCCACCTTCCAAGGGAACGCCACGCACTGATCGTCATCGGAATCGCTGTCCCCATCGCTATCCCCATCGCTGTCCCCATCACCATCGCTATCGCCATCTGCATCCCCGTCGGTATCACTGTCTGCATCGGAATTGACTTCGTCCATCTGATTTCCCTGTGCTTCCTCACAGCCGGTCCCTAAACCCAAAAGTGTCAGCAGTAAAATAAGTGCAAATAATATTCTATACATTCGATTCCTCTACTCCACGTAAATCACGCTGCGGACTTCGTGACATTCAGGTTCTTCTCCCCACAGCAACCTGTCATCTTTTCCGTACGCCGTGATGTGCGGCGTTTTGACAACTTCCTCAGTCAATCCTTCATAGCTCCAGTCATTGGTAACATCCCAGTTACAGCTTCCCGCACTGGGCATACCAAAATCAACCAGCGTATATCGAGGACCATTCAACCAGGAGTTGGCCCCCCAGAATTTCTGCCCTGAATAATCGAGCTTGAAGTACCACATGTTCCCATTTTTTTCGCAAGGGAATGGTCCTTCCAGAACCGTGGGATTCTGGTCACTGTTATCATTGGCGATCATCGCTGTCATCTGAGCCGGATCGTCACCGGCGGCAATGATTTCAGATACATCGATATAGTATCGGGATTCCAGATATTCATTGAATCTCGGCGGATGAATCGACTCGTTCATCATGGTGATTTCCACCTGCGAGCGACATCCGGTTTCCCCGCTGCCGTTTTTCCGCCCCATGGTATAAAACTCGTCGATGCGTTCCTCCACGGGCGGGAAGCTGGGATCCGGACAGCCTTCAGCGCCGTTGTTCACATAGTTGCCCGCCAGCGCCCCAACCCAGGAGGCATTGTAATCAATTGTAACCTCGTTGGCGGAATAATCTTCACGGTCATCAATATGAACGTCGTCGCCTTTGGTGGGACCGTTCACCAACGCTCCCCACAGGATATGTCGGTTTTCAGTGGGATTGCCAGGTTCACCGTAAATCGATGCATGACCGGCCGCATGGTGCGGCTGCAGTGGATAATTGGGAGAAATGTCGGTGAAGCCCATCATAAAGCATTTACCTTCGGGATCGCCATTCACCTCATTATCACCCAGCAGATACATGGACTGTCTCGTCGCCCACTCTTTAATTTGATCAGATGCTGAATCTTCAGGGAAATGCTTTGCATAAATCATGGCCACCATCTGCCCCGCGGCATTATATCGCGCCGATCCCCAGCTCACATCAAACTTCTTGGCAAATCCCTGATCCGTATGAGCGCCCTCCACCCATCCCATGCTGTCCATTCGGGCGATGTACTGAAACAGTTTTCCGTATTTCGCATACTTGCCATCGTCCCCCGCCTCAGACATCGAAACTGCCAGACGCACAAACACGCCCGAACGGACGGAGTTCCACACGTGGGTCCAGCTCTCATACCAGCAGGCGTTGGATTCACTGTACGATTCCCATTGAATCAGTTCATCCACACAGGTTTTGCTGAATCCGGGATAGTGATAGGTCCATTCAATGGCTTCATCGAAATATTTTTCGTCTTTTGTCGCCTCGTACAGCCATGCTGCGGCCCAGCCCAAATCGTCCCAGGCATACTCGGAGTTATACAGACCACCGTCATCGCGGGCGCAAACATCGGGCACGGTCGCCGCAAAATTATACAACGCGATGGCGTTGTTCAATGCACGTATCGCATAATCGGGCCGCTGGTCTTTGGTTACCAGATATGTCAATGCCAGCGCAGCAGCCGCAGAGGCGCTCACATCGGCACCCTCCTGTCCCTCGTATACAAAATATGCTTTTCGGGGACATCTTTCCGGGGTGCGTAATTCCGGCGGCATCCAGCCACAGGCATGGTCACTTACGGTGCCATTCTGATGCGCATACGCCACCACTTTCCAGTCTTTCGCAGGCAGTGTTTTATCCTCAATAAACGTACTGCGCATAATCCAGTCGGCGGCCCATGTGATCTGGTCAAGCGCCTCGCCATCCAGCCCCGTATTGTAGAAAGCTTCAGGGAACTCATACACCGCCCAGGCAAGGGTCTGCGCCATGAATCCGGTCGTCAGGGCAAACTTAATAAAGTCACCGGCATCGTAATATCCGCCCGAAAGGTCAACTTCGCCGTTGCCATCCGGATCGAGTACATTGCGATATTTCTCGATATATTCAGCGGGCAGGTTCACGCCGTTGGGATCATCGGGATCCAATTTGAAATGCGAATCACTGATGTGCGCCGGACCACGCCACTGGACGTCGGTACAATACACACCGCGACCGGATTTGTTGATATTAAAGAACCAGAGTGCCATCTGAAGCGCATGTGCCCAGACGCCCTGCTTCCCTTTGCAAGTGGCTTCATTGGGAAATGGCGGAGGAACACAGAACTCGGGATTTTGGTACCAGACGCCGTCTTCTCCCCAAAAACCATCCGACAGGCCATCACCGTCGCCATCCGCAAAATCGCCAAAGGGCCATTCCGGATAAGTAACATCACCATCTTTGTCACCATGGGAGTCACCGTCGGAGTCACTGTCGGAGTCCAAATCGCCATCCCCATCCGTGTCTGAATCGCTATCGGAATCCCCATCCGAATCCGCGTCAGCAGCAGCACTCGAATCCGTTCCTGTCTGGTCGGTATCGCCATCGCCATCCGCATCCGCGTCAGAACCGATATCAGTCCCGTTTCCGCTTTCCCCCATTCGGCCGTTGTCTGATTCAGAGCATCCTCCTCCTGCAATAAGGAGAATCGCTGTAAAAAACATCATCAATTTTCGTAACATCTTAATTTCCTTAATCAAATAATCCATGGTTCACCCCCGGAGCATCCTTTTAAGTACGTCATACCAGACGCTTCTAAGGGACATATTTTCATTAACAGTAACATACCAGGTAATATTTTATCACAGGCTTAACTCCTTTTGGAATGAAATGATGAAACAGAACAATGTGAGTGTTGACGCTGCCGCGTGATCTGAGAGCGTTCCAGCCCCCTTTGAGCCTGTTGAAATGACCTTGTTGAAATGACTGTAAGCGATGACAGCCAGACGATGACAGCCAGAGCGGAATGCGGAGAAAACGGACGCACCTTTCGCGCGACAGTGATTGATTGACATTGTGTATCGCAACCGGCACAATTGGTTGATGAGCAATTCAGGTATCAGTTGACCACATCCCGGTTCTGCTTCGCGCCACCTCGCCGGTAATCCCGTTCTCAGCATCACAACTGCTCTCTGGATGTTTTTTTGAGCGGCAATCAGGGTGACCCTCCACACCGCATATGCACCTGGCAGATGCCAGACGCAGTCTCAGCCAACGCAACCCTGCATGCCGCTGTACAGATGCTGAAAACTCACAATGGAGGTATCTCATGGTTCAGGTGGATTTACCAGGCGCAATCGCGGTCGGACAAATCGCGGCCCTAATGAGCAAATCGTATTTGCAAAACGAAGCGGCGCTTGTTTCGCACCGGCTGATGGGCCCCGTATCCACTTACCTGTCCACCATGTTTGCGCCGGTGGGTATGTTTCTGCTGATCTGCTGGCCGGCGTGGGAGGGCATGTACTGGTGGCAATGGATTGAACGCCCCGCAGCCAATCCTCCGGTCGCCTTTTTCTACGTGGGGTTTTACCTGTCCATGATTGTTCTGGGAATTGCCAGTTTTATCCTGGGACATCGGCTAATACTGGCAAAAAAAATCAAATGGGTGAAGGTGGGTGCCGTTGTCAGTGTGGTATTGACACTCGCGCCCTTTTTTGTCTGGCCTTATACCTGGTATTGGGTTGGAACGTACGCTGACTATCACGCTGTCCCTCGCACCAGCACCGTCATGTTCACTACTCCGTCTTTTTTTTGGTCATGGCTGGTCGTGATCGGTTATTTCCTGGTGACGACCACCCTGTTTGGTTTATGGTTAAAACGAAAAGTAAACCTTCTGGCGAACCAAAGGAGTTCAGTATGAACGAAAGTGCGGCTGAAACTGTCATGTTTAAAGACCTCGATTTGGAGAATCTGCCACGACTGCAACGCCTCAAAGACAGATACTTTGGTACGCCCAAGGAGGTCTGCATTGAACGCGCACATTATGTTACAGAATATCTGCGCGACCATGCTGTGCGAGGCGATTCCCCCATTCTCCGCTATGCCAAAGCCGTGCATCATTTTCTCAAAAACAAGACGCCGCTTTTTCTGGATGACAGCCTGTTGCCAGGCACCACCACATCCAAATATTTTGGCGCCCCGGTGTACCCGGAACTGACGGGTATGCTCATCTGGCCAGAGCTGGACACCATTGGCACCCGCAAGGATAATCCGATGCAGCTCAGTAAAACGGATGCAGCCGCTCTCGCCCATGACATTTTTCCATATTGGATGGAGCGCAACATACTGGAACGCGCCCGGAGCGAATTCAAGGAACCCAGCCGTCTCAAATTGTTTGAGAAGCTGGTGTTTTTCATTGCCTCCAAACCCGGGGCAGTCTCCCATACTGTGCCGTTCTATGAGAAAATGCTCGACAGCGGTCTCGAGGGAATTATCGCGGAGGCCCGCGCCCGTCAGGATGCGCTTGGCGCCAAAGACAGTCTCAACGCTGAACAGAAAGACCAATCTGACTTTTATGAAGCGGTTCAGATTGCCATGGATGGCATTCTTCTTTACGCCGATAATCTCTCCAGGGAAGCCAGGCGTCTGGCCGATACCGAAAAAAACGCGGACCAAAAGCAGAATCTCCTGATGATGGCGGAGATTTGTCAGAAAGTGCCCCGCAAACCGGCGGCCACATTCAGAGAAGCAGTGACTGTGATTTGGATTGGTCAGATTGCGGTGCACGCTGAAAATATCAATATGGCCATTAGCCCTGGACGGGTGGATCAGCTGCTGGTCAGATATTATGAAAATGATATTGCAACCGGTTCCCTCACAAGGAAGGATGCACTCGATCTGGCTGGCTGTCTGTGGCTCAAGCTGAACGACAACACGAATCTGGTTCCGTTGGCAGGCGAAAAGCTGTTTGGTGGCGCCGGTTCAGTTCCTGCGGTTACGTTGGGAGGCATCACACCCGATGGCAAAGACGCGGTGAACAATGTGACGTGGCTCTTTTTGCGGGCAACAGAACTGCTTAAGCTCAGAGATCCCAATGTCAACGCGCGCTACCACCACCAGGTCAACGCCGATGCGTATCTGGAACGGGTCAGCGAAGTCATCGCCGAAACCAAAGCCATTCCAGCGTTCCACAACGACGTGACAGCGATAAGCACCCTGATGAACCAGGGCGTCAGCGAAGCCCATGCCCGGGATTACGCTATCATCGGTTGCGTGGAGCTGGGCTGTGCCGGTCGCAGTTACGATGCCCCCAGCTCAATCATTTTAAATCTTATCGCGCCACTGGAACTGGCGCTGTATAGCGGCAAGCGGCCTATCACACAGGATGAACAAATTGGCCCGGTCACCCCTCACCCAGAGGAGATGTCATCATTTGAGTCATTCTGGGAACACTTTAAAACCCAGCTGGCTTTCCTCATTAATGAAGCGGTTGAACTCAATAACAACTTTGGTCTGATTCATCAAAAGACCATGCCCTCCCCGCTTTTGTCCGGACTGTTTGACGGCCCCATCGACAACGGCCGCGACCTTATTTTTGGCGGCGCCAGATACAACTCATCCGGTGCGACCCATGTGGGGTTTGCCGATACCGTCGATTCACTGAATGCCATCGAACAGGCCATTTTCATCGATAAAAAATGCACATTCAATGAGCTGCTGGTTGCCCTCGACAAAAACTTTGCCGGCCATGACGAACTGCATGCCTACCTGGTAGGCAAAACACCAAAGTATGGCACCAGTCATCATGTGGCCCGCAAGAACGCGCAAAACCTCATTTCGTTTTTGTACCAGACCTATCAGAGCAAGAGCAACTATCGCGGCGGCACGTATCGCCCCGCGTACTGGACCATGACCAATCATGCGGGACTGGGGCAGCTGGCCGGAGCATTGCCCAATGGTCGAAAGGCATACAGGATTCTGGCAAGCGGCATCACCCCCGTATCCCAGGCGGCGGCGGATTTGGCCGATTGTCTCGATTCGGTGGCAGCGCTAAAAAGCAATGAAATTCCTGGCAGTGTGGCGTTCAACCTCAAATATTCAAACCTCACCACACCCGAGGACCGAAAGAGCTTCAGCGCGCTGGTGAAAACCTTTTTTCAAAAAGGCGGCATGCAAATCCAATTTAATATCATGGACTACGAAATGCTCATTGATGCCATGGAACACGCCGACAAATATCAGGACCTGATTGTGAGAGTGTCCGGTTACTCGGCCTATTTCGGAGATCTGACGCCGGCGATGAAACAGGAAATCGTCACCCGTACCGCGTACGACATAAAAAACAAAAAAGCAGCGGCCTATCCCAGCGCTTATAAAGACCTGCTGCCTTACGAATAGGAGTCACTATGCTGTCCCGATTTATGGAGGAACTGGTAAACATTTTGCTGATACGTCGCTTCAGGATGAACCTGCTCGCGCAAAAGCTGAATGATGCATTAAGCGCCGAGATCACCGAAGAAGGTTTTAAACTGCTGTTAAAGGGAATGGCTTTATTTGCCCTTATCGATTCGGACTTTCGCAAAAATCTCAAAGACTTTAACGGCCGATATCTGTTTAAAACCATCGATGGTCCCATTAATGTGGCGGTTACATGCAGGAACGGAAAGATGTCCGTTTATGAAAAAACACTCGAGCACTACAACGTGCGGGTGGATTTTAAAGACTACAAAGCAGTGGTTGATTTTCTGACTGACCCGGATCTCGATGTGCTGGATCAGATGTTAAACCAAAAGCTCAAATTTTCCGGCAACCTGAACTACCTGTACAAATTTGGCTACATGGCCCGCCACCTGATGGTGCAGCTGGGCATTGCGGCTTAGTGGCCCAACCCGGCCGACGGGAATCCTAAAGTAAGCCCAGTGGGGCGAGCACCATCTTTTTGCAAATACCGTTTCTGACATGAACAGCGTTCACACCAAGCGCACCAACATCGCGAATATTGGGGTATTCATCGTCAAAGAAAATCATATCTTCAAACGCGACATTTGACTTGCTGTGCAACTGATTAAAGTGCCGGGTTTTATTGCCGGGATAAATTTCCTCGTAGTGAAAATAATGTCGAATATTAAACAGATCCAACAGCTCACGCGCCCAGTCTGGCGCGGTGGTTTTGGAGGCAATGGCCAGCGGAATTTCGCGTTCGTGCAATTCATCAAGAATCTGCAATACGTCGGGATAGAGTCGAATGTGACTGTTATCCATATCGTAAACGCTACCATTGTGTAACCGATACGGCGGTCGCGTATGATCGCACCAGGTGCCGCCCGCATCCCATAATGTAAAATCCAAATCAAAAACCAGCAGTGTCACGTCATCTCCAGATAATCAGTATTACCAATAGTACAGCGGTTGCTCATTTTTTTTTGAAAACCCTTCCAGTGCGTCGGCTGTCTCACTGGCGCGACGAATGCGCTCTGATATTGTCAATTGCTGAAATTCTGCAAGAAGAGTGTCGTCAACCTCATCAATGGCCTGAATAAGCAGGGGATTGAGTTTCCATATTTTTTCCAACAGCTCTTCATGAGAGAGAAGTCTTTGTATCATGTAAACAAACTAGAGAGTTCCGGCCTTGTCGTCAATGGTTTTAGAGAAGCATGACAAGGTGGGATTTGGCGTTGGCTAAAAAGGGTGTTGAACCTTTGGATTGCCTGGTTTTGCCCCGAAGGGGCTTTTGCATAACGCCCCGGGCACCATATCAATAGGAATGGCTCTGAAAGGGCATCACATTAAGTGCCAGATAACCTACATTGCCCCTTTTTTGTGGGATATAATTTTTCAGTCAGTAATTTGTTTGAACAGAGTTGCCGTTTTCGGTAGAGTTTAGATATGACATGGACACTCCAAAAATTGCGAAACCACAAAACCGAGATCGACGCTATTGCCAGACGGCATCGTGTGATATCGTTGATGGTTATTGGCTCGGTTGCACGCGGAGATGCGACAGAACACAGTGACGTGGATTTTGTCGCCAGATTTGAAGATGGCTTCAGTTTGATGGATCTGGGTGAATTCATAATGGACATGGAAGATTCTCTTTGTTGTCATGTAGATGTGCTCAGTGAAAAAGCGCTGGACAGTCGTTCGATGCATCGCACCATGGCCGAAGCAGTCGCCTTATGAGGCACGACGCCGACAGAATATCGGACATTCTTGATGCGATCGTAAAAATTCAAAGCCGCGTTTCTACCAGATAGACTTTTGATTCAAACGAGATGCTGCGAGTTTGGTGCCTTCATCATATTGTTATTATTGGCGAAGCAGCATCACGCGTATCGGAGTCATTCCGCAAACAATATGAGGATGTGCCCTCGCGCAGAATTGTGGCGATGAAAAATGCGGTGGTTCACGGATATTTCAAGGTAGACTGGGCACAGGTATGGGTTGTGATTGAAAAGGAACTATCGCCGCTTCAGCAAAAGCTGTCTTTAATTTTTCCCAACTGTTCAGATTAAACAGCATAAGTTTCGAGCCTTTGCACGCACTCCCCTTTGCACAATTTCAATGCATGTTCGTCGCTAAATAGTAGAGCATCGATAGAGATTACTTAGCATCGCACTTGAGTAAGCCAATCCTTCTTCCCTTCGCAGGCTGGGACCCTGAATGTGCCACATCAACGACCCAGTCGTCATCCCCGCGCAGGCGGGGACCCAGTGAGTACTCTCATCGGGTAGCCGGGGCGGTTGCCCGCCCGAGCTCCCACACCACCGTGCGTACGGTTCCGTACACGGCGGTTCAGACTGAGGTATTG
>JAFGWT010000344.1 GCA_016937015.1 Deltaproteobacteria bacterium | reverse complement strand
GTTGGATATGTGGCAGCGGAATATCCGCCCGATAAGTTCGCTGCCGGGGTGGAAGCGGCGGTGGTTGCCGAATTGAGCATTGACGAGTCCGGAGTTGTGAGCAATGTGCATATCACGGCGTCGGCTGGCTCTGATTTTGATGAAGCCGCCGAAGACGCCATGTATCAGTTTGTTTTTGAGCCCGCGCTAAAGGGCGATACGCCCATTCCGTCGAAAGTGCTCTACCGGTACACGTTTTTCATTCAGGAGACGCCGCAGCCGGAGACATCGGCTTCAGAAGACGACGTGCAGTCGCTCCCTCTGCCGGTGGTGCTGAAAGGCAAAGTGGCCGATATGGACGGTAATACGGTGTTGGATGGCGCGCTGACGCTGGTAAAACTTGATGGTGAAATAACGATGGAAGACGCCGCTGCGGATGCGACTAAACCGGATTCAGATGACGACGCAGTGACTTCGGGTGTGATTTCAACCAAAATCAGTGACGATGGGACGTTTGAGTTCCCACCGATGGCACCGGGGATGTATCAGGTGGACCTGGTGGCAGCCGGCTATGAACCCCTATCGCTGGAGGAGGAACTGGAGGCGGGCGAAACCCGGGAAGTGATTTATCGACTGACGCTGGAGTTGCAGGAATTCGAGACGGTGGTGCGCGGACGCAAGCCCCCCAGGGAGGTGACCCGTCGTGAGATAACCCGCCGTGAGATTACGCGCATTCCGGGCACGGGCGGCGACGCACTTCGTTCAGTTCAGAATTTGCCGGGGATGGCGAGGGCGCCGGGGTTTGGCGGTCAGCTGCTGGTTCGCGGCAGTGCACCTGAAGACTCAAAATACTATTTTGATGGGATGCCCATTCCCATGCTGTACCATTTTGGAGGACTGACATCGGTTATCAATTCCGATTTGCTGGAACGCATCGATTTTTACCCTGGCAACTATTCAGTCCGTTATGGCAGCGCGACTGGCGGAATTATCGATGTGTATCCCCGCGCGCCGCAGACAGACAGGTTTCATGGATATATCGACGCCGATTTGTGGGATGTGTCTGCGCTGATTGAGATGCCACTGTCCGACAATTGGTCCATCGCGGTATCGGGACGTCGCAGTTATGTGGATGCCATATTGAAGGCGGTGATGCCCAGCGATGGCGGATTCGCATTTAATGTCGCTCCCAGATATTATGATTATCAGACCGTTTTGGATTATCATCCGGATGCCAAACGCAATCTTCGGCTATTTGTGTTTGGTTCCGACGACAAAATGGTGATGCTGTTTGGCAATCAAATCGCCGGTGACCCCACCTTTTCAGGGGGCGTAAATTTCCGGACTGCATTCCATCAGGCGCAGATTCGCTATGAGCGCAAGTTTTCCCAGAGGCTGTCTCACGAGCTGAATGTGGGGTCGGGGTACTGGTTCTCTGAAAGCGATCTCGGTGGACAGTTTAAATGGAATCAGGCGGCGGTCCCCGTTTTTTTCAGGGATGAACTGGAATTGACCGCGAATCCCAAACTCATCTGGCGGGTAGGCACCGATATTCAGGTGTACTGGTCAAAATGGGATGTCACTGCTGCCATGTCCATTCCCACCGAGGGCGAAAATCCAGATCCCCTCGATACCGGTGAACCAATTTCATCTGAGGGTCGGGGCTGGTACTGGTGGCCCGCAGCTTATACCGAAGTGGAAATTCTGCCCATCAAAGCATTACGCATCATACCAGGGATTCGACTGGCATGGTTTGACCAGGTGGCCCGGTTTGGGTTCGATCCCAGACTGGTGGTGCGTCATCAGCTGTTCCGAAACACGGTCGTCAAAGGCGGTGTGGGCCTTTTTAATCAGGCGCCCAATACAGCTATGAGCGACGATGAGTTTGGAAATCCCAACCTCGAATTGATTAAGGCCATGCACTACAGCGCCGGCATCGAGCAGCAGATTACGCCGGCGTTGAACCTGAGTATCGAAGGGTTTTACAAACAGCTGTGGAATCTTGTGGTCTCGGGCGACGTGGATTCGAGTCAGGTGCTCAGTGACAGTGCCAGTTTGGCGCCAGGATATGTGAACGACGGCAAAGGAACGGTGTATGGTCTCGAACTGTTGCTCAAGCATCAGCCCACCGATCGGTTTTTTGGCTGGATAGCCTACACGTTTATGAAGTCCACGCGAATTGACCACCCCGGTGAGCCCCGGCGACCGTTTGATTACGACCAGACTCATATTCTTACCGTGGTGGGGAGTCTTGTGCTGGGTCGCGGCTGGGAGGCCGGTGTGCGCTTCAGACTGGTGACCGGCAACCCCGATACGCCAATATTGGGCGGGTTTTACAATGCCGACACAGATACCTACTGGCCCATGTACGGTAGCACCAACAGCGCCCGCATGCCCGCGTTCCATCAGCTGGATGTGCGCATTGACAAGACATGGGTTGCCAAACACACCAAATCTTCGGTCTATCTGGATATTCAGAATGTATACAATCGGAAAAATCCGGAGGGGTATTCGTACAACTATGATTTCTCCGAGCGAGTGTACTTTAATGGCATGCCCCTCTTCCCCAGCCTCGGCTTTAAACTGGAGTATTAGGGCCGAAGGGGATTTCGGATAACTTAAAAATCGTACTGCAGTCGGAGCCTGCCGCTGATCATGTGGGTGGCGTATGCTTTGGTTTCCGAGAAGCTGGGCGAAAAGTTTCCTTGTGCGTAGGCACCGACCACCTTGATGTAAAGGCGGTCAAAAAGCAGGTACTGGATGGCGCCAAACGCCTGCAGATGACTGAACTCTCCAACCTTGTTGTTTTCATCTTTGTGGATGTCCCACAGAAACGTGTAATGAGCCCCACCGCCAATCAACAGGTTCCGAATAATACGGGCATTGAGAAAGCCGCCTGCGCTCCAGGTGGTAACGCTGCCCTTTTGGTCAATATAGCCTTTACTATCCATGTGATCGGTGATGCTCCATCCGTAAGAACCCCCAAAATCGAGGAATTCCTTGATGACAAACTGTGCTGTTCCACCAAAGCCCCGTTGATGCCGTTTTTCCTTACTCTTATCGATGGTTGACGTTTGCGCCGCATACTCTCCGCCGCCTTTGAGTTTTAAAAATCCGAAATCGAGGATACCCGCGCCTCTGAATGCGCCGGAGTTGAGTCCGCCGTCATTGCCCATCTGTCCCAAAAGCTCAACACGGAAAAAATCAGCGGGGTAGATATGCGCGGCGATGTTACCAGGGCCGGAGGGTCGGTAGTAGGTGCCAGTGACACCATATATATCCGGTACCTGAAGACCTGAGTTAAGTTCAAATGATCCCCGCCGTTCCTGGGTGTTCAAATCAAGACCCATACCGAGATGATAGAGTTCCCACGCCTCAAAGCGACCGGCCTGAATATCAAACCGATGCCACATCCCCATCCGTATCCAGAGATCGTCGGTGTCTCCCACCTGCGGCTGGCTTACATTTTGATCTTTGTTGGCCACAAGCTCGGCCTGTCCCTGAACAAACCAGCGATTCCAGGAATATGTGGGGGTCACCCGCAAAACGGCACGTCCCTCCTGCAGGATATATTTGGCAGATTGCTGACTGGATTCGCTGCGGTCAATTTTCTCGTAGCCGGTGTCCACCCAGACTGTCCCGGAGACGCCAATGCCGGATTTCGGCATGTAGGGCCATTGCAGCCCATGGAACGTGCGCCACAAAGAGCCACCTTTAATCCCCCGTGTCCTGAACGTGGGATAGGCTTCAGACGACAGTACTCGGATGCCTATGGTGTCGATCACATCAGCGGCCTTTTTTCCAGCAGGCGTCTCGGCTTCACTGGTGTCACCAGCTTCGGAAGACGCGCTGTCTTCAGCCTCAGCCGAATCGTTGGTGGTGGCCGAAACCCCGAATTGGGGGGCACTGGTCGGTTCAACGGCGCTCGTGTCTTCCGCGACGGGTTCCGGTGCAGCTGAGTCGTCGGCCTCGGAAATCTCCTGTCCAGCGCCTGTGTCGGCCGGTACGGTGTCTTCCTGTGCCGTGGAGGTCTCATCGGTGAGATCGTCCTGAGCCACCGCCGGCGCCGTGGCAAGCAGCAACGCAGATGCCAGTGACCATAAAACGGTGTAATTCCTGAATAAAACGATATAATTGCCAATTCTGTGAGTTTGTTTTTTCATCTTGCCTTCTTTTCTTTTAAGCAGCGCCCGGGATTACGATTTGATATTTCACTGTGGCTAAAATACGAAGGCTTTTAAATCTTGTCCAGAGCAAATACGGGGCAATCGCAAAGTCGCGCCTTGGGCGAGTAAAAAAACAGCCATAAAGTTTCCAGTTGCTGTGAATGGTGATAATTCGGGAGTCCATACCGTCAGACAATATTTTTTCAACAGGATTGGGAGATGACCATTTGGCAGTATGTTTCGTTTTTTTTTCTCCCCAGTTTTCATTTGTGCTAACCTAATGTTTTGTCTATAAACATCTCAAAACATCTCAGAAAATGATGAGGTACGATTATGAAACCATATTTTATTTTTGCTTTATTAGTTGCACTGATGAGTGTGTTTACAGTCCAGGGGTGTGGGCCCCAGGATGAAGCCATCGACAGTACAGGCAGCGGAGACAGCGACTCGGATACCGACAGCGACGCGGATAGCGACGCTGACAGCGACACCGACAGCGACAGTGATAGCGACGGTGATGATACCGGCGCCGGTTGCAACATCGACGAATTTGAATCTTTTGATACCGCAGTGCCCTCTGGATGGACAGTGATAAGCACCGTTGGCGGCGGTTCAGGTTCCGGTTCCGGTTCAGGCAGTGGCGGCGACTCCGGGGAAATTTCTGACGTCGATCCTTTGAAAACCTGGCATCACACGACTGTTGAGGATGAAAGTAATCCCTATGACGGCATGGACGGGGGATACATGGCCGTGGGCGGGTACACCGGTCTGAATGAAAGTCTTGAAACAGGATTCTATCCGGTTGATTCCTGCAAAACGGTCACCCTCTCATTCACTCATTATTTCGACGACTACGGTTCGCGCACTGGTGTGACCGAAGATCGCGGTGAAGTGTGGGTCGTGGGAGATACACCCCCCTGGACGCTGGTTGCGACATACAACGAAAATGCGGACAAGGAACCACAGGAAGAGGAGCTGGATTTAACCTCCTATATTCTTGGGCAATCGATGTTCAAAGTGAAATTCGTATTCACAGACGAAGAAAAAGGCAATTACGGCTGGGCGGTTGACAACGTCAGCATTATTGCCGAGTGACCCCCCCCTGTCGCCCCCTCATTTGTTCATTCCTTCGTTTCGTGTATCGGGTTTTTATCGATGATGGTGTGTTGTATCGCTATATACAGGCATCTGTTACCACCCGATAAACTCGCTGTAAAAGCCGTTATTTTGCTTGTAATTTGAGGTGGTTTTGCCTAACCTGCCCTCGATTTTTTAAAGATCCCCCAACACGCGCGCTTTGATGAGCAAAGCGTTTTTACGGAAAAGGAATAGCCATGGCAAAATTATTTGTTGAAGATTTGGATTTAAAAGGCAAAAGAGTCATCTCCCGCGTGGATTTTAACGTACCGATTAAAGACGGCAAAGTGGACAACGATAAACGGATTCGTGCGTCACTGCCAACAATCCAATACATCCTCGACCAGGGGGCCAGTCTCATTCTGATGAGCCATCTGGGCCGTCCCAATGGACAGGTCAAACCGGAATTCACCATGAAACCCGCAGCCGATCGTTTGGGCGAGCTTTTGGGCAAGGAAGTTAAATTTGTAAATGACTGTGTTGGCGCCGAAGCAGAAGCCGCCGCTGCCGCTCTCAAGCCCGGCGAAGTGCTGGTTCTCGAAAACCTCCGTTTCCATATCGAAGAAGAAGGCAAAGCCAAAGATGCGGATGGCAATTCGGTGAAGGCCGACGCTGCAAAGGTGGCCGAATTCCGCGCAGGCCTTACCAAACTGGCTGATGTGTATGTAAATGATGCATTTGGTACCGCCCATCGCGCTCACAGTTCCATGGTGGGTGTGGATTTGCCCCGCGCCTGCGGTTACCTGCTTAAAAAGGAAATTGATTTTCTGGGTGACGCCCTTGCCGCTCCTGAAAAACCTTTTGTTGCCGTTATTGGCGGCGCGAAAATTTCCGGCAAAATTGATGTGATTGAAGCGCTGCTGCCCAAAGTGGACAAGCTGATCATCGGTGGCGCCATGGCCAACACGTTTTTTAAAGCGCAGGGCAAGGAAGTTGGCACATCTCTGGTTGAAGATGAGAGAATAGAAATGGCGAAGGACCTTCTCGTAAAAGGTGGCGATAAAATCCAGCTGCCGGTTGACTGCGGCGTGGTTTCCGAAATGAACTTCGGCGCCCGCACCTGCAGCGAAGTCACTTATGTGGACGCCGACGCCGTACCTGCTGATAAGATGATTATCGATGCCGGTCCCAAATCCGTTGAAGTATTCTCTGCGCTGGTCAAAGGTGCGAAAACGGTTGTTTGGAATGGTCCCATGGGCGTTTTTGAGATCGCCGACAGTGCCAAAGGTACATTTGGCGTGGCCGAAGCACTGGCTGCGGCAACTGCCGACAACGGCGCGGTGACCATTATTGGCGGCGGTGACTCTGTTAGCGCCATTGAAAAAGCCGGTCTCTCTGAAAAGGTATCTCACGTGTCCACCGGCGGCGGCGCTTCCCTGGAGTATCTGGAAGGCAAAGAACTTCCCGGTGTGGTGGCCCTTTCCGATAAATAGTCTCTGCTCCCCAAACAAAAATCCATTGCATCTGCCAGAAAATTAAGTTGATATGTCTTAATGAGTCATTATTTTACTCTCTCATTGTTAATGGTGATGTGTCTTGGCGCCGGTCAGCTGTCCTGCGACAAATGTGAGCAATTGATTGTGGCGAATCTGTTGTCTCCGGAACAGCAGGCTGCTTTGGACGAACCATCGCCCGTATCGTACCAGGAACGGCAGGTTGCCATTGACTGTCTGGATAGTCGCTTCTTCGAAATTGCTGACCGTTGGCTGCCGCGGGATGTTTTATCCGACTTTCGAGCGACAACAGGCAATTCGGACGAAGGCAGTTTCATGGCAGCGGGACTGGTTATTCGCAGTGCGGCGGCATATTCCGACCTGATCGCATTGGGGTGCATTGACCCTTTTTCCGCCTTGCCGGATATTGACTGGACGGTTCAGACCCTTGTTATGACACGTGTTCGAAGCGATTCGGGCTGTTTGTTGTCTTCGGAAGTATCGGTGACGCAGGCAAAGGATGGCGTGGCGCGTCTTAATGTGTCTGTGCGGTTTAATCCCGATGGCAGCTGCCAGTTTGATGATGCGCGAACCTTTCTGGTGGACCAGCCCATGGCGCGCGCGCATTTACAGGTGATCGCGGCATGTGACAGTTCGAGTGCCACCCCTGATGAATAGTCCAGCCAAACGGTTACACCCGAGTAACCCGCAACCGGGAGTTGATGGAGTTGAAGATGAAGTCATTTGAATATGTGAGTGTTCAATTGTGGATATTGAGCATGCTGCTGCTTTCCGGATGTCGTTCAAATGACGCCGGCGATGTCGACTCGGCATCGCAAGCGGGTGTGCCAATGGATTCTGAAACGGTTGATGACTCGTCTGCTACCGTCGCAGATGAAACGGATGTGAGAATTGATTCCGCGGTCGGAACTGATTCATCGTCGGCAACGTTGACAGGCGAGACGGACATGGACACAGATACAGGTGAGATTACCGATACTCAAAACCAGTCGGATTCGAGCACGATAACCGGGGCAGATAGCGGAACCGTCGCTCAGGATTCGGCCACACTTTCAGACATCGGTAGCGACAGTGATACGATCTTGCCTGAGGATACAGATACTGATTTGACTGATACCAACACCAGTGATGACACGGGTGAGAGCGGGGATTCGGGGGTATCGACAGATACCGGGAGCACTGCTGATACAGAGCTATTAACTGATACTGATGCGCGCACAGATACGGCAGATACCGCTG
>JAFGWT010000343.1 GCA_016937015.1 Deltaproteobacteria bacterium | reverse complement strand
TTGCGCCCCTCAACAGCTGGCCCGATAACGCCAATCTCGATAAGGCCAGGCGGCTCCTGTGGCCCATCAAGCAAAAGTACGGCAAAAGGATTTCGTGGGCGGACCTGATGATTCTGGCCGGAAACTGCGCGCTGGAATCGATGGGGTTTAAAACGTTTGGATTCAGTGGCGGACGGGCAGACGTGTGGGCGCCGGAAGAAGACATATACTGGGGCAGCGAGCGGGAATGGCTGGGCGACAAGCGATACAAAGGAGAGCGCGACCTCGACAACCCGTTGGCGGCGGTGCAGATGGGATTGATTTATGTGAATCCCGAAGGGCCAAACGGGGAACCGGACCCGGTAAAATCCGGTCGCGACATTCGCGACACCTTTGGTCGCATGGCCATGAACGACGAAGAGACGGTGGCGCTGGTTGCTGGTGGTCACACTTTTGGTAAATGCCACGGCGCCGGTGATGCCGCCCATGTGGGCCCGGAGCCGGAAGCGGCGCCCATTGAAGAGCAGGGGCTGGGATGGAAGAGCAGCTTTGGCAGCGGCAAAGGGGGCGATACGATTACCAGCGGTATCGAAGGCGCCTGGAAGCCCAACCCCACCAAATGGGATATGGGATATTTTAAAGTGATGTTCAAGTATGAGTGGGAACTGGTGAAAAGTCCTGCGGGCGCCAATCAGTGGCTGGCCAAAGATGTGGATGATGAGGACATGGTAGTGGATGCCCACGACCCGTCGAAGAAAAACCGCCCCATGATGACCACCGCGGATTTGGCGCTGAAGTTTGATCCGATTTATGGCCCCATCTCAAAACGGTATTTGGAAAATCCGGCCGAATTTGAAGCGGCGTTCGCCAGAGCCTGGTTTAAGCTGACCCATAAGGATTTGGGACCAAAGACCCGGTATGTGGGTTCGGAAGTGCCGGCCGAGGATTTGATTTGGCAGGACCCCATTCCCAAAGTGAATCACCCGCTGGTCGACGATAAAGACATTGCCGATTTAAAAAGTAAGATTCTGGCCACCGGTCTCACTGTGTCTCAGCTGGTCTCCACCGCATGGGCGTCCGCATCCACATTTCGCGGTTCCGATAAACGGGGCGGCGCAAATGGCGCCCGTATTCGTTTGGCCCCACAAAAGGATTGGCCTGTAAACCGGCCGGCGCAATTGAAAACAGTGTTGGAAAAGCTCACTGCTGTGCAGGAAGCGTTCAACAGTGCGCAGTCCGGCGGCAAAAAAGTTTCTCTGGCAGACGTTATTGTGATTGGGGGCTGTGCCGCAGTGGAACAGGCCGCGAAGAATGCCGGACAATCGGTGACAGTGCCTTTCACGCCGGGCAGAATGGATGCATCCGAAGCACAGACCGATGCAGCGTCGTTTGCGGTTCTGGAACCCGAGGCCGACGGATTTCGCAATTACCTTAAAAAGAAATTCAGCGTCTCTGCTGAAGATATGCTCATCGATAAGGCTCAGCTGCTCACCCTCACCGCACCGGAAATGACCGTGCTGCTTGGCGGGATGCGCATGCTGGGCACCAACGCCGATGGGTCTACCCACGGTGTATTGACCGACAAAAAGGACACACTGTCCAACGACTTTTTTGTCAATCTGCTCGATATGAATAACGGCTGGAAGCCTTCTGCCGCGAATAAAGATGTGTTCGAGCTGTTTGACCGAAAAAGCGGAACAGTTAAATGGACCGGCACCCGTGTGGATTTAATATTCGGCTCAAACGCCCAACTGCGCGCCCTTTGTGAAGTGTATGCCTGCGACGACGCAAAGGAAAAATTCGTAAATGACTTTGTAGCCTCCTGGACCAAAGTAATGAACCTGGACAGGTTTGATTTGTAAACGACTGGCGCCTGTTTGCGGTGCATGCAATATGGCTGATCGAACCTGACACATCTATCCTTTTTTTTTGACCCATATGCTGTCTAAAAAAATGGATGACTGTCATGCCATTTATGACGGTCTTGAAACATTGTTGTCAACTGTTACTGCATCATCTTTTCCCCGGTTATCGATTCGTTGTAATCCAGTCCCGTTGATCTGTATGCGATACTGCAAAATTTTCACTTACTGAAGGTTGTATTCCCGGAGTAATAATGCGCGTTTCCAACCCAATCAAATTATCGGTTGCCTTTGGCATCCTCGTTTCTGTTTTCGCTGGAATGCTGGTTGTGGTTCATTCAAAGGAAAGATTTCAATATCATACACTGCAGGGCGAAGCAGATATGCAGTATGAAAAGGCGCGAATTTTGGAGGTACTCGAAGAGAACATCGCCTGGGATTTAAACATTCCGAATTTGGCGAGAGGGACACAGATACTCAAGGTACAAATTCTCACTGGCGCTCGCCGGGATGAAGTTCATGTTACCAAAAACTATTTAAGCACGCGTTTCAATGTATATGGGGTCGTGGGAAAAACCATTGTAGTCTGCGTGGACACCGCGAAGGCCGGCACTTATCGGATAACCGTTAACAATGTTCACAGGAGTCCGGTTCTGTACGCTGCCGCCTTTCTATTTATTATCGTTCTTGCCGCGACTGGTCGCAAAAAGGGACTTCAATCCATTGCCGGCCTGGCGTTTACCATTGCCGCCATCTTGTTTCTTTTTGTCCCGATGCTCATTCAGGGATACTCTCCAGTGGTCACATCAGTTTTTATTGTCATTCTTACCACATGTATGACGGTGCTGTGTATTAATGGCTGGTCCGGAAAAACGCTTGTCGCTGCACTGGGGACAACTGTTGGCGTTGTCATTGCCGGTTTGATGTCATCCTTTTTTGGCGCATTGGCCCATGTATCCGGATTTCAAACCGAAGAGGCCGAAACGCTGATTGTTATCGCTTCGTCAACGGGTATGAACGTGGGGCAACTGCTTTTCGCCGGCCTTCTCATCGCATCGCTGGGCGCAGTGATGGACGTGGCGATGTCCATCTCTTCAGGCATCCATGAGGTTCGGATGACCGACAATTCTCTTTCCGGGCGCAGACTGTTTCAGTCAGGCATGAACATGGGCAAAGACATCATGGGGACAATGTCAAACACGCTGATTCTGGCCTTTGCCGGCAGTTCAGTCAACTCGCTTATTTTGATTTACGCGTACAATGTTAACTACACTCAGCTTATCAACCTTGACACTATCGCCATTGAAATACTCCGGGGTCTTTGTGGCAGTACCGCGGTGGTATTGACAGTCCCAATTGTATCTGCACTTTCCGCCTGGTTTTTTCCGCTATTCGATAGCAACCCTCATTGAGAGGGTGAAAGTTATCTGCCAATAGAGACAATCAGCTGAAATCTTAATGTCGGCAGGCGTCTTAACTGCTTCACACCGATTTTTCCTGATTGGAAGACAAACGTCATCCTGCCCTGATACTTGGCTTCACAAAGAGTACTGCCCGAATATTGGCGCAGTAAACCAACCAACAACAGATGGAGAATTCGAGATGAAAAAAGAAACATTTCTGTGGCTACTTTGGACAGTGCTGATTTTTTCAGCATTGGGGTGCGATTCGGCCTCCCCCCACAAAATTGATGGTAACGGACTCGCTGCCGTGCGTGTAATCGCTCCGGGGCCTGCTTTGGACAATGTTTCGAGCATTGAGGTGATTGTCAGCGGAGATGACTTCACACCGGCCATCGAAGCAGGTCTGACTGAAAGCGCACCGAACAGCTGGGCAGGACGAGTTGAAGATATACCCGCAGGGGTAGGCAGAACATTTGTTGCAAGGGCGATGGATGCCGCAGGCACGGTTGTGTATTCTGGCACTGCAACAGATGTGACCATCGAAAAAGACAAAACCGCTCAGGTCTCCATTTTTCTGCAGCAAACCACTGCACCGGTGCCCTTTGCCAACGCGGTACCGATGATTACAGCGTTTACCGCATCGTCTATGTCCGTGGAACCCGGCGAGACGGTATCCTTCACAGTGGCCGCAACTGATGCGAATCCGGAAGACACACTCACCTATTCGTGGAGCGCAGACAATGGCGTGTTTAATACGCCCAGCGCCGTCGCTACTGTCTGGACTTCCCCAATGACGACCGGGGAATTTCACATTTCTGTGACAGTGAGTGATCCCAAAGGCGCAACGGCGAGCGTCTCCGCCACCATTTATACCGTGTATGACAATGCGGGCAGCGCCGACGTGACCATCGCCATCAACACTTCCCCGGAAGCAATTGGCCTTATTCCGTCTCCAACGCAGGTTGACACCGGCGAAACCACCCAGCTGGCGCTCGCTGCAAATGACAGGGACGGTGATACGCTCTCATTTGCCTGGACCGCGGATTGCGATGGCACGTTCGATGACGCCACCGCAGAAGATCCCGCTTTTACCTTAGGTACTGTGGCTGCTGACACCTGTACGCTTTCTGTCGCTATTTCAGATGGCAACGGTGGCGCCAATACCGCCAGAATCACTATCCAGACCGGCGCCGGCGTTGCAGTGGAATATCTGGAAACCGATACCGACACCCTCATTGACACGGATACCCCTCAGGATACAGAAACCGAAACAGTTGTATGCGGTACAAAAACCTATGCCTTCCAGCAGGGTGCAAACGGTTACGCACAGGCAACAGACATGGTAATTCTCGAATCCGATGCGGATGCGAGCTTTGCAGTGGATGCGGAAATGAGCGTGGATGGCCGCTATGACAATGCGTACAGCAACTCGGAATCTCAGATTCTGATGCGCTTCGACAACATTTTCAATGGCGCGAATGGGATCCCTGCGGATGCAGTTGTCAGCAGTGCGGCGCTGAAGGTATATTCGGTCAATCGCACCAATAATAATATTTCCGTGCACCGTATGCTGATTGACTGGGCGACCAATGCCACCTGGAACAGCACGGCGTCTGGTGTTTCAGCCGACGATATCGAAGCGGCTGCAACTGCGGACACCACGCTGTATGCCCCTGGTTACTACGATTACTTCACGTTCGACGTGAGGGAAGCGGTTGTTGCGTGGCAGAGTGGTCAGGCAATGAATTACGGATGGGTATTTTTAAATGACGGTACAGACGGATGGGATATTTTATCAGCTGATTCCAGTGATGTCGCCACCAGACCGCAGCTGCTGATTACCGCAGAGGTATGCGGTGACCCCGGTATTTTTGATACCGACACCGGCGAAGATACCGAAGTTGACACAGGCGAAGATTCCGAAAGCGCTACCGGCGAAGATACCGGCGCCGTTTTGTACACCGTTCAGGACATTGCGATGACGCCCGGACGGGATGAGACAGAGCTGCGATTCAACTGGTACGCCAATGCAGAAACTGCCGGCATGCTGCAAATGGCACTGAAAGCCGACATGTCTGGTGATGTTTTCCCTGAAGCAGCGGCCACCACCCTTGGCGCTGACGTTTCGCCGGCGGTTACCGGTTATTACAGCAACAAAGTCACCGTCGGTTCACTTGCGCCCAACACCGGTTATGTATACCGAATTGGCGATGGCAACGGTACCTGGACAGACACTTTCGAGGTTTCAACTCATTCAGGCAGTTTCAGTTTTCTGGCAGTTGGCGATCCACAGATTGGCGCGGGCAACACGTCGTCCGATACGGTTGGCTGGCAGGACACCCTTGCCAAAGCTATCGCCATGTTCCCGGAAACAGCGTTTATCGCTTCTGCCGGTGATCAGGTAAATACCCGTAACAACGAAGATCAGTTTAATGGTTTCTTTTCACCGCAGGAGCTGCGAAGCATTCCTGTGGCGCCAGCTCTGGGCAACCATGACAACGGCGCGCCCAACACTGTTTATCATTTCAATATCCCCAATGTGTCGTCGGCATACGGCGTGACAGAACCGGGGCTCGGTGACTACTATTTCACATACGGAGACGCACTGTTCGTGGTGTTAAACAGCAACAACAGAAGCGGCGCCTCTCATGAGGCGTTTATCGATGAAGTGATGGCGGCCTACCCGAATATTACCTGGAAAATCGCCATGTTCCATCACGACATCTACGGGTCAGCCTATCACGCGCTGGAATCTTCCATTCGCGATTTCAGAGCCGCACTCTTTCCCATTTTTGATGAATACGATTTTGATGTGGTGATTACCGGCCACGATCACTCCTACTCCAGAAGCCATGTACTCTACGGTGATGTGGCTCAGCTGAACCAGGACACCAACGAAGATGGCGCAATAGTAGATCCAAACGGCACCGTCTATTTCACTCTCAACTCAGCCACGGGCAGCAAATATTACTCGCTGAACGCCACCCAGGCGGAGTACTGCGCGGTGCGCTCGCAGGCATATGTGCCCACCTTCTCCTATATTACAATCGATGGTGATACACTGACATTTGACACATATCAAACTGACACCATGACCACTATTGATACTTTCAGCATCGTTAAAACAGGCGCTGAACCCACAGCGCAGATTGCTTCCACACGCATCTGGGATTCAATGGATGACGTGGAGGAATCCACAACAGATGGCGTCATTTACACTGACAGCTCAGACCTGGAACTGATTTACGATTCTTATGTCAGCTCGGATCAGATTGTTGGACTTCGGTTTACAGATATGAGCATTCCAGCCGGCGCTACCATCACCAACGCATTCATCCAGTTAACCTGTGATGAAACAGACTCGGAGGCGGCGACTCTTTTTATCGCCGGCGAGGCCAGTGATAACGCCACACCTTTCACCGCTGACGCGTACAATGTATCCAGCCGGTCTGTGACCACAGCATCGGTTGCGTGGAGTGTACCCGAGTGGTTGCTGGTGGGAGAAGCCGGTGATGCACAGCGGTCTCCGGATTTGTCTGCGGTCATTCAGGAGGTGGTTGACAGGTCAGGGTGGGTTTCGGGCAACAGCATTGGTATTATCGTCACTGGCGAAACCGGTGGCGTCCGACATGCAGAAGCCTACGATGGCAGCAGCGCGGATGCACCGCTGCTTTATGTGGAATACACGCTTTAGCCTTCGCTCTGCTTTGCAGTATTATTAGAATTGGAGGAACAGGAATGACTTCGTAAACCAATTACACAATCGACAAATCACTGGCAGGCGTGTTGTTATCGCAGCGCGGTTTAGTCGCGCGCACAATCGCAGTTTGCCCCCTTGCGAAGCGGCGATATTGTAATTATTCCTGCCCGGAGTCACCGAATATCTGCAGCGCACGCCATTCATAAGAACGAAGAGCAGCTGCATGCAAGTTATCGGCAGCCGCCCTCACGCAGCACGCTTGAGCGCATTGCAAAACAAATCGGCACAGCTGCCAGAGAAAAGGCGCCAGTCGTCCTGCAGACGGTGCGAAAACAG
>JAFGWT010000342.1 GCA_016937015.1 Deltaproteobacteria bacterium | reverse complement strand
GCAAGTGTCCAGGACATGGCCGCGCCCTGACTGAACCCCTGAAGCATGATGCGCGAGGTATCAACGCACAGATCATTTTTTATTGCTTCAACCAAATCCCCCACAAAGGTGGTATCCGTTGCCGCATTCCATAACCCACCGCTGGCCGACGGCGCGACAAAAATGGTGCTGCCCTCTGAAAGGTCGTAAAGTCCAAAATAGCCATGCCCCGAAATCTCGGTGTCGCTGCCGGTGGCGCCATGCAGCCCGAAAATCACCCGATAGGGATGCGTGTTGTCGTAATTATCGGGCCAGCGCACCAGAAACTGCCTGCCATTAAGCGTGTTCTGAACAGGATTGGGCGAGCTGTTCTGAAAAGTGGGGGACTTGCCGCAGCCGACGCTTGCCACCGCATCCTGTTCAGCGTCGGAACCTGTGTCCGTATTGTCGTTAGTGTCCGACTCGGTGTCAGTATCGGTATCGGTATCTGTGTCTGAGTCAGAATCCGTATCAGAATCCGCATCGGAATCAGAGTCGGAATCAGAATCCGTATCGGAATCACTATCCGTATCGGAATCACTATCCGTGTCGGAATCGCTGTCCGTGTCCGAATCGCTGTCCGTGTCGGAATCGCTGTCCGTGTCGGAATCACTGTCCGTGTCGGAATCGCTATCTGTATCGGAATCACTGTCTGTGTCCGAATCTGTATCTGCATCGGAATCGGTATCCATGACGGCGTCAGAATCCGAATCTGAATCCGAATCGGCGTCGGTGTCCGTATCACTGTCTGTCGTGCCCGACTCCGTTTCATCGCCGCTTTTACCTGATTCACCACACATCATCAGAAGTGAACCAGTAAACACAATCAGTGCCAAACGGAAAATCCTGAGAATAAAATCATTCATCCTGCCAACCTGCTTTCAATGATTGTTGCAAACGCCTGCGACATTTCCACTATATCCAGGGCCAACGAATAGACAGTGGCCTTCGCAGCCCATACCGGGTAATGGAATAAAAATTCCCGGGTGCGTCTAGCCGTTGCCAATGCGACCGGACTCAATCATGCCCATCTTTAAATGGGATTCCGCCGCCGTGGCCAGCAGCTCATCATCGTCGATGTTTTCCATCATGGGAAACGTACCAACAATGGGCACCTGGCCAAACAATTCTATGGCTTCATCGTTTTTCAAAGAATCGTTCTCCCCCTGATTGAGTACAACACCCAGAATGGGAATATCTCTTTTGCGGGCGGCCTCGATGGTGAGCAGGGTGGTGTTGATGGTTCCCAGCACATTGGGGGACACAATCAACAGTTCACAGTTGAGTCGGGCGATGAAATCAACATACAGGGTGCTGTCATTGAGAGGCACCAGCAGACCGCCGGCGCCTTCGACAATCAGCACATCGCACGTCCCTGCCTCGGATAACAGAAACTGCTGCACCGCTTGTGGGTCAATCACCGCGCCTTCATTTTGGGCGGCCAGATGAGGTGACACGGCCGCCTTAAACATATAGCGACAGGTTTGCGCAACGCTGCGCTCCTGTTTTGACGCGCGAATCAGGGCAAGGCCATCGTGCGGCTTCAGCACGCCGTTCACTACAGGCACCCCACTTTCCACGGGCTTAACAGCATGCAGGTTCACCCCGCGGTTAACCAGCGCCCGAACAATGCCTCTGGTCACAACGGTTTTTCCCACATCGGTGCCGGTCCCGGTCACAAATATCATTCGCTTCATTTGCACTCTCCCTGTTCGGCCGCACCGCAGCGTTTGAGTTCATTTACCAGTCGCTGTATCTGCGTATCAGTGTGCGCCGCTGTGATGGTGATGCGTAACCGCTCGGTTCCCGAAGGCACCGTGGGCGGGCGAATTCCCTGAACAAACAGTCCCGTGTGCCATAGGTGATTCGAAATTTCCATGACTCGGCGGGCGTCGCCAATCAGCACGGGTTGAATGGGGGAGTCGCTTGAAATAAGCGGGACACCCGCACTGGCAGCCAGCGTTTTAAAAAGTCGAATATTTCGATACAGCGACCTTCTTTTATCGTCGGCAGACTCAATCAGCATGAGGCTCTCACATACCGCACGAGCCAATGCCGGCGGAGATGCGGTTGTAAACATTAGACTGCGCGCTGTGCTTTTAAGCAGCATTGCGGCATTGACGCTGCCCGCCACACATGCGCCGGACACCCCCACCGCCTTGCCAAATGTGCCCACCACCACAGCAACTGCGTCTGACAGCCCCAGCGACGCCGCCAGCCCCCGGCCCTGTGGTCCCAGAATCCCCAGGGAATGGGCTTCATCCAAATACACCACTGCACCGGCATCAGTGGCCGCATCGCAGATTTCCCGCAGCGGCGGCATATCACCGTCCATGCTGAAAATCCCCTCGGTAATCACCATTTTTCCGCAATTCGTGTCTCGGTATTTTTCAAGCAGTCGCCGCAGATCCGCCACATCATTGTGTTCGAAAATCTCAACCGCAGCCCGTGAGAGTCTGCATCCATCAATAATGCTGGCATGGCATAACCGATCCGAAAAAATCACATCATCCGGTCCAGCCAGCGCGCTGATGGCGCCCACATTGGCCTGATACCCCGATGGGAAAAGCACGCTATCGGCTTTTTTTACAAAAGCGGCGAACTCGTGCTCCAGCTGTTCGTGCCAGCCAAAGTTGCCACTCACCAGTCTGGATGCGCCCGCGCCAATCCCCTTTTTTAATTCATCCTGCGCCGCATTCGCCACCGCCGGCGAACGGGCCATTCCCAGATAATCATTGGAACAAAAAATCAGTTTCTCCCCATCAGGCGTCTCCACCACCGGTCCAACGCCCGAGACGCGCAGCGATCGGTTCAGATGTGCCTCTTCCAATGCCTGCCTTCGATTTTTCCAAAGGGTTTCCATGGCCGCCATCTTTAGATAAAGGACCGCGAAAAGCAATCGATTCGACTGTTTTTTATGCCCGGTTTGATGCACACTGCGATTCTGGTATGTTAATGACATTATCCGCGAAGCGAAAATATTTTGCAGCAGCGTGGCAATACACTGAAGTGAAAGGATAACAAGCCGATGAGCGACACATTTGAATGGAAGGATGAATACTGTGTTGGGGAGGAAATACTGGATAATCAGCACAAATACATGTTCGAGCAGGGCAACCGCATCACCACGCTTCAACCAGAAGAAACCAAGCGGCTCATTATCGATCTGTACCGATACATCATGCAGCATTTCACCACTGAAGAAGCGCATATGACCGCCATTGGCTATCCGGGGGTCGACAAACATCGGCAGCAGCACGAGTTCATCATTGATCAGCTGGACAAAATGCTCAGCGGGTTTATCCCCGACCCCCGCAACACACTCAAGCTGAAACTGTTTCTGTTCAACTGGCTGACCACGCACATTCTGCGGGAAGACAAAAAATACTTCGATTTCGCCAATGCCACAAAACTGGCATCCGAACTGAAAAAATAATTTTTCAGTTTAAACCTGACATACTGTTGTCACTCCCCACCGCTATACCGTGAATATTCTTTCAACCCGCGGCGGTCAACTGCCTGCCGCACACTCAAAGGAGACCATTCATGGAACAAATGCAATTCTGTCATTCATGCGGCATGCCGCTGCAAAACCCAATGGCCGGCATTGTACAGGGAAATTACTGCGGCAACTGTGCCAACGAATCGGGACATCTCAACCCCCGCGAAGCGGTGCAGGCGGGTATCGCCCACTGGCTAATGAGTTTTTCCCCCGACGTCACCATGGAAATCTGCATGACGCGGGCCGACCATTATCTGAAAGCCATGCCTGCCTGGGCAAAATAGCAGTCGCCCCTTAACGCCGCCCCTTGAACCCCATCATGTTCTGAACCACCGATTCGCTTTCCTCGGCCACGGCGTCTTCCTCTGCCATTCGTTCGGCACAATCCTCACACACCTTCACCTTGCGGCCACCATACCGCACAGCGACCATATCTTCTTTTTCAAATTCATCTTTACAAATGCGACACACTGGCATGATGCAACTCCTTGTGCAGTTATTCTTAAATCATCAATGACCCATCTCGTTATTTAATTTATGGCGTTCGGCGACAGAAACACTCTTCCTCAGGCAAACACCATCACCAGCGGCTGATGATATTCACTTCGTTTGTTTCCTCATTGTACTCAAAGCTGCCGCCATCGCGGCAATGCCAGCAGGGGGCCCAATACACTTCATCCCGGTGTCCCTCACGATATGCCAGCGCCAGCGGAATCGGATTATCCCAAATAATCATGCTGGATTCGTGGACGTATTCCTCATTGTCCTTTACCTCGTGCAGCGCCACCACAAAGGAATGTCGATTGGATCGTCCCACCGCCAGCCAGAGCTCCATGCCCTGCCGAGGTATCCACCTGAGCGGTTTCCACAAAAAGTGAATACCCGCTTTGGCCTCCGCTTCCCTTTCCGTCCCCCGTTTGGCGAGCACCGCCCGCACGTCCGCATTGCTGAACATGTGGGGATTGTCGTGCACCGCCGCCAATTGGGGAATGCTGCGAATAATCCGGGCAAATTCCTCGGGCTTGATGGTTTTGTACACACTGTGCGCCGGTCTGGGACGTTCCAGGTAAAACGCCGCCCTGTTCACCTTTCCCTTGCAGCATCTGAATCCAAGGGACGTCAAGGTATCGTCAGGACCAAATCGCCAGCGTTTGGCGCATCGGGCCCCATGGGGGGCATCCACCACCTG
>JAFGWT010000341.1 GCA_016937015.1 Deltaproteobacteria bacterium | reverse complement strand
CAGAATCGTCGGACTGTTTTGCAGACTCGGTTGAATGTTGGTTTTGTTTTTTGCGCGGCACCGGTCGATTCAGCGCCTCGGCCGGCAATGCGATGAATAATGTGACGATTATGCAGATTGCCGCGTTAAACATAAATCCAATTCTCACCCAATCCGCGTCCGATGTAAAGATTCGCTTAATAAGGCGCCACAGTGAGCAAGGATGCTACTCGCTGACCATCAACATGACGTTGTCGATGTAGAATTTACCTGTTTCACCGCCGGCGTTGAGGACGAATGCGGCCACATCCACATCTTCAGTCGCGGTGAAATTGAGGACCTGGGTGGTGGGTTCGGTGGTGACGGTGGTCGAGCCATAGGCATATGTATCCCATGGGTCTTCCATCTTCTGGGCCCCAAAGGACAGCCCCCTTGACTCGTCGCCCCACACATCAAACAGAATGGAATACGATGTCCCATCGGACAGGGGGGGCAGGAAGGCCAAATACTGAACGCCCCAGTCATCCGCTGCAGCCTCAGTCACATCGACAACCAATACACCATCAACCACCTCGATATTGGCTGCACCATCGCTTACATTTTTATTCCAGCCCGCATCACCGTTTTCAAAATCCCCGTTTGCCAGCAGATTTTCACCAAGCGCACCCATATCGATTTCGACAATGCTGAAATCATCGTTAAACAGGGCGTCGGTGAGATCGGTGTTCCAGGCACCCGAGCCGGGGTTCCACACCCCAAAAGACGCTTTGTATTCCCAGTAGCACCAGGCAAACCCCTCATCTTCAGCAAATCGGGCCACATGCTCGGTCCAGCGAACCCGAGACGCCTGGTCTGCTGCTTCATACGCGCCGAATTCCCCCATGAAAACCGGCACGCCACGCGCATCTGCCCAATCCGCCACAGTATCAAAGGAATTTTTAATTGCCGTTTTTTCCAGGGGATCCCCATCCCATGTGGTGCCCAGCCACTCCGCCGAGCCATCGACCCAGCTGGCCCCCTGATGAGTAAAGTGATGGGGCTCATAATAATGGAAAGTGAACATCAAATTGGGATCCTCTGGCAGTTGCAGTTTGTTCATCGCAGTCACACCACCCCACTCGGCAGTGCCGATAACAACCGCGCGGCTGGGGTTGGTTTCGCGAATGACTGCCAGCGCATCCACCAGATGTTCATTCCACAGCTCGGCAGTCAGCGAGTCGTGGGGCTCATTCATAATTTCAAATACCACGTTGTCCGGTCTGTCCTGATACCGGGTGGCAATCTGCTCCCACATGGCTAAAAACATCTCTTTGTACGCTTCGGCGTCTTCAAAGTATGCATCGTGATGATGCATATTCATCACCACATTCAATCCTGCCGCTTCGATCCAATCGAGTGCATCGTCCACCTGGGCAAAAAAGTCCTCATCAATGGTGTAGGGGGATTCCATCATTGTGCGGGTTTCCCAGCGGATGGGCATCCGAATGGTGCTGAATCCACCGTCGGCGATTCGATCGATGTCCTCTTTCTCGCAGATAACGCCCCAATCCAGGTTGGGCGCCTCCAGCCAGTTCCCCAGATTGACACAGGCACCAAAGGAATCGAGCAGGTCAAACATATCCGAGCGATCCACATACACGGCATCACTGTCCGAATCGCTGTCACTGTCTGTATCCGAATCGCTGTCACTGTCTGTATCCGAGTCGCTATCCGTGTCCGAATCGCTGTCGCTGTCACTGTCGGCATCAGCGTCCGAGTTGCCTGTTTCGTCCCCCTCTGCGGTCGACGCGCACGCGCACAACAGCGCCATAATAATAAGTAAAAGCAGTTTCAGGTATTTCATCCATTTCCTCCAAAGAATCCATTGCGTCTTAGCCGACAACACATTTTTCCAAGGTATTGGGAGAATGCAGCAGCAGGCCAATAAATTTAACACATCGCGGCGCATTGCACGAATTCGCCACGTGCAAATTAAGGTAGTCTCAAGGGCGTGAAAAGTGTCAGAAAACCGGTGCGGCGCCCATACATCTATCGCTGCAGCCGGCTACTGGGCCTGGGGTGACACCGTTTCGGCGGCAGACAGCCGACTCAGGCGGGCGTTGGCTCTGGGAGACAGAGCGCTGCCTGGATAGCGCGACACAAACTGGCGAAGTGTCGCTGTTTCCAGACTGTTTTCACCCAATCGATGATACGCCTCCGTAATGCCGTAAAGGGCCTCTTCGGCCAGCGGCCCATTCGGAAGCTTTTTCTGATACAGCTGATAATGCCTGAGTGCAGCCCGCGGCGCCCCCAAATATCGCAATTCGATTCGTGCCAGGCTAACCAGTACCGTTGTCGCCCCCGGGGTGTTGGGATACCTTTTAAGGATATGCCTGTATCGCTCTGCCGCCCCCTGCCAGTCACGGTCTATCAGACACTGCTGCGCACCTCGAAGCAGACTGTCCATGGACTGCACCGAATCCCGGTTCCAGCGCCCCGACCGGCCATCGATATGACCGGCGTCCCCATCTGCCCTGGGCTCAGGCGAAACGTTCCCTTTGACGCTCCCCATTGGTTCGGAGACAGCAGGTTTGGATTTGCCGTCATTTCCAGCGACATCGGATGACCGTCGACCGGAATTCCCGGACGCCTCCGGTGAAGTGACAAACCCGCTCGATATCCGCCGTGTTCTCGACATTTCGAGCGCATAGGCGGTCCGCTGTCCAAATGCCATTCCCTGTCCAGCGGTCACATCATAGGCAGGCTGCCCGAACGCTGCCGGCGTCACCCCCACAGTCCCCCTGTACACCTCCACGCCGCTGTCGTCCCCATGAACATACACCCCGAGAACCGTCCCCTTTACCTCCACCGCCGCCAGGGGCGTTGTCACCCGAACAGGCTGACGATGCCGCCGCGCCGGATCCACACTGAACGCCACTGCGCCCTCACGCAGTGTCACCAAAACCTGTCCCGCCGCGTCCACACGAATCTCGCGCGCTGTGCCCTGACACTCCCGCATCACCACGCCATCAGCAAGCACCTGGGTGGCGCCAGGGGTGCAGTCCATTCCAGCGCCCGCCGAAGACCCGCCTGTAAACAGCCGCACGCCCAATACGGTCAGCAACGCCAGAATCAAACCAGCAGCGGCCAGATACACCCATCGACGACGAGATGTAAACCGCGATGGCATCCGCGTTTGATCGTCAAAAGTCAGTTGCTGCAGCAGGGTCTCCACCGCGTGGTCCACTTCCGCAGCGGACGGACTGTTCGCAAACACGTGCAGCTGCGATGTAATCATCGAGATATCCCGACACTGTTCGCAGCTCGCCAGATGCGAGGTTAATAGACTTTCTTCAGTGTTTGTGAAGTCCTCCTCCACCACCCGTTTCTCAAGTAGCAGTTCTGCGGCTTCACACGACAATTGATTGGGGGTTCCCATTGATTCCATCATGAAATCTCCCTGAGCATCGCAGTTCGCAATGCCGGATTAGCAGCCAGAATTTCCCGCATGACCCGGTATCCTGATTTTAATCGGTATTTCACCGTATTTCGCGATGAGTCTGTAATTTGCGCCACTTCGTCCACAGTGTACCCATACGCCACGTGCAGCAGCAGCGGAACACGCTGTTTCTCTGGAATTTGCGCCATTTTTCCAACAAGCATGTCGTAAAGCCGTGAGCGGGATACAGACTCCTCGGGACTGCAATCCGGCGCAGCACGATCTTCGGACAATGGTTGCATCAATCTCATACGCAATCTCTCACTCTTAATCGTTCTTTTAGTCACCCGATATGCAATCCGCCCGGCCCACGCTTCGATAGATCCCCGGCCAGCGTAATTGCTCAAACTCTTCATCACTTCGATGGCGGACTGCTGCGCCATGTCATCCACATTTTCCCTGTTTTGCACCAATGAGTGGACCACTTGAAATATTTTGGGATAAATTCGACGAAGCAACGCTTCAGCTGCAACCGAATCCGTTTGGGCGCTTCCAGCAAGCGCCACATCCGCCAAAAATATTTTCTCTGCCTCTGATCCGTTCCACTCAGCCATTTCAATCTGCATTTCGCGAGGGTCCCAGCCGGCTCATATGCTCAGTGGGGGCCACATTAAACAAAGGGTAGAAAAATTTATTAATATTTTAACACCGCCATCCACGTTCGCCCATTTCGCGATTCCAGTCCATCCCCAATCAGGGAAACGCCTCGGCTTTCGCGATGTGCCCTAAGGCGCCCCCCAGGAAATCTCTGGCGGTGCACCGGTCTCATCGAATACAACCGGCAAGCTTTCATCCCAGTAAAAAAACCGTTTGGCCATATCCATAATGGCGCGAATTTCTCTCTCTGTCAGTGCATCATCGGTGTGGGGATCCGACACCCACCCAATGGCATCCGAACCACCAAGCCAATCGTAAACAAGTCTGGCCGCCCACATGGATTGCCAGGCACCAACGGCGGGTGTGGTCGCGGACGTATCCAGTTGTCCCGCCTGGGCGATCAATGGGCGCGGCGCCACAAGCGCCACGACCGCGTGGGCGTCAAACGGCAACCGATACACATTCGATTCCCAATTGGATATAAACGCCTCAGTGAACATGAATGGGGAGGCGGCGCTGTTTTGAATCGTTTGCAGGTCGTTCAACTCCGGCGAATTGACCGCCTCTGCCGCGCGCCAGCTGGCAACTCCCGCAGAACCGCTGTCTCTGGTCACCGTAAAGGACACCCGTTCATCGAACACCCCTGCCAGCAGCGATGCCCGGCCGTACGGACCACAGCCCACCACTGCCATGCGGCTCATATCGGGATCCAGCTCCGGCAGGTCGGACAGCGCATCCATAATACGATGAGCCGCCCATGCCCACGCCAGAATGTTCCCGGTATGGGGCGCCGTATCATATAACTCGTAAAATTTACCGGAATACCCTGCATCGCCATTCGCTATGTCGAGGGGATTAAAGGTGGCCAGCGCAAAGCCGCTGCTGTAAACATGTTCAGGGGGAAGACAGGGCATCTGTCCGGACATGGTAATGAAAAAGGGATGCGTAATGGTCCCGGCCGGCATGGCAATGGTGACATCAAACGAAATTTCACGTCCGTTCGCGCCCACGGTTACTGTCAAAATATCGCCATTCAGGGAACGGGTCACATAGTCCGGTAGCGGGGGATAGGGCCCGTACTCAATGGTTTGAATCAGCTGCAGCAGCTCCGCCCGTCGGCACTGCCAGTCCGCAGTATCGGTCACGCTGGCGCCGTTCAGAAACAAAAACGGATTGGGTAATTCCATCACCTCGGGATACGAATCAGGCACATTTTGCACAAGTCCTTCAGATGAGGGACACCCCGTATCTGCGTCGCTGCCTGTATCTGACTGCGTATCCGACTGCGTATCCGACTGCGTGTCCGGCTGCGTATCCGACTGCGTATCCGGCTGCGTATCCGACTGCGTATCCGACTGGATATCCGAATGTGTATCCGCGGTCCCACTGTCCGTATTCGAGGTCGATGATGTGGCCGAACCAGTATCGCCCAAAAATGTATCGTCAGTTGATATGAAATTGTCAGTATCCGGCGAACGTGTCATGGTTGCCACAATCGTGATGTCGCCGCATCCAGCCGCCCACAACAGAATGGCAACCCAAATGCCGGCCGCGCTCCAGTTCAATATTCGCTCCATACGCACTTTCCGAAATTTTACGCCAGTTGGTCGCAATACCCGTCGGTCGCAACCCCCGTCGGTCGCAGGTTATAGTACATTGATCATACACTCTATCATTAATCAAGTTGTCCAATACAGAAAAACCACTGCTCCAAGACGTGTCATACAGCAAATTGGGTTGTCACTCAAACCGGATTGGTTTAACTCTCTGGATGATGTCATTCAGAGCACGCAGGTCAGTTCAGAAGCAAGGGGTCGGTTACCGCTTTAAAAGCAGTTGCACTGTGTCACTGGGGCTGTGGCTTTTGCTGCTTGTCTCCGTGCCCATTGACGTTCGCGCCGCGCAGACAGACAGCTCGCCCACCGTGATTCTGCTGACCCCCGCACAGACTGCGCCGGACAAAGTGGCCTCCGGTAAATCCGATGCGCTTGTCACCGCCATCCGGGCACAGCTGTCCGCCCTGCCAATTCACCTGAATACCCGCCAATACGAAGCGGATGGCAGTGTCGATGGCAATCCATGGGACGCCGCCCGCAATGCGGCTGTGATGTACGGGGCCAGGGTGGTGTTCTGGGTGGTGCAGACGGGAAGCCAAATCACCGTAAACTTTCATCTCCCCGATGACGCCAGGGAAAAATATCGCGTGCGCGTGCTCGAAGTCCCCAGCGACGACCCGGATACCCGATTTGAAACTATCGCAGTGGCGGTGGCCAGCACCCTCGAGGGACTACTGGATGAAGTGGAATCCGCCGAAGTGGCCGAATCTGAACCGCCCCGGTTACAGCCCGCGCGACTCCCCCGCCCACCTTACACACAGGGGCCTCGTCGGGCGCTGGTCGAAGTGGCGATTGCATATACGGGACAGGTGGTTGCGCCCAATGCCATTAATCAGGGCGGCCATATCAGACTGGGCATCACCCCGCATCAGTCGCTCCATGTGTCCATAGGATTTACGCAGTTTATGTCCATGGAAGCAGATACCGACGTACTCAGACTCCAGGTGCAGACACGGCATCTGGACGTTGGCATTTGCGCCGAAATCCTGTTTGGCGCCT
>JAFGWT010000340.1 GCA_016937015.1 Deltaproteobacteria bacterium | reverse complement strand
GCGACGTTCATGGAAACTCATAGAAGAGTATAATCCACATTGGAACGATTTATGGGAACAAATTACCGCCTAAGTCTCCCAGCATCTAGATACCCGCCTTCGCGGGTATGACGAACAGTATTTCCTCTTAACCCGAGCTCTGTGAGCGTTCCAGACCCCCCGGCACAGCGTATTAATTGTCGTTTTAATCCCAATGGCGTAATATCACTCCGTTACAGGAGTGAATAATGATTTACTGTCCCAGTTGCAAAAAACCATCCGCCAAAAGCTCTGGAAATTGCCCCCACTGCGGCGTCGCGCTGGGATCGCCGGCGGCCCCGCAGAAAAAAACCGTGGCGTCAAACCAGTCCAGCCCGCGTCCGCCCGCCGAATCGCTTCGTTACGGGGGCGCGGACATCGAAATGGACGACAGCGAACCCGAAGACGAGATGCCCCTGGAGCTCGCGGGCGCCGACTCCAATGCCCCATCGCCACGACCAACTGCTCCAGGCCTCCCATCAGCCGGGGCAATTCGCATATCAGCAGAAAATATGCATCCCCCACCTGTCATGCAGCGCGCATTTTCCATCACAGAAGCGGCGACCGCATCAAAGGTTCAGGAAATTGCCCAGTTTGGTCAGTGTGACACCGGCATTATCGGCGTAATGAAGTACGGGTTTCGCGTATATCAAAGGCTGCCCGCACTCAAACAGGAAGCCGCCGCGAGCCTTGGCCAGAAAGAAAACGCATGGGAGACGCTGGAGCAGGCCAAGTCGCGTCTGGGTCGTCTGGCGCACCGAAATAACCTTTCGGACGCCCAGTTGCAGCGCATTGTTGCAGAGGCAGTAAAAGCCGATGGCAAACTGGACGACATTCAGAAACAGGAAAATCACCTGGATGCACAATATCAAGGCAGGTACGCCATTTTTGATCAGCGCCGCAGCGCGGTCGAACTGGAGATGGCGCCGATACAGGAAGAGGCCGAACGACGCAAATCCGTGTTTGAACAGATGTCAAAGGAGCGCGCGCGCCTAAAGGCAAAAATCAAACGGTCCGAAATTGAGCTTCGCAACGCAAGAGAACTCATCGAGAAAAAGCAGGTGGCCTATGCAGATCTCAATCGCCCCAAAGAAGAACGGACCCGACTGTTAAAGGACATCGCCGAGGTGGACAACCGTCAACCCGCGCTGCTGAACCGGCTCTCCGCAGAGCAAAAGGAACTGGACGGCACCGAAGCCCCATTTGAAGCCATCTCCAGCCGATTACGGGAAACAGAGGCACGACTTGGCGAATTTAATCATCGACTGGCCGAAATAAAAAAAGAGCGCGCTCAGATTGAGGCTGAACACAAAGCGGCCCTCGACGAAATTCACCACCGGGTAAAAGGCGAGTCCAAACAGGCCCAGGCCGCCTGGGCAGCGGTGGGCGAAATGGTCTATGTGAACAAACTGCTCTCCCCTGAGCATTTAACCGACGTGGCCGCAGCAGCGCAGCAGTTTTTTAAAGCCCAGGAAAATCACAACCTCTACGAAGAAGCCCTCAACAGCTACGACAAAGGCGCATGCGAAATGGCCAAAAAATACTGGATCGCCACCGCTGTCATTTCGGGAACCCTCCTGCTCATCCTCGCAGCAACCGCGATGTTCTAAGGTCTTCGAGGCGACGGCGCAGGGAATGAGTAACAGCCGTATTTGTATGGAACAAAATCATAATAGGAAAGCTCACTATCCTGATGAACCAAAAACAGCAGCTTCTGAAAATCCATTTTCGGCAGAGTGCCACCTTCCGCTTCGAGGAGGAAAAGGAGTAATCGCTGGCGGTTGAATTTTGGGGGATGTTTGGTCATTCGCTTTCTCTTCCATGTTGAATCGTTTCTCCCGGGACCGCGACCCTCCCGGGTCGCTTCTTTTCAGCGCCACCTGCATCAGCGGGGCAGGAGCATATCACTGATGGGCCGGTAAATCCGAAAAATTATGGAAAAAATCGTTTGCCCGCCTGCGCCAAGGGTCGTTTGCCCGCCTGCGCTATAAGACGTTTGCCCGCCTGCGCTAAAGCTCCGGCGGGTTGATGCTTTGGAGTTGACGACCCGCCGAAGCTCACAAAGCGAGCGTAGCGCGGACAATTGCCGGGTGAACACCAATTTAACTATTCCAGAAGTTCAAGAATGGCGATGCGTTTTTTGATGCTGGCCAGATGGATGGAATCTGGGAACCTTTGGGCAAACTGTTGCATTGATTGCAATTCATTTTGGGTGTCGTTCAGGTGCCGGTGCGATTTGATTTTACCCAGCAGGGCTTCTTCCTGAAGGGGCGCCTCGGGTTTGGCCAGATAGATGTTGAAATGCGCCAGGGCGCCTTTGGCGTTGCCAAATTTCAAACGCAGATTTCCCGCGGTGATATGGGCGCTCAGCGATTCAGTGCTGTGGGGATAGTAGTGAATGATTTTTTCGTAGGTATCCAGCGCATTGGCCCAGTCCCGATTTCGCTTGAACGTTCTGGCACTATTTAACAGCGACTGCAGTTGCGGCTGAGCCGCGTCGTGAACCACGCGCTGAGGGCGACTGCCCAACGATCCATTTATGTCAGGGCGCTGTCCCAGCATCGATACGGCATCGTCATCTTCAGATGGCGTCTCTCGGGAGGGGTCGACATTCATTAACCGGGACGCCACCGCATCGAGCGCCGAGCGCGTTTGCGCGGGCAGCGAATAGGCCCTTTGGGTGTGCATCCTGTATCCGTTGCCGGCGCCAATTTTTTCCACAAGTTGATTCTGTTTTATTTCTACAACACCGCGCAGTACCTCCACTTTTGAATCACCTCGCAAATCCACCGAGAATATGGTGCCTTTTACCGTCACGGCGCCATCAGGCGTGTCAATCACAAAGGATGGATGGGGGACATCCGGGTTCACCACAGAGACAATCCGGCCCGCATTCATTTGCAGATGCACCAGCTGATGGGATTTTTGCACCACCTCGATTTTGGCGTCCGCAGACAATTCTATTGAAATGCCATCTGCCAGCGCCAGATAGGGCTGCTGGGGTTCCGGTGTTTTCAACGGCTTTTCTGACGGCAAATTTGCGGGTGCTAACGGCGTTTTGTGTTCATCTTCATAATTCGCATCAGACGCGCCCAGCTGTGTTGGGGACAAATCGTTCTGCGTTTGGGCAGCGTTCGCCAAATCCGGATGGGATAAAGGCTTTTTAACCAGGTATGCATGTCGCACCGCAAACACCGCAACGGCCATTACCAGCACCGCCGCCAACGGAATCACGTATCGCAGTGGTGTTTTTGCTGACGTTGACAATAACGTCCCATTTACCGAGCAGGAATCCGCCCCTGTGCTGATTTCAGACATCGCCCGTTCAATCTGTCGATGACTGGTCAGTTCATCGAAAACATCGTCGGTGTCGTTCGCCAGAAGCCGGCGGATGGGAATATCCACCTGACACGCTGAACAGCGCGCCATATGCTTTGAAACCGCCAGCTGCTCGGTATCCGGCACCGCTTCCCCCTGCCGCATCTGTTGGCTGATGCGTTTTGCATCCGTGCATGTAAATGTTACAGGTTCCATTTTCATGGCGTTCCTATCCACTGCGAAAGCAGGTCGTCATTGCGGACTTTTGTTCGCATCTGTTTTAGCGCCGTGCGCAGTCGCCCCCGCACAGTGTTTCGCTTCAGCTGCATCAAATCCGCGATTTCGTCCACGGTGTATCCATGCAGATAATGCAACACCAAAGGCGAGCGCATCGCGGGCTTTATCTCGCCAAGCAGCAATCTGAACCGTTCGCGAAGCCACGCTTCATCCAGATTCGCATCGGGCATCTTTTGCTGCTCACCTGCAAACCATACGCGCTCCTCTATCCTGCGACGGCGCACTGCTTTATCGATGTATTTTGAAGCGGTAAATACCGTGATACGGTCAATCCAGTACTCAACCGAGCTATCCCCCTTAAACCCTGGCAACGCCCGCACCACCTCAATCAGTGTGTTTTGAACCAAATCATCCCGCTCCGCATCACCGGCGCACAAATATTTCGCAGTTTTGCGAATGCGACCACTTGCCGTCTGGAGTATTTTACGGGTCGCATGTTCGTCGCCGCGCTTTGCGCCTTCAATAAACGCCATCGCATCCGGCGTTTGTTGGGGTTCGGCTGTTATTGTATTAAGCAACATCACTTAGGGTAGTACCAACCGGTGCCGAAAGTGGACATCAAAAAAAGACATGTAAAACGAACGCCAATAAAAAACGGTTTAAAAAACGGGTCTGGAACGCGCTCTGAGCGCATCTTTCCAACGAAACTGTCATATGTGTCGTCACCCCCGCGAAGGCCTCATGATTCTACACAAGTATTGCTTGACTTCCTGGGCGCACCGTCATTGCCGCGCAGGCGGCAATCCAGTTGTT
>JAFGWT010000339.1 GCA_016937015.1 Deltaproteobacteria bacterium | reverse complement strand
TACTCCACAGAGCAGTCACAGTTATCGATTGTGCACAGATTTCCATCGTCACAATCCCCATCCCCTGAACACTCACCGGCAGCTGGCGTCATTGTTACGTCGCCGAAAAATTCCGAGAGTTCGGCAGCCGTGTCCGATTCGACATATGATGATGGCGGAAATACCACTTCGTCAGATATGGCGTTTTTTGGGGGGACGTTGCTTTCTTCCACTGTATCCGGAGAGGGCGAAGACGTTTCGGTGCATCCGCTTAACACCAGGGCGATAATCGCCGCGCAACAAACGGTGAACGCTGCAAGGTCTGATCTGGCTGAATTAATACACTTAAAACCCGCAGTAATGATTTTGGATAATCGATTCATCAGGATGCTCCTCATGGCTCACAGGTAACCGAAATTTCAATGCTCTCGGGCGGATAACCCGGACCTGCTTCAACAATCACAGCATCGGTGGCAGTCATGTCCGCCACAGTGAGTCTGTTAGTTCCATTACTCTGGCAGGTGTACGGGTCACACATATCAGTGAGGTGCTGCAGAGAAACAGTCTGTCCGCCGTCGTATGTCACATCGAAAGTCACCCACGTCGCTTCTGAGATGTCCATTTTCAGCGCGACCTCCATGCCACTGACATCCCATGGTGTACAATTGTAACCGGCGTAAAAGTAATATTCGCGCGTCAGGAAGTCCGACGGGAGCAGATTAACTCCTTCACCACAGGAGACCAGTATGGATACGTCCTCCTCAGGGACATCCACACATTCGCCGCTTTCGTCAACACACGTCCTGGCCTGGCACATATTGGGCAGGGTCGAATCAAAGCATTTGCGATTTTCGCCAAGGACGCAGTCGGACGTTTCGCCATTGAAGGCGCAATAGCCCATTGCATACTCCGGCGTTTGCTCAGTGGCGAAACACGGTGACTCAGAAGAGTTGAGAAAACATTTCTGGTTATCCGGTGCGAGGGAGTACTCGCAGGTATATCCCGCTTCGCTTTCCGAATTCAGTTTACACGCTACCGAGGTGCATCCGTTTCGTTTGCCGTCACAGGGACTGGTGGTGCCCTCCACCACACATTTGCCAGCCACACATGAACCAATTCTGCACACATCGCCGCCTGGATTGCACGGCTCATTATTGTTCAGTGGCACTTTGGAATAAGCGCACATGGTTTCTGCATCCGGGTCACAGGTCACTTCATATTGGTTGCATTCGGACACGTACGACTCAAGGGCACAGGGTGGGTTGCCGGCCACACATTCGCCACTTTGACAGGTGGCTCGCCCCAGGCAGGGATTGCCATCGCCGCACTGAATGCCATCTGTGCGCGGTTTGGCCTCACATTGCGCCGGAAAAGTGGAAGTGTTGCATATATTGGCCGTACATGGGTTGCCATCGTCGCATTCGGCATTCGAAACACATTCACTGGCACTTGCGGAATCATCGGCAGTATCACCACCAGAGTCAGCGGAGTCTGTGGTATCGATGTCAGGCGTCGATGCTGAGTCATCCGTGGTGCCGCTGTCAATCACAACATCAGTGCCAATAAACGAACCGGTGGCAGAGTCGGGGTCTGAAGACAGAGACGTCTCGGGGACGCATTTGCCGCGCTGACACGTTTCTCCCGCTGCGAGATTGCAATCCGCATTGTACTCGCATTCCGACTTCTCCGAATCGCAGCCGCACGAGTTGATTAGAAGTGCTGACAGACATAAAGCAGCAAACGTAAAAATTCTTTTTACTGATAAAATTTTTGTCATGGTTTGATTTCCACATGTGAGTCGAATGAATTCAGGTTGATGTACACATACCAACCGCCGTTGCACACCGCAGTCATCTCTGACGGCGCCCATACATCACCGGGGTCAACAACAATATCATTAATTTGAATGCGTTCTTCTTCGCCGTAGCTCCATCCCCACGTGCTCATGTGATAGGTCGCATCAAAGGGCACATACACACATCCCAGGTACCAGCCGGTAAAATCCAACGGCGCCATCGTTGGCGCATGTTCGCAACCTGCGGGAATGCAGTCGTCCGTGGTATCTGTATCCACATCCAGCGGGGCATCCGTATCGGCGCCGTCACATCCCAGAATCACGTTGTCTACAAAGAGGTTGATATCTCCATCTGTATCGTCCCTGTCATTGGTGAAGTTAACCCGCACCTCTTTGCTGCCTGAGGTTGGCGCGAACGTGATGGCGTAATCCTCGTAAGTGTTGCTGCTAATACCCACGTCCATCACGGTTGCGCCATCCACCTTAACCACCATGTTGGGCAATTCGCCACTGCCGTGCGCCGATCCGCGCGCTCTCACGGTCATTGATGTGTTTGCAATAAATTCGGCAGTGGTCCATCCGGAACCATCGGTCCAATAGGCCCATCCACTGTCCCAGGGTTGTCCGGTGCCTGTATGATTCATGCTTTCCGCTTCGATAGTTGTCGGGGTGCAGGTTGCTGTAGCCGCGCCACAGTCGCCTGTTGACACACCAGGCCCCGACACCGTTATCCAGTCAATGGTCGCCAGCGCGGATGCTGTTGTGCTGATGAGTTCAATGGAATTGGTGCCTTCAGCAAGAAGCGCACCAGCCTGCACTGTACTCCATGTGGACCAGTCCCCGGTATCCGGAAATGAAATACTGCCTTGATTGGCGCCGTTGATTATGAGATTGGCCGGACGGTCTGCACCGACGTTGGAATATCGGAAAGTCACGGTGACGTAAGTATAATGTCCGTCTGCAGCATCAACCGACCATTCCGCCCCGTTGCCTGCGGCGTTAGTGGTATTCAGGAAACCGGTTCCTGTGAAATTGGACAGGTTACTGTCGACTGTACCATCCACGGAACAATAACCGTTCTGGTTTTCCTGAATCAGCAAATCCACCTGATCATCGCATCCCAGGATAACAGTATCGACGAAAAGATTCGAGTCCCCACCAGGTCCACCACCGCCCCAGGAGTCATTGGGAAAAGTCACTGAAACGGTTTGGTCACCGCTGTAAGCTGGAAACGTCGCTTCAAACAGTTCCCAGTCCGTGTTGGATACAGTCGCTGTCATCACGGTTGTTCCGCCAATCTTCACCACCATGGTGGGCCAGTCGCTGCCGTTGTTTTCGCCTTTGGCGCGCACGGCGATACTGGTTTCATTGAGGAAACTGTGGGTGGTGGATGACGTGCCGTTTGAATAAAAATTCCATGCGACACCGTACGATGTCTGTGCGCAGTACGCGCCGCAAATCCCTTCGCTTACCTGCATGCGATAATTGCAATCCGCCCCGCAGGGGGATGTGATTTCGTCTCGCTGTGAGAGCTTGACCAGATATACACTTCCCGCTTCTCCGAGGAAACTGATGCCGTCCGGTCCTTCTGCCACATTGCCGCCGCCCGTTACCACACCGGTATAGCCCTGACACAGATTTTTGGGGTTGTCGAATGGCGGTGTGAGCATCTCCACCACTTCCAGCACCGGGTTAACGCCGCCCGTTACGCTGGAATGATCGGTGGTAATGCAGTAGTTGGTATCTGCGGTGGGCTGAATCTTAAAATAGGCCGCATTGGGCCAGAATTCGTTTGGCGTGCCGCCTGTATGGGCGCTGTTGAGGCCGTACCATGTGGGCGTGCAATCGTATCCGCCGCAGGTACTGGTCAAATTTGTATGATTGCTGTTGGCCACCCCGGTCAGATTTCCGCGGTAAATGTGTGACGTCGATACGTCGGTGACATCGTACACACGAGGGCCATCGTTGATACGTTCGCACGCGCCATTTTGCCATGCCATGCGCTCCACTTTTAACGCGAACTCGCCCTCGTCGCCCGCGACGGCGCCATCCACATGAATGTAGACCCGATGGTCCGTCGCCGCTTCGTCGCTGATGGGATAAATAAATGTTTGCGCCACATAAATGGCAGAACTGTCGCAGGTGAATGACCCGTCATTGCCAAATTTGCAATCGGTTACATCTTCCGGATAACTCCAGCTGCCGCTTCCTCGCGAACACCACTGATACCCCGAACTGCCTGAACTGTCGCATCGCTGATCTTCGCCATCCCAGTCCCGGCCCTGGTTGTTGGCGCTGTATTCCCATGGCACCGGCGCACCGCCGCTGTCGAGTTCGGGCTGCCACTGACAGGGATGCCCATTCACCACCCCATCGGTACAGCTGTCAGTTTCGGTATACAGCACCGCTCTGAAATTGGATTCCACCGTGATCACAAAACCGTACAGTTGCTGCTGGGTTGCGGAGGTGGTGGTGTAGCCAAAGGAATACACAAGGTCTTTTGCATCAATTCCCATGGCCACGCCGGTGGGAATGATGCAGTTCATGGCGCCGGACTGGGATGTGGCATTGGCGCAAACGGTGGAACCGGTTGTGGTCAATGTGGTTTCATCCGTGTTGGTAAACGCCCCCAAATCTCCGGCGCCACTGGACGCTGCACCTGCGCAGACATCATTTGTCGCAATATCTCGCATGATTTCATAACAGGTGCCATCCGGGGAGGCGGTGTCAAATGTGGGGTACCAGCTGCTGCTGCTAACCGATCCGCAAAAGCCATCCCAGCAATTGGGGGGATGAAGCGTTGAGTCAATCGCGCAGTCTGCGCCTGCTGCTTCGTGAATCTCAACACAGTTGTTTCCAATCCCGTCGCACTCAAATCCAACCACGCAATTTTCCGGGTCGGTGTCCGCTCCCGAACCACAGGGCGTGCCCGCCGCAACAACCGGGGCGTCACAGACGCCAGAGGTACAGACACCACCTTCCACGCAGTCGGCGGTATCCGTGTCCGAACCGCATGGGGTATTGTCCGCAACGGTGGTATTCTCGCATTTAAGGGCGCAGTTGCATTTGTCTGATGTGCATGGATTTCCATCGTTGCAATCCCCATCATCATGACATTCCGGTACCGAGGTGGCATCGCAGCTGCCCATGCCGTAATATGCAACGATGGAATTGCCGCCAAGGGGGTAGCTGCCTTCGCAGCAGAACACCTGGTTTGATGTGGCCGCACTCTCCTGCGCAGCCACCGTAGCGGGCGTGTTATCCGGGTCGTCCTGGTCCCACCATTCACAGCCGCCGAAGCAACTGCATTTAAGATACCCATTACAGTACGATGGACCGCACATAAATGTTCCCAGGTCGGGGTCTTCCATGCATACTCCCAGTCGGCCATTATCCGGGTCATAGCAGTCAGCGGTGACGCCACTGCGGCATTTGCAAAGGCCTATATCGCTGCCTGAAAGCGGATCTTTCACGCATGCCCCGGGAACCGCGTAAGCACAGTCTCCATCCGTCCGGCAGGTCACGCCATCCTGAATCGCATCTTCCCACCAGCACTCATCCATTTTTCCCACTGCAGTGCAGCACTCTTCAACGAGTGGCTTGGGCGGAAGGTTCCAGCTCAGCTGGCATTCCTCCCTCGTATCCGCGTTGAAGGCTTCTGTCGCTGTTGATGGTTCGGGCGAGGGACTGGTTTCAGAGTCTGCCTCGATTCCAACAGGGAGGTTACTGTTGCAGCCCCATCCTGGAATGGTGATAGCCGTGATGATGCCGATAAATACCTTTGCCGGCCAACAAGAGAAAAGGTGAGTCATTTGGTTCAAAACGTTCTCCTTCGCGTGTCGAGACATGAAGGGCAAATGTATCTTGCAAAACTGGTTCAAAAAAAACACGTCCAAATTGAATGTCGGTGGGCTGGGTGAAAACTTTAATCGGATGTTTTCTTTTTTTTGCGTAGGCACCAGTTGTGGGTCAATTGCGCCACATGGGTCATTATCGCTAATCCAAAGACGCAATCCGATAACGCCGGTTTTTAACGCCGGTTTTGCCGTAAAGTTGCACCTTGCCGAGGGAATCCTTATACATTTTTGCAATAACACTCGGTTAAAAACTGTAACCTGGGGACAGACGAACGTTTGGAGGCGTAAATGTGGATCAAAAAATCAGGCGAAGCATGTTCAGGTTTGTGTTCAATCTTAAGCGCAATGTCAGTTGTGTGGATACTGGCATCAGGATGCGGCGGGGAGGCGCCAGCCGCAAAACCGCAGGAAACACCGAAAAAGCAGAGCAGCGGTAACAAGGCGGATGACAGCGCTGCATCTGATACAGCGCCAACCGGCTTCGTGGGCAAGTCCGGGCGTACCTTGCTGATGACCCAGTCCAATTTTAAACAGGATAAGGACGGTAAGTGGGTGCTGCCGGACTCAGGGGAACTCATCATGCTGCAACCGGCCGAGAATATGTGGAAAACCGAACACATTAAGGAGACAGTGTCCAATGTTATACATAAGGCGCTTCCATATGGCGACGGCATTGTTACCATTGGCGCCAACGAAGCGATGCTGAAACTGTGGACAAAGAAGGGCGATAAGTGGGAGTCACAAACCATCTGGAACCCAACTTTTGGCGGCGAGCACAATCGGTTAAGAGACTTTGAAAAGGCTGATTTCGACGGAGACGGAAACGAGGATTTGGCGATTGCCACTCATGATCAGGGGGTTGTGGCAGTGGCGTTTAATCGTGGCGACAAGTGGGATGTGAAGGAAATAGATCGTCAGAAGGACATCTTTGTTCATGAGATAGAGGTTGGCGATTTGGATAAAGACGGTAATCCTGAGATATATGCCACCCCCTCCGAGCCCAATACATCCACGGGAGTGGATCAGGGCGGCGGCGTTGTCCGATACGAGTGGAATGGCGAATCGTTCGATAAATCCGAAGTGGTCCATTACGACAAACGACACATCAAGGAGGTGTTGGTCGCCGATGTGGATGGAGACGGCGCGCAGGAGCTGTACGCCTCGCTGGAAGCGGAGATGGGCCAGAATTTTGCCATCATCACACCGGTTGAAATCATGCGATACGATTTAAAAGGCGAAAAGTTTGAATCGCGCAAAGTATTTACCATTAATGATCGCTTCTGTCGGTTTCTGACTGCCGGAGACGTGGACGGCGATGGTAAAACAGAACTGGTTGCCTCGGCGTTTACTGCCGGGGTGTGGGTAATGGATTCGGGGGCTGGGGAGTACACCGGCACATGCATCGACAAGGAAACCGGCGGGTTTGAACACGCCACGTATCTGGCTGACATGAACGACGACAACAACCTTGAAATTTATGTCGCTGACGACAAAAACGGCGTTCTGCGTCAGTACGTTTACAAAGATGGTACTTATCAATCCAAAGTGATTTTCAAACGCTACGTGCCCAAAGCCGCCATGGTTTGGAACATCACTGTCGCTGACCTGTAGCGGAATCGTTCATCAACGCATCTTCCCAAACGGTTTTTCCAAATCATCCACCCAATGTATGCGCCGGTTCACCGAAAGTTGACCCCGGCTAGCCGATGGTGAGGTGCACCGCGCAGGGGAACGCCCTATGTTTGCATTGTCGGCGAGCGATGCCGGCCGCTTTGGAAGGAGAGAGAAAATGCAGCATCATCACACATGTACATATACACGCTTTCAGAAACACGACGGCAAGAGTCGCCAGACCAGGCGGTGTGACGACCGTCGCGGCGGCTTGTGTTTTTCGCTGTTGCTTATTGGCGCTGGCGTGATGTTTCTTTTAAGTCATTTGGATTTGCTAGGCGGTTACACAGTGGGCCAGTTTTGGCCGCTGTTGATTGGGATTCCCGCCCTTTCCGGACTATTTCGGGCCAGAAGCTGGCCGGGGCGTGTATGGGCGCTGGTGGCGTTGTTGTTCGCGGATGCGGCATTGGTAAACAGTCTGGGACTTATGGCGATTCCGTGGAGCATCATCTGGCCCGCAACCATTGTGGCGGCAGGGGCGATTCTGATGGCGCATGTGGCGTTGTCACCACGCCGGGACAATCCACCATTGGACATACCGGCCGATGTGCTGGAAAACCCGGAGTTACTGCGTGCCAAAGTCGTATGTGGCGGAAACGGGGAGGACTTTGGAAATGCCGAATTCAGAGGCGGGGTGGTAGACGTGTTTATGGGGGGATACGATCTCGATTTGCGTGCCGCTTCCATGGGGGGGGATTCGGCGGAGCTATTTGTGAAAATAAAGCTTGGTGGGGTAAAAATTCGCGTGCCAATGGCGTGGCGGGTGAAAGTGGAAGGGGAGACATTCATGGGCGAAATTGAAGATAACACTGCAAGTACAGACATGGCGGTCGAAAAAGAGTTGATAATCCGTGCGTCGGTGCGTCAGGGATCGCTCGAAATTGAAAATTGAGCGTTTTACCTGCGAAAAACGTCGATTCGCCGAAACTGGACGGGCCATGGGGAATTTATATATAAGATGTGAATGGATGGAGAACGAGCATGAGCAAAGAAAATAAAGTGGTTACCCGATCGGGTTGTGGTTCAAGGAAGGGCGGCGGACTTTTTATGGGCGGCGCGATGGTGTTGTTTGGCACAGCTTTTCTGCTGCATCAGACCGGTCATTTGGGCGGCGTGTCCCCCTGGCAGCTCTGGCCGGCAATTCTTATCTGGGCTGGTGTTGCCAGATTGATTGACCAGACGCGGTGCGGCGGCAGCCTGACCTGTGCCATTGTTTTGCCCGTCGTGGGCGCTGGATTGCTCGCCAACAATTTTGGATACATTGATTTGAGATGGTCCCTGATTTGGCCGGCACTGCTCATTCTTCTGGGACTCCTGATTTTTATCGCCACCATACGCACGCCAGCCAGACGCAAATCAGCGACCAATCCGGATGATCGCATTACCGATAACACCTTTGATACCAGTCTGGTGATGGGCGGACGGGAAGATGAAATTCACTCCTCTGAATTTGAGAGTTCCAACATTTCGGTGATTATGGGCGGTCTTGAACTGGATATGCGCAATGCGGAGATAAAAGGGGACGAAGCTGTGCTGAATGTCCGCCTGATTATGGGCGGGATTGAGTTGAGCGTGCCGGAACACTGGGAAGTGATCTCCAGAGTCTCCCCGGTTATGGGGGGAATTGAAAACAAGGCGCGCCGACGGCTGGTGTCCGATGACAGACCTGTTAAGCGGCTCATCATTGAAGGCAGCATGGTGATGGGCGGCGTTGAAATTCACAACTGATTTTTCACACGACTGATTTTCGAATGAACTGATTTTCGAGTGAACTGATTTTCTAATGAGATGAGATGGAATCGCTTTTTCGAAATAAAGCCACAATTGGCTTTTTTATTGCCTGGGTTCCTTTGACCGCGCTGGTTGGGGTACTGCTGCATATTCGCGGTTTATCCTGGGCTCAGGCGGCAGTTCTGTCACTTTTTTTTGGGGTTCCGCTGTCAATCGCATCAGCCAGTTCGCAGTACATGTGCCGGGTGCTGCCCCTACGTCGCTCAAGACTCACTCAGGTCATTCCTGCGCTGGTGGGCGCCTGTATTGTGGTGACCGGGGTCTGGACAGCTGCTTTTTACAGCACCTGTCGAACATTCGAATGTCTGCCAACAGAAAGGTTGAATGAAATTACCGTATTCCTGTTTATGATGGGCGATGCGTACTTTGCCTTTTCCCTGGTCATTCATTATCTGATTATTGCAGTGGCGCAAACGCGGGAGGCAGAGCGCAATGCGGACGAGGCAAAAGTGCTTGGCCGGGAAGCGGAGCTCCGGGCGCTGCGGGCCCAGGTGAATCCGCATTTTCTGTTTAACAGCCTCAATTCTGTGGCGGCGCTGGTGTCCATCAGTTCCGAGAGAGCGCGGGAAATGGTTTTGCTGCTAAGCGATTTTTTTCGCAGCACACTCGCCTTTGGCAAGCAGGAAACGGTCACTTTGGGCGAGGAGTTGATGCTGGTGGATAAGTATTTGCAAATCGAGGCGGTGCGCTTTGGCGATCGGATGGAGATTGAATCACGGATTGACAAAAGCTGTGATGGTTTGGTGCTGCCGCCGCTGCTTTTGCAGCCGTTATATGAAAACGCTGTAAAGCACGGCGTTTCAGCCAGCGTGGATACAGTCACTATCAAAACCGTTGTCGAACGCGTAGAGACCGGGGTGAGAATTATTATCAGTAACGAATTTGATGAGGATGCGGCACCCAGACGCGGCACTCATACTGGACTCTCGACCACCAGAGAACGGGTGAAACGCTTTTTCAGGGATCGCGGCACAATTTCCGTAACCAGGGATTCGGGTCGTTTTACGGTCTCGTTGATATTGCCGGATAGCCGGGAGGAGAAGGGAAAATGAATGCCCCATTAATCAATGCTATTGTTGTGGACGATGAGATGCTCGCCAGACAGTATTTGCAGGAGATGCTTCAGGCACATCCGAATGTGAACGTGGTGGCGGAGTGCAAAAACGGGTTTGAAGCGGTCAAAGCGGTCGCCGAACATAGCCCGGATTTGATTTTTCTGGATATTCAGATGCCCAAACTGGATGGGTTTGAGGTGCTTGAACTGATTGAACGACAGGATATTGCCGTTGTGTTCGCCACAGCGTATGACCAGTATGCTTTGAAGGCGTTCGATTCACACGCGGTCGATTATCTGCTCAAACCGTATTCAAAGGAGCGGCTGGCCAAAGCCATTGAGAAGGTGTCACGCAATATTGGCGCGCCGTTGCCGGAAATGAATGAACTGCGCACGCCGGATGGCGGTGCCCCCGAATATCTGAACCGCATTGTGGTGAAGGACGGCACGCGAATCGAAGTTATCCCCATCGATAAGGTGGATTTTATACTGGCGGAAGACGACTACGTTAATATCCATTACGACGGGCACAGCATCCTCAAACATCAGACCCTCTCCAGTCTTGCGGAATCCCTGGACGTCGATCGCTTCGTGCGCATTCACAGATCGTCCATCGTGAACATCGATAGGGTGGAACGCATCGAATTGCTTGCCAGGGATAAATATATCGCCATCCTTAAAGACCGTACCGAACTGCGTATCTCGCGAAGCGGCCACAGGCGACTCAGGGACGTGATTTCCTGAAATACCGTGTGGATGCTGCGATTTGGCATCATAAAAACCATCATATAATCCGTTACTGTTTTCGGCGCTGATATACATTGGCTTTTAAAAGTGACCTCTCTTATTAGCGCCGGTGTCCCCAACAGTGCGACAGAAGACCTGAAAGGCGTCTTTTACCTTTAATTTCGCAAGTTTTTGTTCTGATTGACATCAATTTTTAAAACTATTGCATCGTGGGTTGATCAATGCTTGCCATTGTCGCAGGGGTATGTTCATTTCATGACTTTGCTGTTGTCCAAAAAATAATTTGATGACTATAAATAATATTGCTGATTAAGAAAAAAAACAGACGACGGACATCAAATACAGTGTCTGGTGATGTGGTGCAAATGGGGCAAAACAGGTGGAAATCAGGCGTTTTCCACAGACCGGATGACCTGCTGCGATATTGATATTGGGTGAAATTACCTGATGAAAGGGTTTTAAATGAGAATGCGATTGATAATTGGGGTTGAAGTGGCGTTGCTTGTGCTGATGGGCTGTAATGACCACGGTGTTAAAATTAACGTGGAGCAGGGCGACCCATTGCCGTTCAACACGGATTCGGTAGCGGATACAGTAACCGATACAGGGGTGGATACCGACACGGGGATTGACACCGGCACCATTATTGATACGGGCACTGGTGTATCGATATGCGGCAACGGAATACTGGAGCCTGGGGAGTTCTGTGATGACGGCAACACCCTGGACTCGGATGGCTGCTATTTCGACTGCAAGACGCAGGACCCGGCGTATATCTGCGACCCGCCCGGAAAGCCGTGTGTTGTTGGTGCAGTGTGCGGCAACGGGTTACTTGAAACCACAGAACTTTGCGACGAAGGCCCTGAAAATCAGACTGGCGCCTGTCTCGATGAGTGCAAAACAGTGCTGGATGGCTGGAGCTGCCCGCTGCCTGGCAGACCATGCGTGGAATTGCCGGTATGCGGGGACGGAATTCGCGCCAAAGGCGAGCAGTGCGACGACGGCAACGTGGCAGACGGCGATGGGTGTTCGTCCACATGCGCACAGTCGGATGGCTATCGATGTATTCCCGGACAACTCTGCGTGCAGCTTCTGTGCGGTAACGGGGTGCGTACATCGGATGAAGCGTGCGACGACGGCAATCTGACGGACAGTGACGGTTGCAGTTCAGCGTGCCTGGTCGAAACCGGCTATCGCTGCTCCACGCTGGGCTGTTATCCTTTATGTGGAGATGGTCTGGTGGTGGGTGCGGAAAAATGCGACGACAATAATCGCACCAGTGGAGACGGCTGTAACGCCCTGTGTCAGGTGGAACCGTATTACACCTGCACCGCGGACGAGCCGAGTGTATGTGCCACAACCATTGCCTGTGGCAACGGTAAGGTAGAACCAGGCGAAATCTGCGATCCGGGCATCGCCGGCCATGAGCTGTGTTACGACACCGGCGCCAGCGCCTGCAAAGGATACGAGAACGACCTGGTGGAGGAGCCGGTTTGCGGAAACGGGGTGGTGGAGTATCTGGAAGAATGTGACGGTGATGGCGGCAAAGGCGGTGGCGCCGATGATTGCACCATCGAAGATGGATACGCCTGCCCCACCGCCAACTACTGTTACTGGGTGCCGGTGTGCGGCGACGGCATCGTTCAGGCCGGTGAAGGCTGCGATGTGGGTGCGGCAACGTCTTTGGCCTGCGATGGATGTGAAGTTCAGGAAGGGTGGTATTGTGAGGGATCGCCTTCGGACTGTGTGGCCTCTGAGTGTCAGGATGGGGAGCGGGCCCCGGACGAACAGTGCGATGACGGCAACAACGTGGCAGGGGATGGCTGCAGCACCACATGTACCGTTGAATCTGGATGGATTTGTCCGCCGGGTATCAAGTGTATTACGGATTGCGGCAATGGGGACCTGGATGGATATGAGGAATGCGACGATACTAACAGTATTGATGATGACGGTTGCACCAATTGCAAGATTGATCCCGGCTGGGATTGCGACACGAGTGGCTGTTTCGAGACCGTTTGCCCCAATGGCACAAAAGAGCAGGGTGAAGGATGCGATGATGGCAACCTCATCGCCGGGGATGGCTGTGGGCCTACCTGTCAGCTGGAACCCACCGTCACAGTGGGGCCAAACCCTGTTGTAAATACCAAGTGTGGTGATGGGCTCAAGACATCGGGCGAAGATTGCGACGATGGCAACACCGACAGCGGTGATGGTTGTAGCAGCAGCTGTAAAAAAGAAGCAGGCTGGACCTGCAACGATTTAATCGACTACCCGGAAGACCTGGAAATCAAGATTACATACCGGGATTTCATGCACCGCGATCGGAATGGCGGTCATCCGCATATGAGAGCTTACTGGGACCAGGATTCTCCCTCTGGCGGTCTCGATCTTGGAATTGTGGGGGATGTGTGCACAACAGCCAATAGCGCGACCTGCGGAAGACTGGACGTTGGTGGAAAGCCCGCACTTGAGGAAACTGATACGGATCATCCGACAATCGCCGGAGGCGATAATGCCGACGTGTCCTGGAGCTACCACCAGGATGCGTTTGCCCTATGGTACCGCAACAGCAACACAACAGTGCTTGATTTTGCCAGCGAGGATGATGTCGATACGGATACTGAGTATCCGATTGCTATCGATGTCAACCCTGACCCCATGCCCGCGGCGGGAGTGGATACGCTGCTGCTGGAACGGGACGGCACCACCTCCGCGTATGTGTTTGAGAGCTCGGGCAATCTGTTTTATCCGCTGGGAACCAACCGGGCCACCAATCCGGTCACCATGCGGGGATTTGGCTGCACAAATAATCTCGCAGGGACTGCATGTCGTGATTTTGGCAGCGGTTCCGAACGGAATTTCCATTTTACCAGCGAGCTGAGATACTTCTTTCAGTACCAGGGGGGGGAAACCCTGACGTTCTTTGGCGACGACGACGTATGGGTGTTTGTGAACGGACGGCTGGCAGTGGATATTGGCGGTATTCACACGACGCGTTGGGGCAGAGTGGTTCTCGGTGATGATGGTACCGGTGCGGCCGAAGACAGCAACTGCAGTGTTCCAGGCAACATTGATCCTGGTGACTACGATGATGAGGCCTTTACGCCCGCAGCCTGTACCCTCGAACCCGAAGAGGATGATGACGATGATACGCGATTTGGTCTGCAGAAAGGTGGCGTGTACGAGATTGTGATTTTCCAGGCGGAAAGATGCCCTACGGAGTCCAATTACCGTCTGACCCTTGATGGCTTTATTGCACCTCGGTCATACTGCTATACCACCTGCGGGGATGGCGTTGTGGCGGGCAATGAGCTGTGCGATGCCGGTACCGACAACGTGACACCAGGCAGTGCATACGGCGAGTGCGATACCAATTGCGAATTTACCTATTGCGGTGACTCTGTGACTCAGACCCCGGATGAAGTCTGTGATGACGGGTTGAACGTGGACCTGCCCTGGGCGGCCAATCTCGCCGCGGCCGAAGCCAGTTGCACGGGCTGCGAGCAACCCAGCTATTGCGGTGATGGGATACTGCAGTCGGCCTATGAAGTCTGCGACGATGGCACAAACGATGACAGTTACGGTGGCTGTGCGGCGGACTGCAAATCCCTGGGCGGTTACTGTGGTGACGGCACTGTTGACGACGGGTACGAAACCTGCGATCCCGGTCCTGACGGCACATTTGTGACATATCAGGCCGATGGCAATGGGTGTGGCTACGATTGTCAACCCGCGCCATCCTGTGGCGACGGCGTGCGAAACGGTGAGGAGCAGTGTGATGGCTCAGCCTTCTGTGGTACGGATTGTCAGTATCCGCCGCGTTGTGGGGATGGATTAAAGGCCACGGACGGTTCTGAAGAATGCGACTTTGGCGAATTCGGGTTTGATGGGACGACCACTGAGGTTTACGGTGGCTGCGATCTTGAATGCAAGCTGGGGCCGTATTGCGGAGACGGAGACACCTATACCGGAATGGAAGAGTGCGACAATGGTGCCAGCAACGCCGACAATGTGTACGACGGCTGCACCACGTCCTGTACCTATGGTCCAAGATGTGGCGATGGTGAAATCCAGACAGAGCAGGGCGAGGCGTGCGATAACGGGTTTAACGAAGATACCTACCAGTACGAAGTTGGCGCCTGCGGGCCCGACTGCACCGCTGTTCCCTATTGCGGTGACGGAGTGCTTCAGGAGAATTATGAAGCCTGTGATAACGGTGCCTTAAATAACGATGCTACTTATAACGGCTGTACCACCGCCTGTGACTGGGGCCCGTACTGCGGTGATGGGGTTGTTCAGCCGGGTTATGAAGCCTGTGACGCCGGGACCGGAAATGTCGTTTATTCTGTCACCACCGGGGGATGCGGTTATGATTGTCAACCTGCGCCATACTGTGGTGACGGCGTTCGCAACGGCGTTGAGGAATGCGATTTGGGCACAGCATCCAACGTGGGCGGCTACGACGGATGCAATCCCAACTGCTCACTTGCGCCATATTGCGGCGACAACGTGGTCAGTGCGGAATATGGCGAGGAGTGTGATGATGGGCCTATCGGCAGCCTGGGATGCTCCACGGAATGTAAGATTCGACTGATCATCGAATAATTCGATACGGATTGTGCCTGAGCGTGTTTCCTGACCGAACAGATTCAACTGCCCCAAAGGGGCGGTCGCCGGGCCTGACCCCCCCCACCATTTCCATTTAAAGTCCTCTTAAAAACTCCGGTCGCAATGCGTGTTGGCCGGCCAGTGCGCTGTCAATCTGCACCAGCATACGGGCTTTGCCCTTTTGAAAGGTGCCTTCGATGGGCAGGTAATTGGAGGCGTGGTTGGCGCGAAAAATGATTTTATCCGCTGTGATGGCATTTACAAGGTATCTCAGTTCGGTGAGGGTTTCGGCCGGTTGCGGCATGCGCCAGTCCACTGGCCAGTGTTTTTTGTAACTGTCTTCGCCAAATGGGAGCATGAGAGTAAGCGCGGAGGCAAACCGGGGCTGTACCCTATCGATGAGCCTTGCCGTGTTTTCCGCCACCCGCTTCATGTGCGCTGGTCCCGCCAGTCCCAGGATTACCGTTGCCGACAGTTTGAGGCCTGCCTCATTGGGCTTCTCCATTAACGTGGCCATCTGGTCCGACGAAAATCCTTTTTTTATGTGTTGAAGGGTGTCGTCATCTCCGGATTCGAAGCCAACGTATGCCAGGGTCAGTCCGGCGTTTTTAAGGCGTACCAAATCCTGCACCGACTTGCTGACAAAATTTCCAGGGGACGCATAGACGGCTATTTTTTTGAGCAGTGGCAGTTTCTCACGTAAATATGCCAATAAGCGAATTAACTCGTCTGTTGGCATGGCAAGGGCATCGCCATCACCGAGGAACACTTTCCGAATGCCTTGGGCGCGTTGGGACACCCAGTCAATTTCTGCTTTGATTTCGCTAAATTCCCTGATTCGATACTTTTTCTGTTTATATGTGATGCAGAATGTGCAGCGATTATGAGTGCAACCAATGGTGGCCTGCAATATCAGCGAATCCGCTTCTGCAGGGGGACGGATGACTGGCTCGTCGTAATAAATCAATTGTTTTGCTTTCTTATAAAAAAACGTCAATTTCAGGTAACTTAATAATGAATCCCTGTGTTAGGGTTTGATAACTACACTGGAACGGTTTTAAGCAAAAGCCTGTTTTGGAGGTAAGATTGAAAAGCGGCATTATTCAGTCTCGCAGGTCGCGTAAGGATATGAAGCGGATGGTCAGCAAAGTGCTGGCAAAGAACATTGAATCGCTTTTGGGGGTTGCGGGACGAAAACTGGAAAAAAAATATATCGCAGCGGCAAAGGATGCCGAGCAGGCGCAACTTCGCGTGTTGCGTGAAATCATTACTGTGGCCAAAGATACCGAGATTGGACGGCGTTTCAATTTCGCGGCTATCGAAAGTCACAGTGACTACATCAAACATGTCCCGGTAATGGATTATGAGGATTTGCGACCATATGTGGCGCGCCATGTGGGTGGTGAGCAGGATGTGCTGTTCGCCGGAAAGCCGCTTCTGTATACGCGAACCAGCGGTACCACGGCCCATCCCAAGCTGATCCCCATCAGTGAGTACAACTTCAACAAGACCATTAAAAACAGAGGGAAACTCTGGCTCTACGGCATCGCAAAGCAGTTTCCTGGTGTATTTGAGGGCAAGGATTTTTCCCTCGTTTCACCCGCCGAAGATGGTTTTACCGACGACGGTGTCCCATTTGGGGCGCTGTCGGGATTGCTGTACAAAAATATTCCCGAATTCATTGAACGGGTTCATTCGATTCCATACGAGGTGATTTGCATTAAGGATTTCACGGCCCGGGCCTACACGCTGCTGCGGTTTGGGGTGCCTCAAAACGTGACGGGGGTGTTTACAGGCAATCCCAGCACGCTGGTGAATCTGGCGGCCAAAGCCGATGAGTGGAAAGAGGCGTTGATTCGCGACATCGCAAACGGCACGTTACGGGAAGATATTGACATCGAGCCTGAGATTCGCGCCAGTATCACCCCACTTTTTGAACCCGCGAAAAAGCGTGCGTCCGTTCTCGAGCAAATAGCCAATGCATCGGATAGATTTTTGCCGACGCTGTACTGGCCCAAACTGAAGGTGATTCACACCTGGACCAATGGCAATTGCCGTCTTGTGATCCCGGAGTTGCGGGAATGGTACGGAGATACGCCCATTCTCGATTTTGGATACATTGCCTCTGAAATTACGGCGACCGATCTGATCGATGCCGGAACCAACGGTTCAAAGCTGGCGCTGCTCAGTGCGTTTTACGAGTTTTCTCCCGAAGAACAGGGGGATGCGCCGAAAGATTTTCTCATGGCGCATCAACTTGAACCCGGAAAGAAATATTATATCTACGTCTCGACCTATTCAGGTTTGTACAGATACAATATGAACGACGTGATTGAAGTGGTGGAGATGTATCATCAGGCGCCGGTGATTCGGTTTTTATACAAAGGGCACGGGGTCACCAGCATTCAGGGCGAAAAGCTCTCCGAGTCGCAACTCATCGAGGCGATGCAGCGCACATCGAAAGCCACGGGCATTGAATACGGTTTTTTTGTGGCGTATGCCAATGCGGCCACGGCTCAGTATGAAGTGTATGCCGAACTGAAGATGGCGGATGCGTCTGACACAAAGCGGTTTGAAGCAGTGCTCGATCGGATGCTGTGCGCTGTGAACATTGAATACGAGTCCAAACGACACACGGAAAGGCTTCGGCAGGTATGCATTATTCCGCTGGTGACGGATGCGTTTGCGCAGTATCGCGCCATGCGTTTGAAAGAAGGCGCATTTGAAGGCCAGCTCAAATGGCTTCATCTGTCTGCGGATAGAGTGGTGCAGGACCGAATGCGGCAACTGGTCGCCAATGGGAATCCGAGTCAGTGTCAGCAAAAGGGCGCGTAGATTCTGAAATGCGTGGAATGTCGGGGGCGTGCCCGACAAAAGCCAATTTGTATCAAAAGTTGATAGTAACAGACGGTCCGGAAAGACCTGTGTTTCGGCAGGACTATGGTCGCAGATTCGATCATCTGATGCGCGTCCAGGTCTTCTGCGTCCAGGCCTTGCGTCCAGGTCTCTTGCGTCCAGGTCTGCGTCCAGGTCTCTTGCGTCCAGGTTTAATGACTTGGTCTTTCTAATATTGACACCCATGGCGTACAACGTTAATTAACGCGCATGAATGTTAACGAATTAAAAACAACTGCACAATTGGCGATGCTGGATATTCCTGATCCCGAAAAGTTGGCGCAGGCGTTCAGTGAAATGCTCGATAATTTCTCCAAAATGATGGCGGTTGACGTGGAAGGCCTTGAGCCGACGACGCATGCGCTGGCGCAGGGAAACAGGCTCAGGGAAGATGTGCCTCGCGGTACTGATGAGTCCGAGGCGGTACTGGACAGGGCGCCGGAACGCGAGGACAGATTTTTTAAGATTCCCAATGTGTTATAGAACTTCCTGATATTGGATGGGTAGGCCCGAATATGACCTTACTAAAAAGCTGGGACCGCGTGTTGGCAGACGTGCAGTCCAGAACCGAATATCAAAACTACGTGACCGCATGGGAATCGAAAATTCGCTCCATGCTGACGTTTGATTTGAACCGTGACCGATTTGGCGCACAGGATGGACCGCTCGCCAATATTCCTTTTGCCGTTAAAGATAATATTGCGGTCCGTGATTTTAATTTAACCTGCGGTTCTCGAATTCTCGAAAATCTTGTGTCGCCATACACCGCCACAGCGGTTGAACGGTTGCAGGCGGCGGGCGCACGGGTGGTGGGAAAAACCAATCTGGACGAATTTGGGATGGGGTCTTCCACCGACAATTCGGCGTTGGCTCAAACCAACAATCCGTGGAATGTCAATGCGGTTCCCGGCGGTTCCAGTGGGGGGTCAGCCGCAGCGGTGGCCGCGGGGCTGGTGCCATTTGCGCTGGGCTCTGATACCGGTGGTTCGGTTCGTCAGCCGGCTGCGTTTTGTGGCTGCTTTGGGTTGAAACCCACCTACGGAACGGTGTCCCGGTTTGGACTGGTGGCATATGCATCATCGTTGGAGGTGATTGGGGTGCTGAGCCGCGGTGTGGATACCCTGGAGACCGTGTATGATATTATCGCCGGTCGTGATGACAGGGATCAGTCGTCGGTCGCTCGTCCGCAAAATTCGCCGGCGCGGGGGACTGCGCGGGTGGGTATTTTAAGGCAGATTGCCGAACTGTCCCCGGCCATTGACGCCGCGTACAGGGAGACAATTGAAAAAGTCAAATCACTTGGCGTGGAGATTGTGGAAATTGATATTCCGGCGCTGGAATATGTGGTGCCTGCGTATTATACCATCGCCACCGCTGAGGCGAGTGCGAACCTGGCCCGCTACACGGGGATTCGTTACGGTCACCGCACATCGGATGATTCGAGTATGGAACAGATGGTGGCCGCGTCACGCAATGAGGGATTCGGCGACGAGGTGAAACTGCGGATTTTACTCGGTACCTACGTGCTGCGTTCCGGTTTTCAGGATCAGTATTACATCCGCGCCCAGAAAATCCGTACCGCCATTCGCAATGGGTTTGACGCTGCATTTGGCCAGGTGGATTTGATGCTGACGCCGGTATTTCCCACTCAGGCCTTTTTAAGAGGCGAAGGTGAACTGACACCATTCCAGCAAAAACTGGCCGACAAATTCACGGCCGCTGCGAACCTGGCGGGCATTCCCGCGCTCACCGTGCCGATTGGTGTGACGGATGGACTCCCCACAGCCATGCAGCTTCTGGCGCCTGATTTTGCAGAGCATCGCATGTTTGACTTTGCTCGTCGCATGGGCGTTGATATGGCGGCGATGACGCCGGACGGATTCGACGAGGGGTGGAGGAAATAAGCATGTATCAGTCATTTATCGGACTTGAAATTCATATTCACCTGCTCACCAGAACCAAGGCCTTTTGCGGATGTACCGCCGAATTTGGCGCACCGCCCAATACCCACGTGTGTCCGGTATGCCTTGGCTATCCCGGCGTGTTGCCCGCTGTCAACGAAGAGGCGATGAAAATGTCGTACATGGTGGCCAAAGCGCTGAACTGCGAGTTGTCCCCCAAGTGCTACTTTGATCGCAAAAACTATTTCTATCCGGATATGACAAAGAACTATCAGATCAGTCAGTTTCACGATCCGGTGGGGCGCAATGGCTATTTCGATGTTGAAGTGGACGGCGAAATCAAACGGGTTCGCATTCACGACGTTCATCTGGAAGAAGATGCGGGAAAGATGATTCACAGCGGCCGCACATCACTGCTCGACTACAATCGCGCGGGGACGTCGCTGCTTGAGATTGTTACTGAACCGGATTTGGTGACTGGAAAGGATGCTGAGGCGTTTATCCGTGAGTTTAGACGCATGGTGCGACATCTTGGCGTGTGCGACGGAAATATGGAAGAGGGATCTCTTAGGTGCGATGCCAACGTTTCCATTAATTTAAAGGGACAGGGGCTGGGTACGAAAACCGAGGTGAAAAACCTGAACTCTGCGCGATTTGTCCGTAAGGCACTGGAGTACGAAATCAAGCGCCAGGGGCGTGTGTTGGGCAAAGGCGAAAAGGTTATTCAGGAAACACGGCTTTGGGACAGCGATAACAATGTGACCGCCAGCATGCGCACCAAGGAAAAGGCGCACGATTATCGTTATTTTCCAGAGCCGGATATGCCGCCATTTTGCCCTGATGATGCATTTATGTCAGAGGTGGTCAGTCGCGTGGTTGAATTGCCACTGGTGAAAAAACAGCGATATCTGAATGGGCTGCAATTGAGTGTGGATGCGGCTGAGTTTTTGGTGGAAGACAGACTTTTTTGCGACCTGTTTGAAGAGACCTGTGCCCTTGGCGGTGATGCCAAACAGATTTCCAACTGGCTGTGTGGGGATGTTCAGGGACAGCTTAAGAGAGCCGAAGTGGCGCTGACAGACAGCCACATTACCGCAGCGCGGCTGAATGAACTGGTGAAGCTGGTGGACAGCGGCGTGCTGCAGCGCGGCAAAGCCAAAGAGGTGCTGGAACTGGTGATTGCCGAAGATAAAGATCCGTCGGCAGTTGTGCGGGAAAAAGGGTTTGAGCAGGTTCAGGACGATTCGCAGCTGGATGGCTGGGTCAGCGAAGCCATCGACAAAAATCCCCAGGCTGTTGAGCAGATACTGGCGGGAAATACAAAAACAATCAGCTTTTTGGTGGGGCAGGTCATGCGTTTTTCGAAAGGCAAGGCCGATCCCAAAAAAGTGACTGACAAACTGTCGCAGGCGCTTGGCCTGTGATCGCGAAGCGAACGAACGCGGAGTCATTGACGCTATCTTCAGAGTTATCGATGGCGCTATCTTTTCTATGGAGCAATCTTTAATGAACAGTTACAGAACACATACATGCGGTGCATTGCGAAAAGCAGATATCGGAAAAGAGGTTGTCCTCTCGGGCTGGCTTCATAATCGCAGAGACCATGGCGGGGTATTTTTTATTGACCTTAGGGATCATTACGGCATCACTCAGCTGGTGGCACAGCCGGAAGCGCCATTTTTTGAAGAGATTACCCACCTGCAAAAAGAGAATGTTATCCGTATAAAAGGGGTGGTGGAGGTTCGGGATGCCGACACCATCAACGAGAAGCTTGATACAGGCGAAGTGGAAGTGCTGATTAAGGAATACGACGTCCTCGGCCCCGCGGAACCGCTCCCTTTCGCGGTATTTCCCGAAGATGATGTGGCAGAAGAACTGCGACTGAAATACCGATTTCTGGATTTACGCCGAAGTGAATTGCACAGAAGCATTAAATTGCGATCGGATATCATCGCACGGGTCCGCCAGAAAATGACAGCAATGGGCTTTACTGAGTATCAGACGCCTATTTTAACTGCGTCCAGCCCGGAAGGCGCCCGGGATTTTCTGGTGCCATCCAGGGTGCATCCGGGGTCGTTTTATGCATTGCCCCAGGCGCCACAACAGTTTAAGCAATTGCTGATGGTGGCTGGTTTCGATCGCTACTTTCAGATTGCCCCCTGCTTTCGGGACGAGGATGCCCGGGCCAATCGATCGCCTGGGGAATTTTACCAGATTGATATGGAAATGTCGTTTGTGGAGCAGGACGAGATTTTCAAGGTAATTGAAGATCTGTTTGTTGATGTTTTCAGCACCTTCTCCGACAAAAAAATGGACGCGGCGCCGTTCGTCCGGATTCCATACAATGAAGCGATGCTCAAGTATGGCAACGATAAGCCGGATTTGCGCAATCCAATTGTGATTCGAGATATGACCGACCTGTTTGATGGTTCCGGCTTTTCGATTTTTGCCAATCAAATCAAAAAGGGCGCCATTGTCCGCGCACTCCCTGTTAAAGCGGTGGCCGACAATCCCAAGAAGTTCTTTAACGGCATGATCGATTGGGCCATGAGCGATGAAGTGGGCGCTGGCGGTCTGGCGTATCTCATTTGGAAAGATGGTGAAATCCGAGGCCCCATTGCCAAAGTGCTCTCAAGGGAAGAACTGGATGAAATCGGGACGCGCTGTGATGTGGGCGAAGGAGATGTGGTATTTTTTGTCTGCGACCAGAAAAAGAAGGCGGTAAGCATTTCATCGAAAGTTCGCAATAAACTGGGTGATGAATTGCAGCTGCTCGATCCCAATGTGTTTAAATTCTGCTGGATTGTGGATTACCCCATGTTCGAAGAAGACGAGGATACGGGCAAAGTGGCGTTTTCGCATAACCCGTTCAGCATGCCCCAGGGGGGGATGGACGCGCTCGAAAATGATGACCCACTTTCCATCCTGGCGTATCAGTACGATATTGTCTGTAACGGCGAAGAGCTGTCGAGTGGTGCGATTCGAAATCACCGCGCGGACATTATGTATAAGGCGTTTGAAATTGGCGGTTACACCCAGTCTGAAGTCGATGAAAAATTTGGCGGCATGATTAACGCGCTGAAGCTGGGAGCGCCGCCCCACGGTGGTATTGCGCCGGGACTGGATCGTCTGGTGATGCTCATTGCAGGGAAGGAAAATTTAAGAGAAGTGGTGGCGTTCCCGATGAATCAGCGGGCGCAGGACTTAATGATGGGCGCACCAAGGCCGGTATCCGAAAAACAGCTGATGGAACTGTCCATACGTCATGAACTGCCGGATGAGGACTAGACCGATTCGGATGATGCCTGATTGTGTTTGCAGACAGAATATGAAGGGAATCGGTAGGAAGAAGAGTGCTGAAAAGATCGCCTAAAGTCCGAAGGGGACCAGTGGTGCAGCGGGGTGAGGCCAGATGCCCGCCCGGTGAAGATAACATGTGCCCTGACAGGGGCAACCATGGGGAGTTGCCCCTACGGTATGAGCAATTTTGACAATGCCGTTCAGGAGATAGATTAAATCTATGAAAGCAATTGTAAAAAAAATATTTGGGACCGCGCATCAGCGCAAAATGAAAAAAATTCGTCCTCAGATTGAGGCAATCGCCGCTTTCGAAGGTCGGATGAAATCTCTGACTGACGCTCAGCTCAAGGCGCAGACCGCCAGGTTCAAAGAGCAGCTCGACAACGGGGCAAAGCTGGACGACATTTTGCCTGAAGCATTTGCCACCATCCGTGAAACGTCGGTTCGCGTGTTGGGAATTCGACCGTTTGATGTGCAGTTCATCGGTGGTGTCACCCTTCACAACGGGGAGATTGCCGAGATGAAAACGGGTGAAGGTAAAACACTTGTGGCGGTATCTCCGGCATATCTCAACGCATTGGAAGGCAAGGGCGTTCATGTGGTGACCGTGAACGACTACCTGGCCAAACGCGACGCAGAATGGATGGGACAGATTTATAACTTTTTAAATGTCTCAGTGGGCAGCACCCTTCATGGTCAGGGGCGGGGCGAAAAGCAGGCGGCGTACCGCGCGGATATTACATATGGTCAGAACAACGAGTTTGGTTTTGATTACCTGCGCGATAACATGAAATTCAGCATTTACGATTATGTTCAGCGGCCACTCAATTTTGCCATTATTGATGAGGTGGATTCGATTCTCATCGACGAAGCGCGCACACCGCTGATCATATCCGGTGAACCGGAGAAGTCCAGTGACCTGTATGTACAGGTGAATTCGGTCATTCCCAGACTTCGCAAAGAGACTGACTTTATTGTCGACGAAAAGGGGCACTCGGTGACCCTGACCGAGGAAGGTGTGGACAGGGTTGAAAGCGCGTTACAGATTGGCAATCTGTTTGATCCCGAAAACATAGATTTTCTGCATCACGTGAATCAGGCACTCAAGGCACACAACCTGTACAAGCGCGAAGTAAACTACATGGTAACTGAGGATGAGAAGATTGTTATCATTGATGAGTTTACCGGGCGAACCATGCCAGGCCGACGCTGGTCAGATGGACTGCATCAGGCCGTCGAAGCCAAGGAAAATGTGCCAATTCTCGAAGAAAACCGAACCCTGGCGACCATTTCGTTTCAAAATCTGTTTCGACTTTACGGCAAGCTTTCGGGGATGACCGGTACCGCTGAGACCGAAGCCGAAGAGTTCATGAAAACCTACAAACTGGATGTCACCGTGATTCCCACCAACTGGCCGTGCGTGCGCGATGATATGCAGGATGTGATTTACAAGTCGGAACGGGAAAAATTTACAGCCATCGTGGGAGAGATTCTCGATTGTCAGGAAAAAGGTCAGCCCGCGCTGGTCGGTACAGCGAGCGTGGAAAAATCAGAAGCCATTCACCGCATTCTTGAACGCAAGGGAATAAAGCACCACGTGCTTAACGCCAAACATCATGAGAGCGAGGCGTTCGTGGTGGCGCAGGCAGGTCGAAAAGGCGCCGTGACTGTCGCCACGAATATGGCGGGCCGTGGTACGGACATTATTCTCGGCGGCAACGCTGAGATGATGGCAAAGGGAAAAATTGATCCGGATGAGGATCCGGCCGGGTATCGAAAGCTGGTGGCGGAGTACAAACGCCAGTGTGAGCTGGAACGGCAGGAGGTACTTGATGCGGGCGGGATGCATATTGTGGGAACGGAGCGCCATGAAGCCCGGCGAATTGACAATCAGTTGCGCGGTCGTGCAGGGCGTCAGGGCGACCCGGGCTCCTCGCGTTTTTTCCTTTCGCTTGAGGACGACCTGCTGCGCATTTTTGGCGCGGAGCGGTTGGCCACCATCATGACCCGGCTGGGGATGGAGGAGGGCGTTCCCATCGAGCACAAGATGGTTACCAAATCCATTGAGAACGCGCAAAAGAAGGTGGAGAACAGCAACTTCAACACCCGTAAGCATCTGCTGGAATACGACGATGTCATGAACCAGCAGCGCAAGACGATTTACGCTCTTCGCAAACAGGTGCTTGAAGGCAAGTACATGACTGAAGTGGGCCTGGCCGAGGTAAAGACTGCGGGGGAAGAACAGGTGCGCGAACTGGTGCCTGTTGAAGTGCCACAGGAGCAGGTTGAGGAATTCCGGGAGCTGCTGAAGACGACCCTCGAGCGGATTATTATTGTGCACAGCCAGCTGACAGCACCACCGCCTCCGGGCCCCGACGGGGAATTGCCGGAACCGACATTTGAACATATTGTGAAACCGTATCCGGAGCGAATTGAACAGCAGGTGTATGCGTTTTATGGATACAAACCGGATTTGTCAAAACTGACGCGTCCGGAGGAAATTCTGGAAGTTCTGCTCAGGGAAGTGCCCGAAAGTCAGGCGGCACAACGGGAGAGACTGCTCGACGATTGTGATGAAATGGTCGGCACGCTGGTGGACACGCACTGCACCGGAAAGACTGAGGGAAGCTGGGCGCTGGATGAACTGAGACACGCGGTCAAAGGCATCTTTGGATTTGATCCCGGCGACGTGGCGTCTGCCCAGAATGCCGACGAAGTGGTGAAGCGCGTATACGACCGGGTCGAAGAAGTGATTGGGAATCGCGAGAAGGAGATGGGCAAGGATGTGCTGGTTACGGCATTTCGCCATTTCTACCTGCGTCAGATTGACAGACAATGGATTGATCATCTCGCCGGCATGGAACACCTGCGTTCGGGAATTGGGCTTCGCGGATACGGCAATCGGGATCCCAAGCAGGAGTACAAGCGGGAGGGATACGATATGTTCACCGAGATGATGGCGAACATTAAGTCCAACGTCCTCGAAAACACATTCCATGTGGCCATTGAAAACAAAGAGGACGCGCAGCGTATCAGTATGCCCCGTCAGAACCGCCGCACTGTGGAAGGTCGGGGAGGAGAGGGTGGCTCGCCCCAGGAAAGACCGCAAAAGCCGCAGACTGTGAAACGGGACCAGCCGAAAGTCGGTCGCAATGATCCGTGTCCCTGTGGTTCCGGCAAAAAATATAAAAAGTGCTGCGGTCAGGTGTGAGGGTTGCATTTTCGTTACATCGATTGTTTCGGCGAGTTATGGCATCCGTCGCGGCGATTCCCTGTGATTGCCTTTTAAAAGTGGTTTACCATCCAGGTACTGTGACGCCGGTTATCCAACCCATTTCAGTTGCTTTGTATCTGGCAGGGGTGATGTGTGTTTTGGCCTGTTCAGCCCCATCACCGTCCGCTGTACGCGCACCCGACATGATACACGCAGACACTGAGACCGCTGATGCATCTGCGTACGTGCTTCCCGCGCCAGCCAATGCGTACGGGCTGCAGGCGCCCGAGCCTCTTGGCGAGCAGGAAGAAATCATATGGCAAAAGGTTGTGGCGCTGCTTGGCGACGGTTGTGTCCTGGATGGCAGTCTCACCCGCGCGGCGAGAAAGCATGCAGTGGATTTGACTGAAAATCCATTGATGACTCAGGAAAACGGCATCGACTATCTGCGTTTTGCACTGCGCTATTTTGGCAGTACGGATTATCTGGTGTCCCCGGCAGTGTATGAGCTGCCGGATAACGGCGATAAGGCCCTGCGGCAAATACTGGGGAACGCGAGTGACGAGTGGACTCACTGCGGCGTTGGCGTGCATGACGCAAACGGTCAGGCCAGGGTGGTGTTTATTGCTGCGACCCGCATGCTGTCGCTCAACGCGATTCCGGTACAGCCGACGCCGGGCAAACCCATTGATGTCCGCGGAAAACTGAATACTGACGGTGCATCCGCTGTCGAGGCGTTTTTGGAGCAGCCCAATGGCGGTGTGCAGCAGCTCAACGCATTTGTGGTGGGGAAAGCCCGGTTTCAGGTGTCCGTGCCCATTGGTGATGCCGGGAAGTACAAGCTGGAGTTGCAGGTGACGCGCCCCAGCGGACCGGAGACCGCATTGCTGGTGCCGCTGTATGTCGGCATCGATGTGGAAACCCGCCCGTCGGTATTCCCGATTGAACACGATGTCGTCGAAAATCCCGGAAATACCCTAACGGTTCTGCTCAATCGCATTCGGCAGAATATGGGGCTTTCGCCACTGAAGCGGGACACGCGGCTCGATGGTGTGGCCCGGAAACACTGTGAGGATATGGTCGCATCTTCAACGTTTGGTCACTTTTCAACCCGAAGCGGAAAGCTGTCCGACAGGCTTCAGGCTCAGGGCCTGTATCCCCGGCTGAGCGCGGAGAATATTGGGTTGAGTTCGAGCATGATGCGCGTTCATCACAATCTGATGCAGAGCCCGTCCCATAAAATCAAGGTGCTGACGCCGGAGTTTACACACCTGGGGCTGGGTATCGTGAGTCGCAATGGACAGACAATGGTGACACAGATCTTTGCCGCCTGGTGAGGTGCAGTTTGTATCGCCGGATTGGTCAATGAGGACCTCAGGATTTAATAAAAGACCATGACAGATTATTTAAAAGTAAGCGGTTCGGTATTTGTGCGGAATGAACAGCAAATACTGTTAAAGAGCGTAGGGCTTGGCAACTGGTTAAATCTCGAGCATTTCATGCTGGGTATCCCGGGCACGGAATCCCAGATTCGGGGGTTGATTTCAAGGCGGTACGGTGCCGCTGCCAGCCAGAAATTCTGGCAGCGGTATTACGAGCAAAGCGTTTCGCAAAAAGACGTGGCATACATTGCGTCGCAGGGATTGAACAGCATTCGCGTTCCCATCAATCACAATCTGTTTAGCGATGCCACGTCGTTTGAGCAAAGCACTGCGGTAAAGCAGATTGACCGCATTCTGCCCTGGTGTAAGGCAGCAGGACTGCTGGTCATCCTCGATATGCACAGCGCACCGCTGGGACAGAATCCCGACTGGCACAGTGATAATGACACCGCGGACTATGGTTTCTGGAAAAATGAAGCAGCGCAAAGACAATTGGTTGCCTTATGGAAACAGATAGCCGCTTACTACAAAGACGACCCCGTCATCGGCGGCTACGATTTACTCAACGAGCCCTGCTATCTGGATACGTCGCTGGATGACGTGATGCTGCGGTTTTATGGCGATGCCATCGCGGCGATTCGCAGTGTTGACGCCAGTCATGTCATATTTGTTGAAGGCAACACCTATGCCCGTGACTTTTCGATGTTTACCGAAAACATGGATGATAATCTGTCGTACTCGTTTCATTTTTATCCGTTCCTTCAGGCAGGCGGAATGGATGTTCAAAGAGAAGACGCCAAAGCCCGGCTGCGTGACATGCTGCATCGAGATGTGACGTACGCTCATCTTAAGGACACGCTGCGAAAGCCGCTGTGGTGTGGCGAGACCGGGCATCCCCATCACAGTCCCGATAAACGGTATATCCTGGAGACGTTCCTGACGCTGCTCGAAGAGGATGGGGTGTCCTGGGCCATGTGGCCGTATAAAGACGCCGGAGAGATGGGGATGGTGACCCTTGCGGCGGATTGCCCATGGAACAGGCGCATGGGCGAGTTGTCTGGCGGCTGGCGCTTCTTCGACTTCTTTACCCAGGATTCATTCGTCACCATTAACGGCGAATCCGATCGCATGAACTACTATCGCCGCATGGCCGACTTTTCCACAAAGGGTTTCAACACGTTCGCCAAAAATCTAAATGGGGTGGACTTTGAAGAACTGATGTCACTGCTGGATAGCTGGTCGGTGTTGTCGTAATCTATTGACACCAAAGGGTGACAAATGCGTCAGGAAATAGTTTACCCCAGATTCCCCTTTCCTGAGGAGGCCAAAGGCCGTCCGTTGCAGGGGATCGAGTTCTAATTCAACAGAGCAGAGCAGCCCCGTCCATACATTGACTGGATTCCCGCCTACGAGGCTGTCGCAAAAAGCTGTTTTCGCAACATGAAAAGCAAAATCCGTCATCCCCGCGGAGGCGGG